>CALJMB010000238.1 GCA_937982515.1 uncultured Balneolaceae bacterium
CCTCTCTTTAAGAGATAATGAGCGGTAAGAACGAATCTCCCTTCGTCATCGATATAGTAATCGATACCCTCTTCAAACGTTTGAGATCTTCTCCTCGTCTGCCGGGATCTGTCTTTACCGCTCATTGGTTACCTTCTCTTTCCTGCCAGACTAATTCTCTACAAAATAGAATCCATTAGGGCCGATACCTGCAGCAAAAGAATCAACAGCTGCGCCTTGTAGGTTAAACCGGATTACCTGTCCCGGCTGGGTATAACCTTTACTTTGAGCCAGATATATCATCTCTTCTTCAGGAGAGTAACCAACCGCATTAAAGTCTCGTGAGGTCAATTTTGAATCCTCTAGGCTCATGACGGTGGTATTGATGATCTCAACTCCATCATTTATCAGATAGGCACGGTTTCGTTTATCATCTATTGCAATATCTCTGGGATGCCCGTCTACATTTATTGAACTTATGACCTTGGCATTATTGCCATCAATTATATAAACACTACCGGGTATATCATTCTCTGGATCTCTGTTGAAGTCTTCATCATAAGCAATCCTGCCATTACAGACGACCCATATCCTGTCTTCACTATCTGAGGCCAGGTCTGTCGGACCGAATCCTACGGTCAGTGTTTTTATCACACTGTCATTGCCGGTGTTGATGACCGTAATGGTATTATCATTGCCAAAGCCGTTGTTTGCCACATAAGCATGGCTCCCCATTGTTATAATATCCTGAGGATTAGTACCCACATCAATCGTTGTCCCGGAAACTTCAAACGATTCAAGATTTATGACCGAGACATTGTGGCTGTAGAGGTTGGTAACATAAGCTTTGTCTGCTCCTGCCGGCGCAATGCCGACCGGTGTTGTTTCCATTTCAATCGTAGCAACACTAGTAAACGAACGGGCATCAACTACTTCAATTTTGTTTGTACTGTTCAATACGATGAATAAGTATTCATCAATAATGGCAGCTGACTGAATAGTACCTGCTAAGCTGCGTCCATTCACATTTTTAAATGTTTGCTGAATTACGCTTCCGTCCAGTGGGTTGTATGAGGTCAGTGACCCATTAGCGTCACTGAAGTTACCTTCATTGGTAACATATACGGATGCCAGGCTTAAATCTTCGCCAGAATCGGAAGGGTTGTCGTTACAGCCTGCAAGGCCTATAAATAGAATTAGTAGGTATAATAGTAATTGCTTTTGCATAGTAATAGAATATTAAGTTTTAAAAGTTATATGTTGCTGTTATTGTAAAATGAATATTCCTTCCCGGCATAGGGTACCACTGAATTATTTCGTACTGCTCATCCAGGATATTTTTCAGGCGAACACTGCCGGTAAGTTGTACCGAACCTATCTTCTCTTGAGCCTGTAATATCACACCAACAATCTGGTAAGGGTCCAGGGCGTTCATCAAGTCTTCAGTATCTGTAATATACCGGCGGCTTGTCCACCGATAGTATACAAGAGCACGTAACCAATCCTTTTGAAACTCGAGTGATGTCTTATAACTCCACTCGGGCACATATCTCATTTGGTGCCCGACAGCAGCATCCCCTTCAAATCGCTCACTGGCAACTTCGGAGCGTGTCCAGGCGCCTTTTTGAGACCATCTAAAATGTATATCTCCACCTAACTGCCACAGACTTTGCGTCTGTAACTCAACGCCACGAACATGAATATCTTCAATATTGAGAGCGGTATAAATCCCTTCACTATCAGGATACCACCGGATACCCTGCTGTACTTCTGTTTGATAGGTACTCAGCTCAATGCTGCGCATGAGTGGTGAGTCCCACTGAGAAATTATTCCTACTTCAATATTCGTACTATATTCCGGTTTCAGATCAGGATCTCCACCTTGTGGCCAGTAAAGAGCATTAAAGGTAGGTGGATTAAAGTTCCGGCTTAACTGTCCTCTGAGGAAAATACGGTCGCTGATCAGTTCATAGTTTGCTCCCAGCGAAGGACTTACCTCGGTTCCAAAATCGTTATAGGCATCAACCCGAACAGCAGGATATAGCCTGAGCCGATCTTCGAGAACCACTAGCTCCGGATTTAATAATCCGCTAAACTGTCTGCGTGTCTTATGTTCGTTATAGTTATTGGTCTCAACGCCTGATATAGCGCTGCTCACCTCTCCTTTCCAAATCAACCCATACGTAGTTGGCGTGTTGAAACTGGCACTAAGCAACCAACGCTGTGACTGTGTATAACTTTCCGTATTAATCTCAGAATCAAAGTAATTCAGACTGGCTTGTTCCAAATAATTTTTAACTGTAAGCCCGGTCCCCCATAGTGACGTTTGATATTGGCTAAGCCAGCGGGATGCTTTATCCTCCTGTCTGGCCTGACTACTCCGATTGAGTACACTTCCGGGAATCTCACTATTGCTGTCACTGATCCAGATCTTTGTCTCAAAACGATGCCCAGTAGCCTCATAAGTTGCATCAGCCATTAGATGGATCTGCTCGGTACTGTTGTGAGTTCGTTGCTCTTCCCTTCCATATGCACGATTATAGAACGTAAAGTTGTTCTTTGCGTAGTCGTACTGACCATTTACTCCAAAGGTCCATCCTCCTTCATGATACTTGGCCTGAATACCAGACCGGTAGGTCCCGTATTCACCCACCCCTTGCGTTATGGATAGCTTTGGGGCTCTGGTTATATCTGAATTAAGATATATAGCTCCTGCGAGCCCCCCGCCACCGAAGGCACTGCTCGGTGTTCCGGAACTAACTTCCACACTCGAGAAAAAGCGGGCAGGTAACAGAGAAAAATCGGTTAACCCAAGTGTTACATGGTTAATCGGGATACCCTCCCAGAGTACCTGTGTTTGTTCAGGTGAAAGCCCGCGCTGTGATATCGTTGCCTGCCCTCCGGGGCCATTGTCTCTGATAGAAACCAATGATTCCATATTCAGGATCTGCCCCAGATCCTGTCCGTCAAACAATTCCATACGACTGAAATCAATAACTTCTACCTTGAACGGTTGATAGACCAAGGGTTGATCGATGCGAGTGGCTTCTACACGCACCTCTTCCAACTCAAGGGTATCAGCTATAACCTGGGCAGATAAACTTCCGGCAGTACAAAAGCTTAATAACAGACTTGTGGTTGCAATGACATAGAGCTTATATACGCTATACATAACTAACTCACTAATAGGGGCGACTCCTCAAACCTGCTGGCGCTTATAATGACCTCATCCAGCGGATAGACCTGAGTGGTGTCGATGCTGCGATTGGATGAGCGTTGGGCATGGGCGTTTCCGGCGAGATACAGAAATCCCGCCGCGGCGGCGGTTACCACCGCGATACTTCGTATGGATATGTTCATGATTGGAATTCATTAGGTTACAAATGATGATTAATACATCATCCGCACCTTTGGGAATGAGCTAAAGAAGGGATAAATACAATAACAAAACCTGTATTTATTCTTCGCTTTTCTCCCGAAAGCTACGAATGTACAGGTATTGGCAGGTCTTCTGGCTTGTTCCGCTTTTTTGACAACCTTCCCGTCCCGGGTGTTATTACCATTCATGTGCGGGGTCTGCCAGGAGGCCACGAAAGCACAAAAACACCAACGAGTAGCAGGGGAACTAGAAACGAGGCTCTGAGCAGCTCATCCGCTCAGTGTCCGTTCACCTAATTCCGTGTTTTCGCGTTTCAGTGGCGACAAACCCGCGCCGCTTTGGCTGGTCATAACACCGGTTGGAACAGTGGTTCTAAGAAAGATCAAAAAGCCCGGGGTGCGTTAACGATCAACACACCCGATGGAACTTACAGCATCGGGGAATGCTCCGGACTTTCCGCCCCGACCGCGTCGGGGCAGAGCACCGGATTCCCTTTTAACGCCCTCCGCATAAGCGGCTGGGCGACCAATACTTATCCAAAGTATACGGGGCGGGTAAATTAAATCAAAATGTAAATCGGTCTGGATGCAGCCTATCTGCAGGCGGCGTATATCTTCCATAAGCAAAGTCCCCGCGAATACTCCTGAAAGGGACTTGCTAAATCCGTGCCCGCCCCTTCTACTGATCCGATCACCTGGAGTAACCGGATCAGTAGAAGGGCATTTTGCCTGGGTAGAACCTGTGCCTCTGGTATCACCCTGACAGGGTTTGGAACCCTGTCAGGGTGATACCAGACCTGGCTCCTTTATAGGGAGGGAGCATAACGGCGAAGAGGCACATGGCAGAGCACGTAACAACCCTACCCCCTTACAGTAGCCGGAGGCCCTCCCAATAACGGCCACGCGCCTGCGCGGGGCCCAACCTAACACCCACGGTTCCCCAGACCCTGCCGGGTCCGGGTTGAGGCGCTGAACCCGGATAAACGACAGGTGCATTCCCCCCAAATAAGTTGCAAGCCATGGAATATGCAGCCCGCATGGGAAACGGGGCTGCATCGGGATGTTGCCGAGGTGAACAGGCAGGTTTGGGACAGATTCTTACACATGGCGCTGTTTTTACACTATTTAACCTGTGTATGTGTAACATATGTCTGCTGATATCTCTTTATTATTAAGGTACGTTCGGGATAAGAGATAAGAAGAGTCATACCCTCTGCCCTCCAACGAGAGGGTGATACGTGCCTTTCGGGCATTCCGGCACACTTCCCCCCGGATTCGCGCCGATGAATAAGACTCAAAAACACAGAGATAACGAATAACAGATCGGAGGCGATATGGATACCTATGGCAACAGATTATACATACTACTTCTCCTCATCCCAGGCATAATCTTCTGCTTGGGAGCACCGGCAAAAGGCCAGTCGCTGTATGATGAGGATGAGGGGCTCTATGCAAGTCCCAAAGCCTTTACTTTCTTCAACGCGGGTGGTAATGCGGGGTACAGAATCGGGTGGGATATCGGTTACCGGTTCTCGCCGTCCATAGATGCTTCCATAATCGTCGATTACGGATCTGAGCATAGCTATAAAGCCCTCGTTAACCTTGGATCAAACGAACGTCTGATTCTGGGGGCACGTATCGGTCATAACCGGCCTGTAAATAAGAAGAGTACTATTCGAACGGAACTGGAGGTGTACTCCGGTTCCGCTCTCGCCCCTGCATCAGAGCAAAACGGCAGGTTTTCCTATCGTGGGGTTCACGTTGCCTCTTTCATTACCAGCCGGCTACGGGTCGGATCAACCTCCCTGGTATTTTGGCCGGGAGCGGGGCTGTTCGGACAACTTGGCGATTTTGACTATACCGCCCTGTACGACGGATTCAGCAAAGAGCCCTCCTACGGGATGTATGACTTCACGGACGGAGGGTTTTATGGCATCTATACCCAGCTGGGCCTGCGCGTCACCGTATTCCGCACGCTTAATCTGCTGATTAACCCCCTCCTTAAAACCGGCTGGAGAAGTGTTAATGAAGATATCCACCTTGAACCCAGTATCCATTTCACGATTAACTTTTAACTCTATTGGGTCATCGCGTGATACTGAAACTACGTACTATTCTTTTTGTCGCTTTACTGCTCCTTTCCGTACTTCCGGCCCTGTGCCGGGCCCAATCTATAGTTCGTCAATACTCGTATATAGAAGCCTGGGGTAATACCGGTACATGGTCGGGCAACTATGATTATGTGGCTAAGAACGGGCTGGGGTACCGCCTGGGTTTTACCGGCAAACCAGACTCCGAGTTCGTCAGAGATCTCGGGGTGGTCGGCACAGTAAATTATCTCATCGGGTATAGTCCGCATAAGCTGGAGCTTGGCGCCGGCGGGTACTTTGAGATGAACACCAGTACCCATTCATCCAAAGCCTTCTACACGCTCACCATAGGCTATCGCCTTGTGCCCAGAGAAAGCAAGTGGATGTTCCGCATCGGCTTTACCCCCAATTTTAATCACGACAGTTTCTACCCCCGTATGGGACTGAGCGTGGGAAGGTTGATTGAATTTGACTAAAAGTGCCTAGACTATAACCCTGACAGGGTTCCGAACCCTGTCAGGGTTGCGTATGGCTCTACGTATTGCCGTCCTCTCCTTCAGTGGCTGCCATGCCCCCTACATGCACAGATCCGTGCCCGCCCCTTACTACACCGTGCCCCTGATATTACCATATCCTACTGTGTGATATTACTATATCCTGCCGACCGATATAGTAATATCGCTCCGTCTGATATTACTATATCGTTAGCGGTGATATCATAATATCATAATGTATGATATTATGATATCGGCCGGGAGGATATCCTGATATCGGCTTCTGTGATATAGTAATATCGGGGGCACGGCGTAGTAAGGGGAAGAGGAAGGTAGTTGCCTTGCGGCGGGTGGGATAGCGCTGTGGCGGACCCCTAAATCCCCTGAAGGGGACTTTTGGATTGTGCCTGTTTACACATGTAAGCTCATTCAGATGTAGTACGCCTCCAAGGTGTGCTACATCTTTTTATTGGCATTTTCTTATTAGAGAGCAAAGTCCAACAAGTCCCCTTTAGGGGATTTAGGGGTAAAAACAAGGCAACATGGTCCGTTCACTTCCTGCTCCGCAAAACAGCTATGAGCTCTCTTACGGAAGCGCATTCCTTCTGCTCCTCCTCATCCTGAACAGTCCAGCGATACGCTTCCGGGCCGGAGGAAACCGTTATACCTAACTCTTTGCCGCCTTCTTCCAGCACCCGAAATCCTTCACGCTCCAGGGCTCTCCGGGTCCAGAATACGGCCACGGCATCTCCGGCGAGCGAAACCTCTCGTCCTTCTGATTGATGCAGCCTGAATGAGCCGGTGGCCCGGTCGAAGTCGAAGCTGTCTTGTTTAAAGACCTGCTCGAAGGTTCCGTTCAGCACCAGGTCTTCGGGCACGCCGGAAATCAGCTCCTGCCGGCGGTTCATCAGCCAGATGCGGTCGGCCGCTTTCAGGGCCAGATCCAGTTCGTGGGTGGAGAGCAGGATGCCTTTTCCGGTTTCATGGGCCAGCCTGCGGAGCAGCCGTATGATCTCTACCCGGTTGGGGAGGTCGAGATGGGCGGTGGGTTCATCCAGCAGAATGACCGGGGTGTCTTGCGCCAGCGCACGGGCAATCATCACTTTCTGGCGCTCGCCGTCGCTCAGGCGGGCCACATCGCGGTGCACGAACGCTCTCAGTCCGGCGGCTTCAATGGCCCGGCGCACCACCTCTTCGTCCTCTTGCGACAGCGACCCCAGCCACCCGGTGTAGGGTGCGCGGCCGAACGCCACCATAGTATAGACGGTCAGGTTTCCGATGGTTACCCGGTCGGTGAGCACCGTGCTCAGCCGTTTGGCGATCTCTTTGACGGATAGCTCCGCTATGTGTTTCCCGAACAGCGATATGTTTCCATCCAGCATCGGCTGCATTCCGGCCAGGGTTCTGATGAGGGTGGATTTGCCGGAGCCGTTGGGCCCCAGCAGGCAGATCAGCTCGCCGGCGTGCAGATCTACGTCTATGTGTTCGGCAACGACCGCTTTTGCTCCCCGCTTACTCCGGTAGCCTATTTGCACATCGGCGGCCTGCAGAACGGGTGTCTGTGTAGCTTTCATGAGAAGGAGGCCTGCAGGTTTTTGCGTTTCACGATGACCCAGATGACAACGGGTGAACCGACCAGCGAAGTTACGGCGCTGATGGGCAGGGTGGTGCTGCTGCCGGGCACCTGCGCCACGATGTCGCATGCCAGCATGAGCAGAGCGCCCATCAGCAGCGTGCCGGGTATGAGCATGCGGTGGTCGTTGGTGCCCAGCAGCGAACGGGCCAGGTGCGGAACGGCCACGCCCACAAAGCCGATGGGCCCGCAAAAGGCGGTCACCCCTCCGGCCAGCAGGCTGGTGCTCAGGATAATCCAGAAACGCGCCCTGCCGACGGAAAGGCCCATGCTGCGGGCGTAGTTCTCTCCAAGCAACAGGCCATTTAGCGGTTTAGACAGGATAAAGGCCATCGCGCTTCCGGCCAGTACCACCAGCGCCAGAATCCACAGTTGCTCTACGGTCACCCCTCCGAGGCTTCCGAAAGTCCAAATCAGGTAGTCGCGAATCTGCTCGGGGCGGCTGAAGTACTGCCAGATGCTCACCAGGGCGATGGTCATGTTTCCGATCATCAGTCCGATGATGAGCAGCGTTACGCTGTCGCGGATACGGGCGGAGATCAGCAGAATCAGAAACAGAACGAGGGATGAGCCGATACTGGCGGCCCCGATGATCAGCCAGCTGCCCAGGCTGCTGAGCTGCTGAACAGCAAAGATGCTGGTGATGGTACCGGCGGCAAGCATCACCACGGCTACGCCCAGGCTGGCCCCGGCCGTAATACCCAGCACCGACGGACCCGCCAGCGGATTGCGAAAGAGCGTCTGCATCTGGAGTCCGCCGATCGACAAGGCGCTGCCGGCCAGCACAGCGGTGAAGGCGCGGGGCAGGCGGATCTTTTCAATAATGTTGGTCCACGCCTCGTGCTCAGAACTCCCGCTGATGAGAATAGACACAATCTCAGACAGCGGAATAGGCACCGATCCAAACGCGATATTGGCCAGGAAGAGTACGGCCACCCCCGCGGCAAGCAGAAGAAGGTATCCGGCCTTCAGCGAGGTATCGGGCCAGGGATGTTGTTCGGAATGTTTGTTCATAATTTAGTAGTATTCCGTATTGCGTATTTAATCTGCCAAGTAACAAGCTTGGTGGTTGAATGAAGAATTAACACAATACCGTCCCCCTTCGAAGGGGGAAAGCGAACGTAGAGAGCAGGGGGATGACCTGCTGAGGATGGTAGTTCAAATCCGAAATTCTGAAATGGTGCATCATCTTTCCCGATCATCCCCCTTACCCCCTTCAAAGGGGGATATTCCCCAAGAATATCAATTGCTAAATGCGCTGTAAAGTAATACGCACTATTCATAACCATGACCATTGACTCTTTGGTAATAATAAAGCTCATGATCCGGCAACACCGACGGATGAAATATGTGTATGAGGTCGGCCAGCACAATCTCCGGATGAACGACTCCCGATTCCCAATAATCATTCCCCCCCGTTGCATTGATCCGCTTATAGCTGTTGTAGATCTTTCCCGTTTTAAACGATTTGAAGTCGCCGAACCGGGTATCTTTGGCCAGAAGCTGCTCTTTGGTACGGGCGGTTCCGGGGTTGAGCCACACATCCGCCCGCAGGCCCACCTCGTAGACGGCTTCGAAGTCCAGCCGCAGGCCTCCCGCGCTTTCGTGATCGAACCAGGGGTAACCGGCGGCGGCATCTTTCAGATATTGAGCAAAGAAACTGTCGCCGCCCGGCACAAACCAGTCGCCTTTAAAGGGCATGTTATTGAACACCAGGGGCCTGGTTTCAATGCTGTCCACTTGTGACTTCAGCTCCTTATACCGTTCCGCCACCTGGCCAAACCGCCGGTTGGCGAGCGCCTCCTTATTGAGCAGCGCCGCCATTACCTTCACCCACTCCGCTTTTCCCAGCGGGGTGGTTTCCAGCCATTCGGAGTTGACCAGCACGCCGATGCCCGCCTCCATCAGCACCTGGTAGTTGCCCAGGCGGGCAGACGCCCCACCGGAGATCACGATGAGATCCGGATCCATCGCCAGAGCCCGTTCCTTGTTGAAGGCGCCTTCATTGAATGTGGTGATCTCACCCCGTTCAATTCCGCGGCGGACCTCCGCGCTGTATATGTACTGTGGGCCGACCACGCCTTTTACAACGTCGTTGGCATCCAGCATTCCGGTTAACCCCACGTGGGTGGATGAGGTAACGATCATGCTTCTGACCGGCAGCTCGATGACCTGAGCGCCTTTAACTTCCCTTTGCAGCGTGGCGCCCCGGGGTTTGAGCACATAGCGCAGGGTGTCGGTTACATTCTGAAACGGATTGAGGATCTCCAGCAGCTTGTAGTCATCGTGATAGGTTATCCGGAAGCCTTCGGCGTAGTTTACTTCTGTTTTGGCGGTAAAAGCTATGGAATCGGACGGGACGGCGGAGGCACGTTGCGGACGGGGGGATTCTGAACAGGATTGAAGGAGGAGTGCCAATCCCGCCAGCACACATAGAGATGAGGGGGATAGATAAAATCTGAGCAGATTAAGAGTCATAGGTGCAGCTTTCTCCCGAAGCTTATCCTTCATCGCGGCAGGCAGGTCTTCTGGCTTGTTCCGCTTTTTTGACAACCTTCCCGTTCCGGGTGTTGTTACCATTCATGTGCGGGGTCTGCCAGGAGGCCACGAAAGCACAAAAACACCAACGAGTAGCAGGGGAACTAGAAACGAGGCTCTGAGCAGCTCATCCGCTCAGTGTCCGTTCACCTAATTCCGTGTTTTCGCGTTTCAGTGGCGACAAACCCGCGCCGCTTTGGCTGGTCATAACACCGGTTGGAACAGTGGTTCTAAGAAAGATCAAAAAGCCCGGGGTGCGTTAACGATCAACACACCCGATGGAACTTACAGCATCGGGGAATGCTCCGGACTTTCCGCCCCGACCGCGTCGGGGCAGAGCACCGGATTCCCTTTTAACGCCCTATGATGACAGGCTTATCATCAAACAGGCGACCGGCTTCGAATCAGTATGTTACTGTTGTAGTGTAAGGCACAATGATAAAGCTATTCCGGTAGATTACCAACAGGTATGCGAGGCTGTGATACGGAAAGGAAGGTTAGCCGCGGATTTACGCGGATAGGCGCGGGCGGATGAGCCACAGATTGGCACAGATGGGGCGGATGGGGTTTTATGTAGGACGGGCAGCTTTGCCCGTTCCCTCGGGCCGTGGAAAGATTGACAGACTGCAATGAACAGGAAATACCAGCATCTCACCCATCCCCCTTCTTATGGCAGCGGCTTCATTAGGGTTATGGATATTGACGAAACGGCCGGGAGGATAATCACTCCTATCAGGCCTTTAGCCAGCCGGGACGGGAGGGCGGAAATTGGAGCAGATGCTCTTGGTATTCCCCTGCTTCTCGCCTTGATCATCCTGGTGCTTTCTGTGAGCTATCAGGTGGTGAAGGGGACGCTGCGAAATCCGGCAGAGACCATTCGTGCAGAGTACGTTTTAAGATCGAGAAAAAGAACGTTGCTTATAGAGTATTAACAGTACAGGACGATAGCCCATCCGGACGCTGATTTTGCGGCCCTATGGGTGGAGTGTGTATCTTGTTCACCCATCGGATGGCAACCCCAGCCATCCGATGGGGAGGATTGCCTCAGGAATTCCCACGCCAGTTCCTGCTACTTACAACACGTTTGACAAAACTATTCCGGCGCACAACCGACGGTTAGCGTATTTCTGTTTCCAGCTTTGCCTCACCTGCACTATATTAAAATATGCTATATACATCCAATGAAAAAGAACTCATTATTGTTGGCGGGCCAAATGGTGTCGGCAAGACAACTTTAGCTAAAGAAATTATCGCAGATCAGCATGTCACGTATGTTAGTGCCGATGATATTGCTTATAAATTGGCGCCTGATAATCCTGAGTCCGTTCGTATTCAGGCAGGTAAACTCTTTTTTGAGAGATTGAATTCAGCGGTTTCAAGAGGAGAAAATATCCTTATTGAATCAACACTATCGGGAAAATCTCTTCTTCCAATCATCGACAGATATCAGAATGAACATAATTATTCCGTTGCTTTAGTGTTTATATACTTAGCTACTGTTGACATTTGTATAGAGCGTGTAGCTATCAGAGTTAAGAAAGGTGGACATTATGTTCCTGTTTCCGATATCAAGCGGAGATTTAATCGCAGTTTGTACAACTTCTGGAACCTCTACCGTCCGATTTCGAATCAATGGTATATCTTCTATAATTCAGATGATGACTTCAAAGGAGTTGCCAGAAGTTTAGAACAGGAACTATTTGTGCTTGATGAGGAATTATTTAGTAAGTTTCAAAAAATGATTAGTTACCATGAGTGATACAACCATTCATAGCAAAGATCTTTTACCGCTTCTTACCAAGTTGGGAAATCGCGGTGTTAGAAAAGCCCAGGAGGAAAACCGAAGGCTTGGAATTGCCAATGTGTATTATAAAAATGGCAAAATATATTATCAGCTTCCCAATGGGGATATTACAACGAAAAAACCCAAAGAACAGCCTCAGCTCTAGGGTGTGTTGTTAACCGTTCATTCGTATGGTCTGTCAGGAAGCCACGAACACACAAAAATAATACCACAAGGAAAATCAGAAGCCGGAAAGCGGCTGGAGTTGAGACGTCCCGAAGCCTCGGGACGTCTTTACGTGCTTTTGTGGCAATAAATCCATACTGCTTTTTACTGGCAGTGACACTAAGCTGTTTCCAGCAGCCGTTCGATTTTTTCGTACATGGTATCCAGCTCTTCTTTGGTGGTACAGTACGGAGGCATCAGGTAGAGCACGTTTCCTAGAGGCCTGAGTAGTACGCCCTCGTCCACACATTTCTTTTTGATGTCGTTGGCTATCTGGTTGAGGTATCCATCCTCTTCATTCGTTTTTATGTTCATCGCCGCTATGGTTCCTGTAACACGGTGACGGGTTAATAAGGGGTGTGCCTCCAGCCTGTCCAGGTGTTCCCGGTGCCACTGTTCCATTTCTGTGAAGACCGGTTCATGTTCCTTCATCAGCTCAAAGGAGGCGATGGCGGCGGCGCAGCCCAGGGGGTTGGCGGTATAGCTGTGCCCGTGCCAGAAGGTTTTGGCTGGATCGGAACTGTTAAAGGTCTCGTAGATGGCATCCGAGCATACGGTTACTGACAACGGCAGGAAGCCGCCCGTCAGCCCCTTGGCCAGACAGATGATGTCCGGTTCCACCTGGGCGCGCCGGCAGGCAAACCAGTCGCCTGTGCGTCCGAATCCGGTCATTACTTCATCAAATAACAGCAGGGTATCGAACTGGCGGTTCACCCAGTGCAGTTTCTGCAGAAAATCTTCCCGGCACATGCGCATGCCGCCGGCCCCCTGAACCAGCGGCTCGATTAAAATCCCGGCGTATTGCCCCGGGTTTCTGTCCAGCATTTCTTCCAGCCGACTTATCACAGCGTCCTCCTTCTCCCCTGCCTGCTCATCTCCGATCCAGGTGGCGGGGTAAGGCAGAAACTCCACATCGAACAGAAGCTCCCTGAACACATCGGTAAAAACCGAATGGGCTCCCGCCGACATCGCCCCGAAGGTATCTCCGTGATAGGCGCCTTCAAAACAGATAAAGGTTTTTCGCTCCTCGCCCCTGTTCTTCCAGTATTGATATGCGATCTTCATCGCCACCTCAACAGCAGTAGATCCGTCATCGGAATAGAACACCCTGTTCAGGGCTCCGGGCAGGGCGCCTGCTACCAGTTCCGCCACCCGCTCAGCGGGTTCATGGGTGAAGTTGGCAAAGATCACATGTTCCAGCTGTTGGGCCTGCCGGTAGATGGCTTCGGTGATTTTGGGATGTGCATGTCCGTGAATATTCACCCACCAGCTGGAGATGCAATCCATAATCCGCCGCCCGTCTTCCAGCTCCAGCCACAGGCCTTCCCCCTGGGTTACTTTCAGCGGTTCGGGTGCATCTTTCAAAATCGTAAAAGGATACCAGATGTTTGGGTGCATGGGGTATTGGTTAGTGGTTGGTGGTTAGTGGTCTGTTGATGCCTGAATAAGTTTTCTCCCCCTTAGAAAAGGGGGATTAGGGGGTTGTCTTTACGCTAAAGTATAGCGTGAACAGCCTGTCCGCCGGCCGGCTGATTTGTTCGTGCTCTTTCCCGAAGTGGCACGAGCGGACGCTCGCGCCATTGAATTTAGTGCACTAATTCGATATAGCAATGGAACTAACTCCATTAGATCTGAGCACAGAGTAGCTACTGACAACCCCCGCCCCCAAAAGCCTTCGGGGCACCCCACTTTATTAAGGGGGGGAGATAGGAGTTGCCGATCTCATGGTCTGCTGTCATTATCACTATATGCCTGTTTTAGTCTGCTCAAACCACTCAGGAGTTAAAAAATGTATTGAACGTTCTTTCCAGCACATTAGCATTGATTTCTGCCAGTGGTTCTACCTCCGCCAGCACCTCTACTTCACCGTACTTTTCTATCGCCTCTCTGTTGCTTTCATTCTTTGGCCCATTCATAATTACACCCAGAATGGGAATATTCCGGCTGCGAAGGGCCTCGAGTGAAAGGAAGGTGTGGTTAAGCGTACCCAGTTCACTCCGCGCCACCAGCAAGGCCGGCAGATCCAGATGCCGGATCAGATCGATGATCATCTCTTCGCCGTTCAGCGGAACCATTAACCCGCCGGCGCCTTCCACAACCAGATGACCGGTGGAAAACTCCGGTAAGCTGAACTTATCGAGTGCAATGGAGATACCATCGATCGCCGCCGATGCGTGCGGTGAGAGCGGTTCGGTGAGCCTGAATTGCTCGGGAACAAAATGCTGTGTCCCCAGGCCCGTTACCTGTCTGACAAACGCTGTGTCGGTCTCCTCCTCCAGTCCCGACTGAATGGGTTTCCAGTAGGTCGCTTTCAGGCCTGCCACAAGTATGGCAGACACCACGGTCTTGCCAATACCCGTGTCTGTACCCGTTACAAAAAAGGCTTCCGGAAATTCTTTTGCCATCATGTGGATTGGAGGATTGGGAGATTTGTTGATTGGCAGCTTGTACGTATTACGTATTGTGCATTAAATATAATCCCGCTTGACAGCCAGGAATACCACGTGGTAGCTGACCTGAATGTCCCCTTTCTGTTGCTCGTCCCAATGTTTGATCAGCATCTTCATTTCTGACAGGCTCAGATGCCGCCCCTTTTTCTGTGTATGGGCGCCCAGCTGTTTCAGATGGCGGAAGAAGTCGGCAGCTCCGGAAAACTTCTGGGTAATGGTATCTTCGTAATAGTCGACTTGTGCCGGGCCGGTGGACAGTTTGATGACCATCTCTTCGGTATCGGGCAGGGTATTTCCGGTGAACGGGAGGCCCAGCTCACGGCAATACTGTCTCCACTCCGGAAAGCTTTCATTGCCGGGAAAAGAAGCCAGCAGCAAACCGCCGGGCTTTGTGACTTCCAGCCACCGGCCCAGCGTCAGGGCGGGGTCTTTAAACCATTGAGCGGTAAAGCCGCTTACAGTCATTGCATACTCCGGCTCCCCCGTCGGGTGGTCCTCAGCATCCAGGACTTCAAATGTTGCGTTTGGATGGTTGCCGAATTTTTGCTCACATGTTGCCAACATATCGGCGGAGAGATCGGTGATTTTCAGTTTCCGGTCGGGATACAGTTCCAACAACCCCTCCGTTACAAAACCTGTTCCGCATCCTATTTCAAGGATCGGTCCGGGGGGAAGGATGTCTCTCCACGGCTGCAAGGCATTGATCAGCCGCCGGGCCACTTCTTTTTGCACATCCGCGTGCTTCTCATAGTAGGCTGCGGCATTTCCGAAGTGGCGGGCGATGTTTTTTTTAAGGTCTGTTACCGGGTGTGCGATATCGTTCATATAATCTTTATTTCTGTGTTTCCTCTACTCGCTTCTTAGGAGTGGAGTTATTACGCTCGTTAAGTGTTGTGTCGTCCCGGGAAACGGAGTGCGCAACGGGGGATCTCAAAATGCCATAAAGTCACGCGCCTGATACCTGCGGCCAGGCTCTGTCAATGTCTGAGATATTCTCCGGCTACCGACGGATCCCTCAACCCCGCAGTTGCCGGGAGGTTCGGGATGGCAGGCTCATCCATAATTTAAAATTATTTTTTCTATCTCCGATTTTATAAACAGCCAGCTCTGTTCCGTATGGGTAAAGGGCAGTGCGTGCCCGGCTTGTTTAATTTCCAGATAGTTGCTGCCGGGATAGAGTTCATCGTGCAGTTCCCGGCCAATGATGCAGGGAACGATGGCGTCCCGGGAACCGTGAAGGATACAAATATTGGGGATTTTATTCAGCTGTTCCGATGCTATTTTTGATTCATTCAGTCTTTTTAAATCGTCCTGCAGTAATCTTCTGTTCAGCGCTCCCTCAGGCGGCGGCCAGCCTTCATGCGGACTAAAAACATTCCGGTAAAAATCTTTCAGTACCTGATGGGGAGCTTCCTCCATACGGTTGATCATCTGCCTCAGTACCAGCTGCGAGCGCCGCCTAAGCCGGGCAGCCTGAGGGTGAAAGGAGCGGAACCCTCCGAATAGTACAAGCAGGTCGGCATGATCGAGTATTTCCGGATCACACAGATGCAGGCCGAATGAGTGCGCAAAAATAATGCGTCCGTGCTCTCCCGGCGTAAACTCCGGCTCATGGGCCATGGAAAAATAACCCCGGTTAAAGGAGCGGAAGGTTACTTCACCGGGGAAAAACGGCTTCCATACCTCCCAGCAGGTGGCATCCAAGCCCCATCCATGGTATGCTATAATCTCAGCTCGTTTCACGGTTCCAGCTTTTCAGTGCTGTTATCAGCCGTTCAATGTGCTCGTCCGTATGCCTCATAGAGAGGGTAAAACGTATTCTGGAACCCTGTTCCGGGACGGTTGGCGGACGGATCGCTGTGGCTAGTATACCCTGGCTTTCCAGCCATGAAGCCATATCGAGCGTTTGCCGCTCATCTCCGATAATAACGGGTATGATTTGGGTGGATGAAGGCCCGGTGGCAAAACCGGCATCCTGTATGGCTTGCCGGACCTCTGCTATTCTTCTGTGATAAGCCTCACGTTCGCTCTCCAGGCCGGGGATGATGTCGAGTGCGGCATCTATAGCTCCAATCACGGCCGGCGGCAAAGCCGTGGTATAGATAAAGCCCGGACAAAAATTGACCAGGTAGTCTCTCATCTTACCTGAACAAACCACATAAGAACCAAAAGCTCCAAAGGCTTTGCCGCAGGTTCCAAGTAAAATATCCACTCCCGGTACGCCCGATGCCAGGCCTAATCCTTTGGGTCCCCAGACCCCTGCAGCGTGTGCATCATCTGCATAAAGAAGAGCGTCGTATTTTTGAGCCAGCTGAGATATTTCCTCTATGGGGCTGCGGTCGCCATCCATACTAAAAACAGTTTCCGTAATGACTACTATTCTGCTAAATGACCGTTCACCGGCCCGGATCAAAAGCTTTTGGAGGTGATTCAGGTCGTTATGCTCAAACCGCTGAAACGTTGCACGGCTTAGCAATGCCCCCTGCAGCAGGCTGTTGTGGCTGAGCTTGTCTGCCAGAATGAGTGATCGGCGGTCGGCCAGGGTGCCGATGATGGTACTGTTGGCCTGAAATCCGCTGTTCAATAGCAAGGCCGCTTCTCTGTCAAAGACCTCAGCCAGCTTTTCTTCCAGTCTCCGATGAATATCAAAGGTACCGCTGACGAGGCGTGAGGCCTGAGAGCCCGCTCCGTATCGCGTTGTGAACTCAACTGCACGGCTGATAACTTCAGGGTGTCGTGATAGCCCCAGGTAATCATTAGAACTGAAATTAAGCAGGATTTTCCCGTTCTTCTTTACCTCCACCCCGTCTTCTTCCGGTTCATACGGAACTAATTGGCGAAGACGTTTCTCCGCTTTCCGGTTGTTGAGCGCGTCATCAATAAAAGC
>CALJMB010000239.1 GCA_937982515.1 uncultured Balneolaceae bacterium
AGGTAAGACCAAACCGTTTAAGAGTTCGCTTACGCCGCTGAAAAATAATATCTGAAATAACCCCTACATTCTTTGGTCCCCCAAAAAAATTATCTGCCACCTGCGTGCCGGTTATAGTAAATGCGAATGGCTCCAGTGACTTCCACAGGGGATCGGGATTTTTACACCAGACGATGTCGCTGTCGAGGAAAAGGTTTCTCTCAAAGAAAAGATACTCATGAATGTTGTGCTTAAAGCCTACTATCGAGGCTCGTTCAGGAGCTATGATATGGATCACATCAAAAATATCTACCAGGTTCTGGCGTTCCAGGGTCTTTTTATGTTTTTCTTCGCATACCAGCGCGACAGGACGCTCTTTGTCATAGCGGCGCAGAGAAATTACAGATGCCACAGCATGCTTCAAATACTTGGTGGCCCCGTAACTTATGTAAACATATCCTTCCGGAGCCAGTTTCTTATGTTGAACAGATCGTAACATGCCTTAAAATTTTAAAAATATGCGTATCCAATTATTAATCAATAGCTGCCTGGCTGCTGTTGCCCCAAAGGTAACAATTCTTTCCCACTTCGTTTTTACCTTTTTTAGGCAGACAAGAAAAATTTCCACTGTTGAGAATATCCATCAGGCCTTGTCGCTTAAAGCCGGGAGTCCCGCTTGTATACGTTCCATTGCAGAAAACGGGTTTTTAAAGGTTACAATATTGATCCAATAACCTGCTGTTCCTTCGTCAGTTAATCCCAATTAAACATTGGGGTTCCAACAATACTTTCTTTTTCCCCGTTTCGCGGCATTTATAAACCCTGCCCCTTCAAAGAAAAACTGTATTGTTCCGATTTACCATTCAACCGTTAAACATATTCATATTACTTGTCTGGCAATAGCATAATATCGTCGTAATCGGCGATAGCGGAATCATTTGTACTGTCTCCGTCGCTCATAATAAGAATTGCCAGAGGTTTTTCGGGCGGTTCATCGCCAAAAAGGCGCCTGTAGTCTTCCACAATATTACGCTTAAAGGTCATCCATTTACCCTTTTGACTCTCGCCTGTCTCGACCACTACTATTTTCTGGTTCCCGAAGAACTTGGACAGCTCCGTACCCTTCGGCAGGCTGCTGCTCCAGGTGTACCGGATGGATTTGGGCACTTTCCTGAATAAGACCCGCCCGAAATCGAATACAACATAAATACTGGCAACAGTATCATTGCGTCCATTATCATCTTCATTAGCTCCTTTGGGGAGTTTCCAGGCTCTCCACTTCCAGCTTAAAACGGGTGTATCAAAAATATTGATTCCCTCTTTGTTGATAAGCGGGTAGTTGAAATGTTTTACAATAGTACCGTTATAATGTAGATACTTGTTCCCCGCTTCTTGCCTGATCTCATATTCGTATAGTGCTTTTTCTTCTTCGGAAGCCGTCACTACTCTGAAATCTCCATCACGGTTGTACCATTTGGCGGGCAATCCCCCAACTTCATCATCTTCAAAATCCTCAATTACCAATGCTCCGCTTTCAAGTCTGTGTGGTTGGAATAGAGCCTTCCGGGGTTCCTGAGCCTGAGTGGATAGTGGAAGGAGCACCCCGAATAAAACGGTAAGATAGATTATTTTCATAAAGTGATTGGATTATACCGGTGTTTTTGCCAGTAAAAAAAGCAGTGTGTATGTATTGCCACTACCTCGCTAAAACACAAAATAAACTAGTGTTTTATCCTTGTTCTGGCTGCTCTGTTGCGGAAGACATCCCTGTGGCGCTCTCCCGACAGCCGTTGGGAGAGCAGCGGGACGAACCGGGATAGAACGTGACAGCCCCATTCAAACCAAGGCATGTGACATTCAGCCTGGGAATGTGAACACCTACTAAGAAGCCATAGCCCTTTCGCTCAGTACATATTCGGCATGGGCCATCATTTCAGGGGTATCTACATCCTGCCAAAACCCGTCTTCAATATCCAACACCTCCATTTTACCTTTACTTGCAAGCGCCTGGATTCCTTCACTCAGAGAAACATCACCCTTCTCCTCATAAACTTCTCTCAGCGCTTTCAACAGTTCAGGCGTACAGACAAACACGCCGGTATCTATACAGTTATAATTCTCGATCTGTTTTCCAATGGATATCAACCTGCTATCCCTGGCCAATACTTTAGTGGCATCGTCGATATCGAAAATGGTTCCGATCTTATAATCTACCAGCAGTGTGGCTCCGTCCTCTCCGGGTGTATGGCTGCGGACTTTAGACATTACAGCATCGCCGACGATATGGTCGGCCATAGATAACACAAACTCACCATCTAAATAATCTTCGGCCGCCAGTAAAGAAACACCGTTTTTCAGATCATAACGTTCGTTATAGACATAAATAAGCTCGCTTTCTTCATCATAAGCACTGCTTATAGTCTGTTTAATCTCTTCATAACCGTGTCCCAGTACGATGATTATGCGGGAGCATCCCCCTTTATTCAGGCTTTTAATAACCCGGAATATGAGGGGTATACCGGCAACCGGTGTGAGTGGTTTTAAGTCGATATCCGCTACCGTTCCCTTTAATCGCGAACCAAAACCCGCCGCTAAAATTACGCCAGTCCGGTCACCCTGTAACTTTTTTCTTTGATTCACGTTAATGGCTCCCGTCAAAATTTTCTGAGAGGTGTGTCAACGGTTTCTCACCTCCCAGAATCCGCAGGGTATTTTTTAAGCGAAAGTGCTGAATGAAGATATCATGTTCCTGAATATGGCCTTCCACTACTTGCGGGCTCTTGAAATAGAAAGAGAGCCACTCCTGAATCCCACTCTGTCCGGATCGTTTTGCCAGATCCAGCAACAACGCCAGATCCAGTACCAACGGCGCAGCAAGAATGGAATCGCGGCAGAGAAAATCTACCTTTATCTGCATGGGGTATTCCATCCATCCTACGATGTCAATATTATCCCATCCCTCCTTCTCATCGCCGCGGGGCGGATAATAATTGATGCGGACTTTGTGGTATAAATTTTCATACAAGTCTGGATAGAGTTCTGGCTGCAGAATGGTATCCAAAACACCCGATTTACTCACCTCTTTAGCCCGGAAGCTGTCTGGGTCGTCGAGAATCTCGCCATCCCGGTTACCCAGAATATTTGTAGAGAACCATCCTTCTATACCCAGCATTCGGGACTTAAACCCCGGGGCAAGTATAGTCTTCATCAACGTCTGCCCTGTTTTAAAGTCTTTCCCTGCAATAGGCACCCCGTTGTTATGAGCCAGCTGCTCAAGAGCCTTAAAATCTGCCGAGAGATTAGGTGCCCCGTTGGCATAGGGTACTCCCTCTTTTATTGCGGCATAAGCGTATATCTGTGATGGCGCAATAGCCTTGTCATTATCTTTTAAGCCCTGTTCAAACGCTTCTATGGTACTGTGGCACTCCGAAGGGTGCTGGAAAACCTCGGTAGAGCCGCACCAGATCATGACAGCGCGTTCAGACCCTGTCTCCTTCATCTTGTTCCGGATATCCTCACGCAGAGCCTCGGCAAGCTCCATTTTATTCGTCTGCTTTTTAACATTAGGCCCGTTTAACCGTTTAACATAGTCTTGGTTAAAGACGGCAGACATAGGCTCAATCTCTTTCATGAAATCAGCCACGGGCTCCAGATCTTCCACTTTTAATACATTGGCAAGTTTGGCCGCTTCATAAGCGTTATCTTCGATAACATCCCAGGCGCCGAATTCCAGTTTCTCAAGCGGTGTTAAATTCACAAAATCTTTAATCAGGGGATTCCTTTTTTCTGATCTCTGCCCCAGACGAATGGTCTGCATCTGGGTTAAAGAGCCGATAGGCTTGGCTAATCCCCTGCGAATCGATTCCACACCCGCAATAAAAGTGGTAGAAATAGCACCCAGCCCCGGTGTTAGTACTAAAAGTTTCCCGTTCTTAGAATTGGCTTGCTTAGTATCTGTAGACATATTTTATTATATAATCCTTCCTTTAATGTAAAGGCCTATAACAACCTTTAGATTTGTTGCGAGTCTGCCCAGTCAAGCGAAACAGGCCCCGAAACCTGATATTGTTACCCCGGCACTATTGATGTTTTATCCGTCTGCAGAGAAAGTAATCAAATGTACTATGCTCCACAATATGTTTATTGGCTGGCTGCTCCGGCATATTCCAGGTGCGTTGCCTGCTCTAAACTGCCCTCATAAACAAGATCTTGGACAGCCCTCCAAATACGTTCGCAATTATTACCGTCTGCCCCCAACATATACCGGTCAAGGAACTGACTGGCGGCTTCTTTGCAGCACGGCGGATTTCCCAGTGTATAATCGACCTGTTGCTGCAGTTCTTTAAAATTACGTGCTACCAATCCTCCGTTTTCCTCCGGAGGTAGTTTCCATATGAATCGGGCAGAATCTACTTCTTTTTTGTAAACCCCTGCAAAGGTTTTGCTTCTCCATAAGAATCGCTCATCCGCATCCTTCACCGGATAGACATGGATGACGGGCTGGCCTGTAGCGTAAAACAGGTTGGCAATACTGCTGTAGTTAGTTATCAACAAATCCGAAATTTTTAAATCGAGAAAATTGTCCGGATTTTTGTCTTTGAATTTTAAATACACGTTTTCGTATCGTTCAGACAGGCTATGCAAAAATGTCCTGTACTGCTTTTCATAGCGGAATGAATCGTGCAACCTCAGTATTACATTGGCCCCGTTAGCAGTTATCTGATCGATTAATTTGGGAAACAATTCGCCGTCTCCGCCCCAGTGTGAGAAAACTTCACCATAATGCCAGGTGGGGGCGATTAATACCGTTGGTTGGTTGACTACATCAAACGGATAGTAAGGCTGTGCCAACGCAGCATTAAACGGCTTGCTTAAGTAGTCGTGGCTTGCTGCTCCGAGAACGCGGCAATTATCTGGATGGAATCCGCTCACTTCCGTACGGTGCTTCAAATCCCACGGACCGAAACACTGCCATCTGAAATTGGGATTAGATATTTTGGCATCACCCCAACAGTTCTTTATAGTATAATGCAGCCATCTGAATTCTTTTTCATCGTTGGGCCCCTTCCAGCCAAACCCATGCCATAGCATAAATCCTTTGGGTGAAGGGGCGAAAAGCGGAACATTATTGTCCATAATTGTGACATCGGGTTCGAATCCGCCAGGGCCCATAAAGGCATGGCGCCACTTCCGCTTGATCAGCCTGGCTTTGAGTGGAAATAATTTGGACACCCCTTCCGAACGGAAAACATCAGGATCATCTAACAGCACACGAACTTCTACCCCGGGCTGCCGATCTAAAAAGTGGGTAAAACACCACAGATCTGCCCCAAAGGTTGTAGCATAGACAAGTATATTCATTCTAAATAATCAGATTTGCTTTTAGCCGGATCCTGCAGATGTAGTTTTGTACCGATGCAATTAAATTATTTACGGCAGAAGTATACGGAAATACGTTTCAAACATAAAATTTCATCTTGAATAATTATAATGGGGATTTCAATTCATGATGCCGGGATAGTTATTGCTTTGTGCAGCCCCCCCTACCAAGGCCCGTCATCCCCCGAAAGCAAAGAATACCCGCCGCAGAGGCACCACCCTCCTATCTCTGACAACGGCTGTCATCCCGTGCCTGCCGAGGGATTCCCGTGGCCGTGAGGATGCAGCTGTAAGGGGGGGATACCGGAGGCAGAGACGC
>CALJMB010000240.1 GCA_937982515.1 uncultured Balneolaceae bacterium
TGGAAGACATAAACCACAGCTTTGCACAGATCAGACAGGGCGCCGTGTGTGGGACCAAGAGGAGTTCGGCAGGCAAGAACCTAATGGTGCGAGCAGTCTTGTTGCAGATCAAAACTTTCAGGTGTGTCTGTTTTTATCAGTTTTTACTTTTTGTTGGCAACCCATAGCTTATTCCTGCGGTATTTAGAAAATTTCTATATATTGGCTTTTAAGTCAATGGGAAACCACATGAACCTTCTATAGCCTCTTCACATGTCCCCATCTTCCTCGATCTTGTACATCGCTTCCAAGTAAATATCTTCCTAGTTTGGAAACGAAGTGACATAGGAGCTAACCCCATAATAGCCATCTATCAATTTACCATTATTTACAAATGTATTAACCAAAAAACAAGGTTTCCGGAGATCAAAAAAGCAACCCCAGGCCGTGGGATAAGGCAGATTTAGTAATTCTGCGAGCCTTGTTTTGTCAGTAAATACTTGAGCAGGAATGGCAACCCAGTAGAGGTAACGAGAACCAGGGCTGAAGATATAATCATTTTCAGGCTGTCTGAGAGCCCGGTTGAGAATACAGGGTAGATTATAGGAAAGAGTAACAGGAGGGTTACACTGCTGAAAAACAGTCCCTCTATGATCGCCGTTTTCCAGTCAATGTCAACCGAAGGCAGGACAAGCCTGTACACCTTCATCGAGATAAGCCCCGGCAGGACAAAGTCGAAAAATAAAATTAAATGGAAGTTTTGCAGACCTATGTTCGCTATCTCTTCTAACCCTCCGGGAGTTGGTTATTGTGTGTCCTGATATTTATTTTCGTATCTCTAGACACAGTATTAGGGCGTGTGGACAATTAACGTGAGGTGCCTCAAATCCGCTTTCCCAGGCTAATTGAATTGTCCACACACCTTAACATTTTACTATTGAAAATGTGCTTAAAAAATGAATGCCAGGCAAGTAGCTGAGTTGAAGATCATGTACGGCTTATGTTTAATCATTGCCAGGCGTGCTGCATTCAAAACTGATAATCAACAGGCACAAAGTGGAATTCTTCTTTTCACACTCTTTGAAAATGCTTATTATTATCGGTTGGAAAACTACATGACGGCGTAAATGAGCTAACCTTTCGGGTGCTATATACCATCCGTTTAGATGCCTGACAGGAAAGATTGATTTGGATTTCCAAGTAATCATGTTGAAAGCCAATTCAGAAAAGCAGATATATTCCGATATGTTTGTTGTATATTTATTTGCATACGAATGGCCAATCATTATTGAATGAAATAATAAGCCCGTATTGAAGTCACGCAAGACATCCATGATTCATCTGTTATAAGAAAATGCAGTTGTTGCCGCAGAAAAATTAAATCATCACTATTGAAAGAAAGTAAACAACATAGCTCGGGAAATAACGACAGTGATAAACCACTAAATGAGGAGTCCGAACGGATAATTGCAAAGGAATATCGCCTGATACCGTTGGAAGTTGACTCAGGTAGTGACGACTGGCAGATAAAGGATTTAATAAAACAAGGCTGGGAGTATAGAAAAGTTGGAGCTTTTATATTGGGAGTTGTTTTTCTGATTGGACTGATTGTAGCTTTGACCAAACCCGAACAATATAAGGCTTCTTCAGTACTTTTGGTTGAATCATCCGGAAATCAGGCTGGAGAACTCTTGCGTAATTATGGGGGGCTTCTGGGCCTGAGCGGTAATATGTTTGATCAATCCTCCGGTATCAGGCCTGATCTTTATCCCGATGTAATTCGCAGCCTGCCTTTTCAGTTAGAGTTAATAGAACAAGAAATTTATTTTGCAGATTATGATACGACGGTCAACATATATACTTTTTTTACGCAAATTTATGAACCGGGTTTTTATCATGCATTCAAGAGGTATACCGTAGGGCTTAATAGCCTTGAGAGGGAAATGGGCAATAAGAACGCTCCGGCTCTGGACATCGGGTGGAGAGGAAAAGACGTGCTGGAATTGTCATCGAGTCAACGGGCGGTAGCAAGAGGAATGACCGAAGTTTTTGAAATCAGTGTTGACGGGGAGAAGCTAACCATTGAAGTATGGCTGCCGGACCCTTTGGGAACAACACAGCTGGTAAGTATCATAAAAAGATCCCTTTCCGAGTATGTGATCGGATATCAAACAGAGAAAGCGATGCAGGATCTGGAGTTCATAGAAAGGCAATATGAAGCAGCAAAAACGAGATTTATAAATATTCAGGAATCGCTGGCAGAATTCAGAGATGAAAACAAATATATAGCCACTGCACGCGCAGAAGCCGAACTGCAGCGCATAGAATCGGAATATAATCTGGCATTCGATGTTTATAATAATCTGGCCCAGCAGTTAGAGCAGGCGCGTATCAAAGTACAGAAGGATACTCCTGTATTCAGCACATTAGAACCGGCTGTTGTTCCGGGCTCTCCCGGTTCTCCAAACCGTGTTCTTATCGTCATCTTCTCATTATTTATTGGCTCATTTTTAGCCGTTCTGGTGACAGGCGGAATCGTTGTTACAAAAAATGTAGTAAATAATTTCAATTCATTATGAAAGGGATTATTCTGGCAGGGGGCAGCGGTACCCGGTTATATCCTATAACAAGAAGTATATTCAGGCAGTTGCTCCCGGTATGCGTTAAGCCTGAGGTCTCTTGTCTTTCATCGATACTTGTGCCGGCAGATATCGAGGCATACTGGTCATATCCACTCCTCAGGATATTTTCCATTTTAAAGAACCGTTGAGCGATGGGGAAGCGAACTTTTTTTGCTGTTCAACAATCGTTCGGCCGTCCGGTTCAGGTATATTTTACAGGAGGGATTCCTGTTAAAGGAGCAAAAAATTTAAAGCATAATCTCTACGGGCAAAGCTCGATCCGCTTAATATGAATATTCATTTCAGGCCTTTAGATTAAGGTTAAACATTTTCACTCTGGTAAGATATGTTTTCAAGGATATTCCATTATTTGTCTATATACCGTGAACACATAGGCCCGCGGATTTATATTGTATTCGTCTTAACTATGTTAGCCGCCTTGACAGAGGGGCTTGGTATTTCACTTCTGTTACCTTTGATCGAAACGATTGACGCAGGGAAAAGTACTCTTACCGGAGATAAGTTTTTACAGGGCCTGCACACCTTTCTCAGTTATATGGGAATCGGGGACTCAATGGTGGGAATTACTCTGTTCATCGGAGTTCTTTTTTTTGGCAAAGGACTTTTAAAGTTTGTCGAACAAGGCTATAAAAGTTATTTGCAGGCAGAGTTAATGAAAGAGATAAAAGGCAGAATGTTTGATGCCTATAGTTCAATGGATTATAGGTTCTATAGTGAGAATAATACCGGCCATTTTATTAATATTATCACAGGACAAATAAGAAAGCTTCTGCGCTCATTCGATAATTTTACAAAGTTTTTATCATCCATTATAACAGCGTGTTCCTATTTATTTATTGCTTTTCTTATTACATGGAACTTTGCGATGGTTGCTGTTATAGCTGGTATTTTACTGTTATTCCTCTTTCGTTCGCTAAATAGGTACGTACATAAATTGTCCAGAAAGACTGTCGAGGAAAGCAGTCAGTTGAATAAGTTTTTAATTCAGACTCTGCAAGCATTTAAATATATCACCTCTACAGCTCAAATCAAGCACCTGCGGAACGGCGTCTTTGAAAGCATTAAAAAGCTTGCCCATTATATGTTCAGACAGGGTATTGCCGGCTCACTTACTGAAGCAATCCGGGAGCCTGTTTCGGTAATTTTTATTTTAGGGGTAATTATATTTCAGGTGGGAGTACTGGATGCACCTGTTGCTCCCATTTTTGTGGCTATCATCCTTTTTTACAGGGGCATGCAATCCATTATAGGAATACAAACCCAATGGCAAAAAACCATGAACGAAATCGGTTCCCTAGAAATCGTGGTAGACGAGTTTAATACAGTAAAAAAACATCAGGAGGAGAATGGTTCCACTAAAATTGGACCACTTTATAGTGGTATCGAGTTTCGGAAGGTATCTTTTGCATATAGTAAAGAGGATGGGAATGTCTTAAAAGAAATTAATATTCGGGTCCCCGTAAATAAAACCATAGCTTTTGTGGGAGAGTCGGGGGCGGGTAAATCCACACTGATAGATATGCTCACTTTATTGCTTCGTCCCACAGAGGGCCAGATTTACATAGATGGCGTATCGGGAGCAGATATTGATCTATATTCCTGGCGTTCGCAAATTGGCTACGTCTCCCAGGAAACCGTAGTTTTCGATGACACTGTGGCCAATAATATCAGTTTATGGAAAGGAGATTACAAAAAAGATCCTGTCGCCAGAGAAGAAGTGCATAAAGCGGCGCAGCGGGCGTATGCTGCACATTTTATAGAATCGTTGCCTGATAGTTATAATACGCTTGTCGGGGAACGGGGGGTGCGCCTCTCAGGAGGGCAGCGACAGCGGCTGTTTATTGCCCGTGAGCTATTTAAAAATCCCAATCTGCTTATTTTGGATGAAGCCACCAGTGCGTTGGATAGTGAATCGGAGCGTTATATACAAAGAAGCATCGATGCATTGAAAGGATCTATGACTGTCGTCATTATTGCCCATCGGTTATCAACCATCAAAAATACAGATTACATCTATGTATTGGATGAAGGGGTAGTTGTAGAACAAGGAGCCTATCAGGAGCTTTTGCTGAAAGACAATTCAAGGTTCAGCAAAATGGTGGAGATGCAGAGTCTGTAAAAGTATGATACTTAGCTCAATTATTAATAAGAACAATGCAGTAGGCGGGGGCACAGTGAAAACCGAGTCTGCCCCGCTCTTATAACTTATATTTTTTTCAGTTGGCAATCATTGATAAGAACCTCATAGTTTTTTATGCAAGATTATAGAGATAACTTAGCTGCTAAAGTAATCGGTATCCATAATAAAAGGTGGAGTTATTCCGACCGGTGGATCAGTTTCTGTCAAAAAAATAATATAAACTATGTTGTTCTGGATATATACGACAGTGACTTTTTGTCAAAGATTAGATACCATGGAATAACTCACTTTTTATTTCATTTAGGGGCTTTAGAATATAGAGCAGACATTTATCTAAAGTATTTGGCGTACTTGCTGGAAAAGGAAGGTGTAAAAGTATTTCCCGGCTTCAAGGAATATTGGCATTATGATGATAAAGTAAAGCAAAAATATCTTTTTGAGCAGGTGCAAATACCTCATGCAAAAATGCATGTTCTATATAAAAAGGATGATGCATTGGAGTGGATCAGCGATGAATTGAATTATCCTTTCGTATTTAAATTAAGGAATGGATTCCGATCAAATAATGTGAGATTGGTAAAGAGAAGGAAGGAAGCCAGAAGATTAGTAAAGAAAATGTTTGGCAAAGGGATAAAAGCCGCTCCCTCTTTACGAAATGAGGTAATTAGTAAGTGGGAAAAGAGAAACTCTGTAATAGATAAGCTCAAATTCATTAAAGGTTTGCCTAGGATGGTTTCAAAATATTATTCTGATGCCCGGCGATATCTGTCCAGAGAGAGGGGCTATTTTCTTGCTCAAAAATTTATCCCCGGTTTAGATAAAGATTTCCGCTTAAAAGTAGTAAATAATACTTGTTGGGGTTTAATCCGGTACACAAGGGAAAATGATTTTAGAGCTTCTGGAAGTGATATAGCAGATTACGATCAAAAAAAAATTCCAATTGAACTGGTAGAGCTATCCTTTCAGATTGCAGAAAAGCTGGAAATGCAAAGTGTAGCTTTTGACTTTGTGTATGATGGGAAGGAACCGTTGCTGCTGGAGGTAAGCTATTGTTATGGAATAGATGAAGAGCAATTAAATGGCTATTGGACAAGGGATTTGAAATTTCATAAAGGCTATTTCAGACCGGAACATCTAATTATAGAATCTTTGTTAGGGTGAAATAAAGGCTTGTATATCGTTAATATTTGCTCTTTGGAGCTACTTTGTTGAATTCAGAAATCACTTTCAGGCTTGGAG
>CALJMB010000241.1 GCA_937982515.1 uncultured Balneolaceae bacterium
GTATATCGACTACGAAAAAGATCCCATTCCGATGGATGATCTGGCGATTCCATTCCTGTTCAAAAGAAAATCGTACATGTACGAGCAGGAGCTGCGGGTCATACATATCGATCACAGAGAAGTTGATAAAAATGAAAGCGGGGAACCTCCCAAGACCGGGCATCCGATAGACATTGACACCAACAGCCTGATTGAAAGGATTTACCTGTCGCCGAAGTCGCACGATTATCTGTTGGATTTGCTTAATGAACTGGTGCCGGACTATGGCGTGCAGGCCGAGCTGAAACGATCCGATCTGGACCAGGATCCCCTGTATTAGGGCGTGTTGACATTCAGCCTGTGAATGTGGATGTGCGGGTGATTCGGTGCAGATCAAGGCGCTTTCTGCAGGCCAATGTGGTTCATTGGCCAAAGAAAGTAACGCAGAGATGCGCCTAATCAGCCCAAAGACACGCCGCACGTTGAATGTCAACACGCCCTAGAACGTTGCACGGCCTAGCCTCCCCCGGAATGTAAATCCTTCATGTTCTGGTCTTCGGGCGGATACCCCTTCACTCCTTTGAGCAGGTAAGGATCAAACTCGCTGTCGGATTTTAGTACACTGATCGACCCGTCACGTTCCATCACTACGTTTCTGACCTGCCTGAGATGGGTGATGCCTTCCTTCCGGAGACTCTGCAGAAGATCCTCTTCGGTTATATTTGCTCTTTCCAGATATTCAGGTAAAATATCCGGCCCGTCCATCAACATCAGAGGCTGATTGTCAAGAACCTTAGCCAGTCCGAATCTCCTTCCGTTAGCTACCAGCCGGCGAGCCAGAAATAATATGCCTAACCCCGTCACTCCGCTGAGCACAGAGGTCCCGCCTGTGGCGGTTGTACCGATGATAGCCCCCAGGGCAATGGTCACGGAAAAGTCGAAGGTAGCCATCTGGGCAAAACTGCGGGGACCGGCTATACGACTAAAAATAATGAGAGCCAGGTAAATAAGAAGAGCCGAAAGGGCAATGGAGCCCAATTGAGTGATATCCATTTCAAGTAGTTGTTTTATCATGTTATATGTTTGATTATTGATACTTTGTACCACCGGCTGTAAAATGGTTTCAATCTGAATCAGAAAGGGATCTTTAGGCTTGGAAAGGAGGGGAAAATCAGGTGCTATCACAGAACGTAACACCCTTACTTGGAGAAGGGGGTCAGGGGATTGATCGGATGAGCACGGGCGCGAATTCGGACACTATGAGGCAGAAGGGAACAGATGGAGGAGACGCTTCCGGTTCAACCCTCTTGCACTTCCCGTTATCTGTGTTAACTTAGGTCGGTTACCGATTAAAGAACCAGCTATCTTACACTAAACCAGATATCTCTTAACCATGCCATACCAATATTCACGTTCCTGCCGGCCTCACCGGCTTTTTCCGCCCGCACTGCTTCTGTCGCTACTCCTGATACTGATATACAGGGGACCCACTGCAGCACAGAGTAATCCCGGTCAAGAGGAATGGATACCGCTCTTCAACGGAAAGAGCCTGGATGACTGGATCGTTAAAATTCATCACCATGAACCGGAGGTAAACTATGGAGACACCTTCCGCGCGGAAGATGGTATGGTGAAAGTGCGCTACGACCGGTATGAAGGCGCCTTCAACGATCAGTTTGCCCACCTCTACTACAAACAGCCTTTTTCTCACTATCGCCTGCGGCTGGAATACCGTTTTGTCGGAGAGCTTCACCCCGGCGCACCAGATTATACGCTCAGAAACAGCGGCGTGATGTTTCACTCGCAGGATCCCCGTACAATGCCCAAAGAGCAGGACTGGCCTATTTCCGTCGAGATGCAATTCCTGGGCGGACTGGGCGACGGCAACGAGCGCCCCACCGGCAACATGTGCTCGCCGGGAACGGATGTGGTCTATAATGGCAGGATCGATCCCAGGCACTGCATAAACTCCAGCTCCGCTACCTACGACGGCGACCAGTGGGTACGGGCGGAACTGATCGTGCTGGGCGATTCGCTGATCACACA
>CALJMB010000242.1 GCA_937982515.1 uncultured Balneolaceae bacterium
ATGGTGTCATCCCGGGGAGTGGGTTGTGCGAGGAGGGATCTCAAGCCTTGTTTAGGCTTTGTCACAGGAGCTGAGCATCTGCCCGTTCTACAGTTGATATCTCTCACCCCTGAAAAGCGGGGGTTCGGGATGACCCAACCGAGTGCCTTAAGCAGTACGTAACAGCCCGGGGGTATGATGCTTCCCAATAAATAACCCTCTGTGCAACTCAGCACCCTCTCTTTGCTCCTCTGTGGTACTACCGCTTGCCAGCTTTACAGGGGGTTCTCGCAGAGGCTCGCACAGTTTTTTACGCGGAGTGTATTATCTGCGCAACTCCACGCTTTACTCCGCGAAACACTGCGAGACCTCCCAACAGCCTCCCGCTGCCGCCCATTGCCCCCGCCCCTACCGGGTTATCACTTCGAAATCAAGGTTCTCTATAAAGTCTCCCATTGCCCGGGGGCGAACCTCGAACGTGAGCTGTTGCGGAACCGAAACAGCATCCAAGAACTCAAGCTGGGCAGAATCAATTTCCAGTGAGTACGTGCCGGGTGGAATTTCATAAGCATAGAACGTTCCATCGCTGAATGTGCGCAACTCTTTTAAGAAAGAATGTTCTTTATTAGCTAAATGAAGCCTCAGGCCGGGCAGCGGTGTTTTTGTACCATTATGCACCCGCTGTACTGTTCCGGATATGATACCGGATGTATAGAATGGGATGTCGATGACCTTAAATTGATTGGGATCGGCCACAAAAGAGAATTGGTCAAATGCCGGGATAAGCAGAGGGTTTCTGAGTGCGGCTTTGTTAATGTCCAGGTTAATTCTGTTGTATGCTTGTAGCTGTGTCAGATGAATAATGCCTTTGTCGTTTATACTGGTAATACCGGCCCTGCCAATACGTATGGCATTATCTTTAATGATTTCGTCTCCCTCATCGAATGTGCCCGAGTTGTTGTTATCTACGAACATGCGCACCGCTGTAGCCGCCCGGCCTACCTGCTGTCTGTTTGAGAAAGCGAGATTGTTATTGTGTTGATCATATCCGATGGAACCAAGAAAGTTTTGAGTAAAGGTAATCCTGTTACTTGAGTTTCTCATGGTAGTTGAAGAGCGGGTTCCGTTAAAATCAACCATCAGGCCGAGGCTCAACAGATTAAAGTTGCCCAAAAAATTACGTGCAAATGAAATTTGCAGCCGGCCTTTTCTTAAAATAGTTTTTGAAAACTGAACCTCTGTCTGCTCAAGCTTTTGCATGCCGGGGTTGTAATTTAATTGTCCTCTCACAAATGAATTTTTAAGAAGATCGGGAATGCCTGTTCTGTTGCCAGAAAAGAAGGTGGCAGAAGCAGTGAGATCAGAAGATAGGCTTGGGGATAATGTTAGGTTGCCGGTTTGGATATCCGAGTAGCGGAGGCGGAAATTCAGCCGGCCGGCTCGTGTATTTATATTAAAATGGTATAACGTTCTTGAAACAGCGGCAATACTGTGGTTACCCGACAGCCTGATGTTAAGAGGATGGCCTAAGATGGTGAACGGGAGGTAGACATTTGCCACAATGTTATGATCGTTTCCCATTATGTTGTAAATACTGTTCCCGGAGAAATAAGTATATCCAACATTCCAGCTTGCAGAAGAAGGATATACTATATTGCCTGTAAGCCGGTAAAAAGCGCCGGGAGCGGCATCTATGTTAACCAGATACTGCTCAAACAGACGGGCAGAGGTAGAACTATAGAACAGAGGCGACGGGTGGATGGAAGGGAGGTTAAGATATTCTATTCCCACCTTTTGAGTTAACCCGCTTGTAACTCCATAGCTTAAATCTCCCTGTATAATCTTACTCTTTTCTGTACTTCTGAAAAAAGGGGTATTCAAACGGCCGATATTCAGATGATAGTTAACCTTTCCGCGTGGCAGGAAGCCAAACGGTATCTGGATACGCCGGGTATGTTCAAGAATACCTCCGGCCGGGTCATAGATCTTCAAATGCATTCTGGAACTGCCATATGTCAGGGGCGCAGTAAAACGATAGTGGCCATTTTCGCTGGTCTCCTGATAGTCGTAAAGCAGATTATTGAAGTACAGTTCTACTTCTGAACCGGGTACGGTTTCTCCCTCGATTTCAACTTCATCAAATAAATACCGGGGTTCTATGGGATCATTGGTAACACGCAAACCAGTAAAGTTCCTGGTATCCGGGCCATCCGATATCATCTGTCCCACAGAAAGCTGTGAAAGAGCAGGTTTATTACGCCATACATAGCGCCAGCGGAAATTCTCAGTAAGAAAGTTAGACCTGCCCGATGAAAAGGTGCCAAAAGCGCCTCCCTGTAAATCTCCTCCAAGAACCTCTGTGCCAAGGTTCAGATTGTAGGCATACAGGTTGGTTTCACTGTCAACATGGGTGGAAAGGGAGTAATCTAAAAAACCTCCCGCAAGTATGCTTTGATTTCGCTCAAACTTTATCGGGTAATATTCTTGCCGCAGGCTGTATCTTTTCTGCCGTTCACGCTCCAGGACGCGTTCGTATTCAGCTGCCACCGGCAGGTGGTGAGGAGTTTCCAGCTGGAGCAGGAGATTATTAAAATTAACGGTAAAAAAGAGATCAAAAACACGACTGAATGCTTCAGGAGTGATATAAAAATCCAGCTCCATAATCAGCATCTCTGACGCAGTAAAGTTGAATAGCCCTTTACCCGTTATACTGGCTTCATATTCAGTAAAGTTAAACCTGAAGCTGTTCTCCGGTTCCAGGTACGAGCCTGTGATAATCGGAGGAGCAAGACTTACATTGTGAGGTATTTTGAGGAGTGATAAGAGCTCGGAAACAGGCAGGTAGAATTGTCCGTCTTCATAGTACGCAATAATCACGCTGTTGAAAAGATTACGATAACTAAAACTGAGAAAAACTTCCTGAGGCCGGGACGGAGTCTCATTATTATTTTCCTTACTGTCAGCCTGGATAGCAGAAGGAGCAACTAAAAGAAGTATTACGAATAAACTAACCCCAATGCCGCGACGGGTCACTTTACGGTAAAGTTTACAGACTGAGTTAGTGGCTCTGTTTGGACGAGATCGGGACCGGGGATATCCGGCCGTTCTGAAATGTATTTTATCTGGGCTGTATAATTTCCTGCGGACAGCTCGTTTTTATCAATGCTGAAGACCTGACGGAAATCAAAGTAAACTGAAGTGGATGATTTTTTTTGGACCAGTATATCTCCCGTACTGTTACTGATTGTAAGGATAATGCTTCCCAGGAATGGTGCGTTGCCTGTTCGCTGTACATCGCTAATGAGTTTGATGGCATCCCCGGGCTGTTCCACAGACAGATTAATCATATTCAACCCTGTTGTAACGGCGCCGTGCTTATAAAATATGGTGGTAACCTGCTCAAACTTGTACGTAATTTGGGCAGTAATAGACTCTTCTGAAACCTCTCCAATGGGAGGCGCCTGCGGGATAGACGTAATCCTGGCCCGGGTCCAGTACATGCCGGCTTCTGTTTTTTCAGGGCGAACGGTTAACCGGACTACCTGGCGTTGCCCCGGTTGAAGTACAAAACTTCTGGGGAACCCGCGGATATCATTGCTGATACCGAATTTGTCTGCCGAGGCACCGTCATCGTAGACCATTTTAATACCGCCCTCAGCATCGGTGGTGGGATAACCAAAAGGGAAGTCAATAGAAATTTCCTGGGCTTGATCAGATCCGTTTAAGATTAAAAGCGTGCCAAAACGGTTCTGATCATCCATAAATAGCATGATAGGAGCGATGGTGATTTGTCCAAATGCGCTTTTGCAGATAAGAAAAGCTGTTAAGACAAACAGAATGGTTGCTTTTTTAAGCATAACTGAAAGTTTGGCCGGCAGATATCATTCAATCAACTATATCTCTATTGGAATCTACCGTTATGGATTGTGGAAAGCCGGAGCGCGATTATCTCCGGCTTTTAGTTTTGGCCGCGCTTAATTATAGATAGCTGTAAGAGTTATCGTACCTTCATATTCACCTGCGGGTTGGTCGTTTGTTGGTATCACAGTACCTCCCAGAAACACGGCTATCCCCCCGGCCGGAAAGCCGGATATAGTTGTTGCCCCTGCAGTGGGGTCGAAAGTATTGGATCCCGCATCATTCGTTGTCGTACCTGTTTCCCAGTTAGCGTCTTCCGCGGCAAATACCAATTCTAACTCATTCTCGTTGGCATCAACCAGAGAATAGGAATAACCTGTACCTGTTGGCAAGGTAAAATCAAGACTTACAGATGCACCACTGCCGCCGGTAACGGTAAATTCAGCGCCGTTTGTCCTGGTTATCGTTTTATTTATGCCGGGAGAGACATCACCAAAAAGGAGATCGGTGACTTTCAATACTTCAAGCTGAGCCAGGATTATAGCACTGGCATTTGCGCTTGCATTATCACTTTGCTGTGTGTAACCGTTTTTTGTTATCCCGAAGAGAAGGAATACCACCACTAAAATGTATAGAAACCGTTGCATAATACTTTCTTTATTAGTTATAAACCCGATGTTTTATAAAAATCACACTCCTTTAAGAAATTCGGCACAACTTACACAGCGGCATAGGGTTAACCAAATTAGAAATTTTTAATTAAGAAGGTTTAATATTTTATATGGTGTCCGATTCAGAATATCGATATGGTTGTGGAGAACACCAATTACCAAGTAGGTACCGTACCCCCGCGATTCCGGCATGGTGAAATGAAATTCACATTATAAATATTCTATGTTCAGGACCAACACCGCGGTATACAGCCCTTCCGGGACATCACCGATTCTCATATCTCCGTAGATGTAGATAAAAGCCGATTCCCACCCCGTACGTGCATCTGGGGTGGAAGTAGTTGTGTCTCCGATCCGGAACCATGCGGTCTGACCTGAAAAGGGGCGGGCTGTATGTATGTCATTGTTACCGCTGGTATTGTAAGAAGCTTGCAGAGAGATCGGTATTTGACTGTTGCTTCCGGGGTGAGAGCGGGTTAGGTTTTTCGGAGCATTCAGTGTTACAAATAGATACTGATTAGCCAGTGCCCGTATTTCAAGTATTCCCATTCTGTGGCTTCCTTTTTCTATGCGTTTAATGCCTGAACCGGGGGTTAGTGTACCGAAACTGAGGTTTTGAATGGTGTTGCTGCTTAATTCAGGCTCTACTTTCATGCTAAAATGAATAAACTGTGCCCGGGCAGAAGAGATGGGTAGAATACTCCATAACGTCATGAAAAGTATGATGACGGTGAATGTATGCATTATTCGTAACTGGCTATAATATGGATCGTTTCGGTGTATAGCCCTGCCGGTACATTGCCAACATATATGTCGCCATAGATATAGAGATAGGCGGTCGCTTTGGGCGTTATATAATCACCGTGTTTTGGTGTGGGAGGAGGGCCGGGAGCCGTACCGGCGCGAGCCAGAACGGGAAAACGGGCGGTGTTTCCATATATCAGCCGGGCCTGAGCAATGTTGTCACTGCCTTTGTTGGAATAGGCTGCACGCAAGTTGAAGGGAATAGCACTATTCCCGTCTAAACGAAGTTCGGTTGGTGCAGAAATAGTTACAAATACATCCTTATCCATTTCCGCCTCAACACTAAACACTATGACCCCGGGGTCTGTTAACTGGATCTGAACCAGGCCTTCATTTACCATCAGCTGTCCAAAATTCAGGCTGTTGTTTGAACTTACGTTTGTCAGTATAATACCATCTGCGGCGTACTGCCCGAAGTTGATTTCCTGAGCATGGAGTTCACCCCAAAGGCTTATAAAGGCCATACAGAATGCGATCCACTTCGTTTTTTGAGTATTGAAGGCCAGACGTTGGATAGTGAATGCTGAATCCGGAATCCTGAATTCAGAATTCCGGAGTACGCTGTGATATGCCTTGAAAGGTACCGGCTTCATCAAGCCGTCAGATATACTCGATTTCAATGGTAAACTCCCCTTCATATGTGCCCGGCTGGGCATTCTCAATGTTGACTCTTCCTCCAACCCAAAAAAAGAATTCTCCGTCTTTGTTGAATCGCAGTCCCCGGTTATCGGGCAGAAGAAGTTCTGCGGTATTCTGCTTATTCTCCGCATTGCCTGCCAGCCGATAGCGAAATGTGAGACTACTGCTGCGGCCGTTATTAAGTTGCCATTCCTCAAAGTAACTGACCCGTATCTGTGCACCGGGCGTTCCTCTTGCTATCATTTTGCCCGCTCCCGAATCAGTGACAGGAGAGAGCGCGATTTCTTTTTGGCCCGGCTGAACATTGTCGACCCTCATATTGCGGATAGTAACCAGTTCAATGGATTTAATAACATTGGCCGCTACACGGATGTTTATACTGTCTGATGACTGGCAGTGCGCCGGGGTATTCCATAGAAAAACACAGAATGCAGCTATAGCTGCAATTAAAAGAGCTTTACTCATTGCTGAAACCGATAATATTGTAACTTTTAGGGGCTTGATAATATTAGAGGATATCTGCTCTGTTGCCAGTTATAATTTTTTAATGCTGGATAGCGCTTAGCGATGAGTTACCGCATTTTATACCCGTTTTTACCCCTAAATCCCCTGAAGGGGACTTGTTGGGCAAGTATCCTCCTAACGAGTGTTGCCAGCAAAAGATGCTACACACCTTAGAAGTGTGTTACATCTGAACGTGCTTATATTTGTTGAACAGCACATTCCTCCAAAGTCCCCTTCAGGGGATTTAGGGGTGAAAATGACAACCGCTAAACGAGGTACTGAATACGCCCCTGATTTTTTAATAAAAACCAGTATTGGAGCCCTTGCTAAAAAGCAGGCTTCTTTTTTTAAAACCAAGCTTGCAATTAAGCAAAAGCCAGCTTGGTTTTTGAGGGAACAGCCTGCACGGGCCTATTTACTTAACAATGGTCAATTTCTTCACGATGGTCTTTTCATCTGTTGACAGACGGTAAAAGTAAACGCCGCCGGATACCCGGTTCGCATGCCAGGGGATAGGATGGGAACCGGCCGGATAAGACTCATTGCGCAGGAGAGTAGCCACTTTTTGCCCCAGAATATTAAACACCTCCAGAGTCACTTCATTTTGGATAGGTAACTCGAACGGGATCGTGGTAAATGAATGGAAGGGGTTGGGATAGTTTTGCTTTAAATTTATCTCGCCTGATATTCCGGAACCGTCCGCGCCGGGATCGATGCGCAGCAGGAATCGCGCTTCATCGGGGGCGGATTTTGCCAGAATATTATACTGCGCTCCGGATATATGTGAATTGCTTTGGTTTTCTTTCTTTCGGGCATGCAAAGTGAAAGACAATGGCTGCGAAGAGCTGTTGTTCAGATAGACGGTCTGGTTCGTCACCCGGTCAGTCAGGGAGATCTGCCAGCTGGCGGGTATGTTTTGCAGGACAGGCCAGCTCAGTGTAGCATCTGTTTGAGTATGTTCGCCGGGGTTTCCAATTGCTGCATGGATCGGGATTTCAATAGGAGCGCCAAACCTTCGCGGCAAGGCATTAATGGAAAATCGGTTTTTTCTTTTGTCTATCGAGTATATTTCCAGATAGTTTGAGGTGCCGGGAGGTGGCTTCAGATGATAAGCATCCATAGGATCTTTACCCGTTCTATTGTTTTCTGAAAAGGTGAGAAAACAACTGGCTGTTTTACTGCCTGAGGTAAGCTTTAGTTCTATTTCAGGCCATTCGGCCGGGCGAACTTTTCCTACGAAAGATCCTCCGAAGGTTTTTGCCTTTTCGTCTACTACCAGCTTTGGATTGAGGGCATTGGCCTTTATCCAGAATGCCTGGAAAGGGGCAATCAATCCACTGCCCAGGCTTCCGGTTACTCCATTCCATGTTAAATAACTTTGCGTATCGGCATCCCAAATATAAATGGAGTGGTCAATGTTGGTCTTGGTCCAGTGGGCATGATCATCCCAGTCTATCGTTGCTCCGAAAGGATTGCCCGCCAGGTTCCAGCCGGTATCGGCTTCGGGGGTATAGGTGACGTTGAGATCTACAGATCCTGTCGAATGCTCAAACTCTTGCCCCTGTACTACCAGGGTATCGGGAAGAGGGTTATTATATCGGTTGTCTGAGGCAACATCTCCAAAGAAGTAGACATGAAGCCCCCGTCCGGCAGAGAGATTTGTTGCTGCGCTCTGGGGCGCTCTCCAGCGCTGGTTGTCTGTACCGGGGTAGGACTCATCATAATAAAAAACATTAGGCTGCAGCGTATCGCCCGGCAGGCTGCCCGTACTATAGAAGGCGCCGGCGTATCCCTGGGTGATAACCTGCTTCAATAAGCCGCCATAATCGGTACTGACCGGAGAACTCAGCATGCGCCAGCCCGGGGAGCCGGAAATAACCCGTTTGAAAATTAAATTCCCGCTTTGAATAGACTTCGAGTTGGCAATGAGCTCCCGGTCATTCTCAAATGTTAACGAACCGTCTGTGAGATAAAGCGTCCCGTTCACTCTCAGGTCATCCGAAGCGATAACACCGTAACTGTTGTTTATTCGGAAATCCTGCACCGTAACAGGCAACCCGTTTCCTGTATTCTGCTGAGATATTCCGCTGTATATATAATTCCCTTCGCTACTGTAATTTCTATACGAGGTTTGAATATTACCCCGGTTTGTTCCTTGTGCTGTAATACCGGATGGTGAGCCGATATCCAGTGTTCCTCCCGGCTTAAGTTCAAAAGTGCCCGCTCCCGTTATATGGAACTGGTTCAGAATCAGCGTATCGCCGGCAGCCACTTGCAAGATACCTGTGGCTTCTACAGTGAGATCATGTAATTCCGAAATATCCTGTCTGGAACCTATGGTTATGGTATGTATGTTGCCGATTATAACCTTGGCGCCGGCCCCGGCATTGGGAATGGAAGCGGCCCCGGCACCTGAGTGACTGCTAAGAGACCAGGAAGAAGGGTTATTCCAGGCCCCCGAGGTGCGGCTGTAATAGGTTTTACTGGTATTAAGGCTGAACCGATTGATGTGATTGGGCTTAATGGAATTGTATTCCAGATCGGTAACATTATTGATAACGAGGGTGTATTCTACGCCTTCCGAAAGGGGAGAGACGGTGAGCAGAATCCGGGAGGGATCGGATGCCTGACGCTGCGCATTGCTGATGGTAACACCCTGATTGATGCTGTAGTTGTTTATATTTTCAGCGCTAGATGGTTCTATGGCTTTATTAAATAAAATCAGCACTTCTGTTGCAGAGGGAGTAGCCACTTGTGTTACAAAAGGCCGCGTGGTGTCGATAGAACCGTTTCCGTTCAGATTTCCCTGAACGTCTATCTGATCATCTCCGTTAACCTGCACCCCGGAGTTTTCACTAATAGTGGCGTCATTAATTACGGTTATATCTCCATCCGTGCTGATACTTCCATCTGTTTCAACAACAAGGTTATAAAACGTGGTAGAGCCGCTTATATACTGAATGCCCGATCCTGAAAAGATTACCGTGCTGGTATCGGGCTTGAAATTCTCATTCTGATTTATAAACGACCCGCCATTGACATAGATAGTAGAGCCGCCTCCGTTAAACGTGCCTCCGCTGCTCATTTCTATATTACCTTCAAAAGTAAAATCTGAAGTTCCGGCATTTAAGACCCCGCCGTTTGTAACCGAAGCATCTCCACCCACGGTAAGCGTTCCGTTTTCAAAATCCAGAGAACCTCCGTTCTGGAGTGTAGCATGGCCTCCGATATTCACAGACCCGCTTCCGACCGACAGGTTGCCGTTATTTTGAAACCGGGCACTGCCATCAATATTCAGCTCTCCATTCTGTACATTCAGATAGCCGCCGCTTTCTACGGTTATATCATTTGAGAAAGTAGCGGTGCCTTCTCCCATGTTCAATGTACCGTTGTCATGTAACTGTACATTTCCGTTAAAATGTATAGCCCCTGCGCCGAGGGTTAATACGCCGCCGCTTTGTATGTCGGTCTCATGGTTAAAAATCGACAGCCCGTCATCGCCATTATATGTGCCATTGATTACGGCTATATTATTTATCTCAACTGTGGCAAACTCTGCATTAAACGTTTTGTTACTGGCCACTCTGAAGATGCCATTAACGGTTACTGTGCCTGCTCCGGCATTGAATGTACTGTTTATCGTTAAATCGACATCGGCTGTGAACGATCCGTTAGCAGCTATCTCTATCAGCACGCCGGTGTACGCCAGGTTAATGTCTCCTCCTGTGATATGTATCCCGGAATTTCCCTCGATAAACAGATTGGCGTGGTTGTTCATCGTCAAGCCGTTTGTAAGGGTGAGTGAGGCGCCTTCGGCTATCGTCACATCGCCTCCGCTGTGCCACTGGCTCAGGGTCAGAGAAGAAATAGTGACATTCTGGGTGATGACAGGATAAGGGTTGCCTCCCTGGGGACGAATGTCAACGGAGTTGTTGCTCTGCGGTACTCCGGATGGAGCCCAGTTTCCCGCTTTATGCCAGTCAGAATCGATGGCCCCCGTCCATGTTTTCTGTGCAAGTGCCGGGACAGAGAATAGCAGCAATATCAGGCATAAAAGTAAATATATCCGATCCGGGGTATTCAAAATGTAAATGAGCAGCGATTTAAAAGTAATAGCTATAAAATAGAAACAGATATTTTATAATAGATCTGTATAATATGAAATGGTTGTAAGCCACAATATATAAAGGCTTATCCTATAGATGAGTTAGATTATGTTAATAAAACTATGATTGGATTTCTTTAACTTAGCCTGGCCAAAAGAGCTCCGGCAGGTCATAGCTTGCAAGTACTTTGGTATCCGGGGAAACTTTTTCAAAGGTTGGACGCCTTATACTATTCCAATATACTCTATGCAAACACATGCTTCTTATGGTTACAAAGAGTAACCGGCAGCCCGGGTTAATTGTGTACCGGTAACCAAACTTTAGTCTCTTATATTTAAGTATATGAACATATTACTACTCGGAGCCGGAGGACAGCTGGGGTCTGAATGGAGCAGTTATTTGCCGGCTAAAGGAAATTCTGTTCGCTATAAGGCATACGGATCATCCGATCTGGATATAACGCAGAGCGCGCGTCTTAAAAGCATTTTTGAGGCAGAAGAGCCCGACCTCGTTATAAACTGTGCCGCCTATACGAATGTAGACAAGGCAGAGGAGGAACCCGACAGAGCGCGCCTGGTAAATGCCACAGCCGTAGGCTTTCTGGCCGGCTTGTGTTCCGAATGGGGCGCCAGGCTGATCCACTATTCAACCGATTATATTTTTCCGGGGCTGAAGGAAGACCGCAAAAGACTGCCTGCCGGTTATCCGGAAGAACATCCTGCCGCACCCCTCAATATCTATGGACAGACCAAATGGGAAGGAGAGCAGGCCATCAGAGAATCGGGTTGCAGCCACTTGATTATTCGGGTATCCTGGCTTTGCGGGAAGTATGGAAACAACTTTATTAAGACGATGCTGCGGCTGTCTGAAGATCACTCCGTCCTCAAGGTGGTTGATGATCAGTGGGGGAGCCCCTCTTTTACGGATAACGTTGTTAAAAACTCATATAAGTTAATTGAACAAGAGGCCGAAGGTACGTATCATCTGTCCTCCGGAGGATTGATAACCTGGGCCGATTTTGCCGAAATAATCTTTCAGCTTACAGAACGACAAACAGAGGTGCAAAGAATCACCTCCGATGATTTTCCGGCTAAGGCCAGGCGGCCTCATTTCTCTAAACTCAATACGGATAAGATAGAGCAGGCTCACGGTATTGAACCGGAGGATTGGAGAACCGGATTAGAGAGATTTATTAACGAATACACAGATGAAGATTTTAGACACTGAAATACCGGCCGTTAAACTGATAGAGCCCCTCGTCCATGGAGATGAAAGGGGGTTCTTCTACGAAAGCTATCGAAAGCAGTTATTTTTTCGTGAAGGACTGGAAATCGACTTTGTACAGGATAATGTTTCACTCTCAAAGAAAGGCACGGTAAGAGGCCTGCATTATCAAATCGATAACCGGCAGGATAAACTGGTTATGGTAATGAGGGGCCAGATCTTAGACGTTGCCGTAGACCTTCGAAGGGATTCGCCCACGTTCGGCACGTTCACCAGCAGAATTTTATCAGATACGAATAAATACCAGCTGTTTATTCCAAAAGGCTTCGCCCACGGTTTTTCTACACTCTCAGATGAAGCTCTGGTCTACTATAAGTGCAGCGATTACTACAACCCTGATGGCGAGCGCGGGCTGAGCTGGAATGATCCCGGGCTAAATATCGACTGGCGGGTACAGGAGCCCATCATCTCTGAGAAAGATCAAAATCAGCCTTTACTAACAGAAATTCCTGATGAAGATCTGTTTTAAGGCACGAAGTGAAAAGTGAAAAATCGGCGCGGCTTCACAATTCTCAATTCCTAATTCCCAATTAAACGATGAACATACTCGTTACCGGAGGGGCCGGTTTTATCGGTTCCAACCTTATTCTTTACCTTCACCAAAAGTATCCTGATTACCAGATACTGAATGTAGATAAGCTTTCTTATGCATCGGATCTTGATTACCTGAAAGTTGTGGCAAATTCAGATCGGTACAGTTTTAAAAAGCTCGATCTGGTGGATCGCGAGGCCGTTCGCGATATGGTGCAAAGTTTTAAGCCGAGGGGTGTGTTCCATCTGGCAGCCGAATCGCACGTCGATAATTCCATTAAGGGGCCGGAGCCTTTTATCCTGTCTAATGTTGTAGGTACGTTTAACCTGCTCGAAGAGTGCAGGCAGTTGTGGAAGGATAATGACAAAGCCTGGAGCTATAACCGGTTTTTACACGTCTCAACGGATGAGGTATACGGTACCCTGGGTGATGACGGTCTCTTTACCGAGCAGACGCCGTATGCACCCAACTCACCCTACTCAGCTTCCAAGGCCGGCAGCGACTTTATTGTCCGGTCGTATTACCACACGTATGGAATGAATGTAGTCACCACCAACTGTTCCAACAATTTTGGACGGCACCAGCACGATGAAAAGTTAATTCCAACGGTTATCCGGAATGCCATACGGCACAATCCCATACCGATCTACGGGAAAGGAGACAACGTCAGAGACTGGCTGTATGTTGACGATCATTGCAAAGCCCTGGATCTGGTATTCCTGAAAGGGAAAGCGGGTGAAACATACAATATCGGAGGAGATAACGAGTGGAATAACCTCGATCTGGTACACGAAATTTGTACCATTCTCGATGAGGTAGTGGGTGAAGGCCCGGAGGGACACTATAAAAACCTGATCAGCTTCGTCACCGACCGCCCGGGCCACGATTACCGCTATGCAATCGATGCATCCAAGATCAAAAAGGAGTTGGGATGGAAGCCGACCGGCACATTCAGGCAGCATTTGAGAGAGACGGTGCAATGGTACGTGCAGAGGTATCAAAAGTAGAAAGTAGAAAGTAGAAAGTAGAAAGTAGAAAGTAGAAAGTAGAAAGT
>CALJMB010000243.1 GCA_937982515.1 uncultured Balneolaceae bacterium
CGGCATTGAATGCAGGACTTGCGGCAAACAGCTCCAGCCATCCTTTAAGCATAAGCGCGGCTCCCAAGGTGGCCCGGCCGGCATCGGGATCTCCCTGATTATATTTTATGGCCAGGTACCCATTGTCGACGATAGAGCCCAGTTCTCCGGTAAGGAAGTCTACTGTTTCCTCAAAAGAGGCTCTTTCCTTATACACATCGGTGCTGTCCATGGTTCTTCTGTCCATCACTTCTGTTATTATGGGTAACCCGCCAATCTTCGTAAAATATTCACTGTAGAAGTAAGCCCTCAAAAATCGTGCTTCATCTATACGGCGATTCATCCACCCCTCGGAGAAGTTCTCCTTGTTTTCCTGCACCTTATTAATGAAGGTGTTGGTTCTTCTGATAAAAGTAAATGTACTGTCCCAGTTAGTCATAACAGCCGGGCCGGTTGTGCCACCCCAAACCGTATAGTCACTGGAAGATGGGTTTACGTTTCCATCCCTCCAGTTATAGGAAGTGTAGTAGTGGTTTACATCGTTATCATCCGTAAAGTTGTCCAGGTTTTCGGGTTGGTTCCAATAGTTTGGAAGATTGCCGTAAATGGCATTCAGAAATATATCAGCATTTGCTTCAGACTCCCACTGAATCTCCTCCACCACTTTGCTCTTGTCATCATTATCCAGAAAACCACTTATTCCGTCTGCGCAAGAGTATAAGCTTGTCATTAACAGGCCTGCGCATACTACATAGAAAAAACTTTTAACTGTATTCATAATGTGTCCCGGTTATTTTCTAAAAATTTATATTAAGTCCCACGGTGTAAACCTTCTGATTGGGATAAGCGACCTCCAGATCGTCATAACCAACTTCAGGATCCATAAACTTGAGGTTACTCAGTGTAAACAGGTTTTGTCCGGTAAAGTAAATTCTCAGGGACTGAATTCGCAGAGCTGATGTGAGCTCCGGCGGTAGTGTATAGCCGAGAGTAGCCGTTTTCAGCCTTACATAACTGGTATTGACCCTCCAGAAATCGGAGGCCTGAGTGTTATTTGAGTAAGGAGCCGGTGTAGCCCGCGGGTATCTGGCATTCTGGTTATCCGGAGTCCAGCGGTTGTTGTAATACTCGTAATCCGAATTACTATTATTATTATATAAAGGGATAGTCTGGAAGCCCTGTATATCAATGCTGGACATAGCTGACCCCTGAAAGAACAGGCTGAGATCAAAACCTTTCCAGTTAGCCGTTGGTGTAAAGCCAAATGTTATGGCAGGATAGATAGGATGGCCGATTACAACTTCATCACCTGAATCTATCTTCCCGTCGTCATTCAGATCGGCATATTTGATATCTCCCGGATGGAGCTCTCCAAACTGCTGCACGTTATACCCATCCTTCTCATCTATGATGCCATCACCGTTTTTATCATCATCTGTTGTGAAAAGTCCAAGTGATTTATACCCGAACGGAGTTTCATAGGCTCTTCCCGTTCTTCGGCGCCTCGGGTTCTCATAGGTAGCATCGGTCTCAAAAACCTGCTCCATCTTATTGCGAGCATAACTAAAGTTACCTCTCAGGCCAAGTTGGAGCCCATTGTCCAGAGTGGGAATATGGGTACCTATTGTTACTTCGATGCCATGGTTGTTCATAATACCTGCATTTTCATCAGAAAGCCCCAGACCGTATTCAACAGGTACGGTAACAGCGGGTGGCAACAGCATACCGGTTCGGCGTTCGAAGAAATAGTCTACCTCTAAATCCAGCAACCCTTCCCATAAGGATGTCTCTAAGCCAATATCCGTTTTGGTTGCAATTTCCCAGGTGATATTTGGGTTGGACTCCTGCCGAATGATAGATCCCTGTACCATGCTTCCGGCTCCGAATGCATAGGCATCGCCAAAGAGGTTATATCCTTCCAGATACTGGAAACCGGTTCCGGCAAGATTTCCGGATTTACCCCAAGAGCCGCGGACTTTCAAATATTCAACAAAATCCAGGTTATCTTTGATGAAGTTTTCTTCAGACAGTAACCAGCCCAGTGAAAAAGCAGGGAAATAACCCCATCGGTCATCCGGCGCAAAATAGTAGTGCCCGTCGTACCGTCCGGAGGCTTCAAATAAATATTTATTTGCGTAGTTGTAACCCAGGCGATAAACGAATCCGGCCTGGCTGCCGGTAGATGAAAAGCCGCCATTATAAAAGTTATTTTTGTTGGAACTTCCCATATTCAGTTCATCTATAGCTACGGCAAAATTATCCCGGCGGGCTGAGAAGTTGTTATTAATATGATTGCGTGCCTCAGCGACTAAAAGCCCGGTGAAGTTGTGATCCCCAAAGGAGTTCCTATAATTTATATAGCCCTGATAAGTAAACCTTTGACTGCGGTTTGTTTCATGCCTGAGATAGGTATAAGAAGGCGCATTACCCTCTGCTGTGGAGACCGATTCTGAATAGGAATAGGGGCTGGTTGACACATCCTGCGACCAAAAGCTGAAAGGACGGTGCCAGCCCTTGATAAACTCGTAGCTGGGATCATAGCTGAAGACGCCTTTTATACTCAGCCCCGGTATAAATGGCAGCTCTTGCTCAACGTCGATAGTAGTTAACAAGGTATTCCGGTCATTGCGCGAATAGCCTCCTGAATTCAGTATTCCTATCGGTGAATTGCCTGCAAATTCTCCCCATCTTCCGTTACTGTAATACAGGTTGGCAATAGGGCTGTACTTATATCCTGCCCGGAAAAGCTGATTGGTTGAAGTAGCATCATCTACATCATTGGTCTTTTCGACGGAGCCGTTCAGTGATGCCGTAATCTTTGTAAACTCTGTGGCATTTCCGGTCAGTTTTAGCGAAAAGTTATAACGCCTGTAGCTGACGTCATCAAACATCCCTTTCTGATTGAAAGCGCCCAGGGCAGCATAGTAGTTTATGGCATCTGACCCGCCGCTCAACTGAAGATTGTAATTTTGCATGGGAGCGTACAGATCCTGAAATTTCTTACCTGCATTATTGGTAATAGGATAGCGATCGGGATCCTGGGCATTCAGATTCGGATAATCAGTAATAAAACTCTCGTCGTAAGGTGGGTTTGCACCGTTTGGATTGGAGTTAAAGTAGGCTTCATTATGCAGCCTCATATAATCCTGAGCACCCAGCATGTCTGGATAATAGGTAGGAGTCTGAATGCCGTAATAGGTGTCAAATGAAACAGAGGGGGCACCCGAACTTCCTCTTTTGGTTGTAATCAGTAATACTCCGTTGGCTCCGCCCAGACCATAGGGTGCAACTGCAGCTGCATCTTTCAGAACCGTAACAGATTCTATGGTGTTGGGGTCAATCTGATTGACGTTGTTCCTTTCAATATTATCGACAATGATGAGCGGCCTGTTGTTTCCCGTGGTCCCGATCCCACGAATATGGATATCAGGGTTGTTCCGCCCCGGTTGTCCGCCATTTGGCCGCATACTTACCCCTGCTATATTCCCCGCAATGGAATTTGTGATATTTGCCACTGGGGTTGCTTTTATCTGATCCCCTTTGACATTGCTGACCGATCCTGTCAGTGTGGTTTTACTCTGTGTGCTGTATCCTACAACAACAAGTTCGCTGCCCAGCACAGTCTGCATCTCCAGGACTACATCAATTTCCGCTCTCCCATTAATCGGCACTTCCTTGCTCTCGTACCCGATAAATGAAAATATGAGTGTATCTTGCAGGCTTTCAACCGTCAGCTCATATTCTCCACGGGCATTGGTAGCCGTACCGCTGGTGGTTCCCTTCACCAACACGTTCACTCCCGGCAGTGTTTCGCCGGTTTGAGCATCTGAAACCTTTCCCCGAACGGTTGCAAATACCACCTCCATATTTCCTTCACTCAGAGAACGGCCTATCAAAAGATATCCATCCCTGGAGAACATATACTCCAGTTCTGTACCCTCCAAAATATATGTAAGAACATCACTTATACTTATACTTGATCTGTGAAGTGTTACCCGTTTATCAACCATTACATCCCCCCTGTAAGTCAACTTCAGTCCTGTGGCCAGGGCAACCTTCCTGAGTGCCTGTTCAATTGGTTCATTCCTGAATTCAACATTTATATTTTTGTTAAATTCAGCCTTGTAGAACATCTTTTGTATACTTGGCAAAGTAGCTATATACATGTCAGCCGAAGTATATTTACCTTGATTTTGCAACGCTTTTGCATTATCCGGCATAGCTATCAAAAAGACTATCGCTGATAACCAGATACACGGTAATAGTATATTTCTTTTCATCCCATCTTCCTTTTTTGTTTAACCTTTTTGTTTTCTTCCCTTTACATAATTACCATACTAATCAGATCAGTAATTATGTGTTCAATCAGCATACATAAAACAGCCCATACATCCGTTTTGGCTGTTATCCCTTTGTCTGATTAAAATGTTTATTAAATTCTATTTTGTCTCCCGTACGCTGGTACCCCATCTCCATGGAAGCGGCAATGACACGCAA
>CALJMB010000244.1 GCA_937982515.1 uncultured Balneolaceae bacterium
TCCGTTTCCAGGATCAGGCAGGAGGTGGCTAAAGTAGTGGTAGGCCAGAAAGAGATCATCGACCAGCTGCTCATCTGTCTTTTTTCAAGAGGGCATTGCGTATTGGTCGGTGTGCCGGGCCTGGCGAAGACGTTGCTGATCCGGACGGTGGCACAGACACTGAATCTGAGTTTCAGCCGGATCCAGTTCACCCCCGATTTGATGCCGGGCGATATTACCGGCACAGAAGTAATAGAGGATGACCATCAGACAGGCAGAAAGAGCTTCAAGTTTGTCAAGGGTCCTGTTTTTGCCAATATCATTCTGGCGGACGAGATTAACCGGACGCCGCCCAAGACCCAGGCCGCTTTGTTAGAGGGCATGCAGGAGTATCACGTAACAGCCGCCGGCACAACCTATCATCTGGACAAGCCTTTTTTCGTACTGGCAACCCAAAACCCCATAGAACAGGAAGGCACCTATCCCCTGCCGGAAGCCCAGCTGGACCGCTTCATGTTTAACCTGTTGTTAGATTACCCCACGCTTGAGGAAGAGATGGAGATCGTCAGCCAGACCACTTCTTCAGAAGAAAAGGCGGCAGAGCCGGTGCTTGACGCCGCACAGATTCTGGAGCTTCAACAACTGGTACGGGAGGTGCCCGTGCCGGAAAATGTTTTAAATTATGCCGTCAGGCTGGTTAGCATGACCAGGCCCGATACAGATATCGCCCCCGATTTCATCAACAAATATATGAGCTGGGGCGCCGGCCCCCGGGCTTCTCAGTATCTTATTTTAGGAGGGAAAGCCCGCGCCCTGACGCGTGGCCGGTATAATGTTACCGAAGAGGATATCAAAGCTTTAGCCAAGCCGGTATTGCGGCATCGCATTGTTAATAACTACGCAGCCGAAGCCGAAGGGCTTACGCCCGATAAGCTTGTTGAGATGCTTATTGAGTATGCATAGATTTTTATAGTTGTTGTACTGCATCACGCTTTAGGTTTTCAGGCTCTGGTACCGGCAGAACCTGCTGCCCCTTAGCAAAGGCCAGGGCTTGCCCGGTTCTTTACCTTCTAACGCTCTTTATGGTGTTCTCCCGGGGAGAGGGGTCCGACGAGGGATCTCAAACCCCATACAGGCGCCTGTCAGCCGCCCACAACCCGGCGTGATCCACGCTTGAGATCACTTATCCCCAAAAGACGGGGGTTCAGGATGACAGCATGAGGAGGTGGAGCAGAGAACGCAACAGCCCTGCCTCCGGGGGAGGGAACTACAATGTCCAGTATACTTTAACTAACTCCAGCCACCGTGGATTTTGTTTTTCAAGGTTTTCAATCAGGTTTACCGGTTTGGGGATACATCCTACTGCTGGCCGGTACTGTTGCCCTCTCCTGGTGGTCGTATAAAAGTATCGGCGGCATATCTACTCTTTACCGGTACGGACTTATTCTTCTGCGTTCTCTCGTTTTCTTTATCCTGCTTTTGCTGCTGCTCAACCCTTTCTTCAAAGCGGAAACCACCTATCTGGAAAAGCCCGGGTTGCTGGTGATGCTGGATAATTCAGCCAGTACATCCATCGAAAAAGGAGCTTATCAGGGAGCCGAAAGCTACAGAGAAGTGCTGGACAAACTGAATCTTGGCGATACTTCGCGGGTTTCCGTCCGGTTCTTTGCCCTGGATCGGGAGATCGTGCCGTCCGTACCGGACAGCCTGACACTTAAAGGCAGCGGAACCAACCTCTACAATATATTCGAAGTAATCAAAAATTATCAGCACGATGCCGCCGCCGCTGTGCTGATATCGGATGGCATATTCAATCAGGGAAGGGATCCGGCTTTTGAGGCGGGCAACATCGACATCCCCCTGTATACCATCGCTCTGGGTGATACCAGCCGCCAGAAAGATCTCATCGTCGGGAATATCATCAGCAACCACACCGGTTATGTAAACACCAGGCACCCGGCAGAAGTAACCGTGCTGAGTAATGGTTTTGGAAATCAGGCATTCGAAGTGCAGTTAAAAAAAGGAGAGCAGGTCATCGAATCCCGTACCATCACCCCGGAAAGAGACCGCTCCTCTCACACACTGCATTTTGAACTGAATTTGGAAGAAGAGGGATTACAGCAGTTCAGCATCTCCATCCCACCGCGTAATGAAGAATGGACGGATGCCAATAATGAGCAGCCTTTTTCTGTTGATGTGTTGGATGAAAAACAGAGAATCCTTTCCCTGGCCTTTGAGATTCATCCCGATGTGGGTATGATCCGCTCCATCCTGCTCAGCGATGAAAATACGCTTCTTACCACCAGAACCTGGCTTGGGGGCGAACGATTTATTGAAGGTCCGCTGAATGCCGACAGCGACAGCCTCGATTTAGTCATCCTTCAGGGCTATCCTGCAAAAGGCGTTCCGGCGGCGTTGCGAGACCAAATATCCCTGCTTATGGACCATGTGCCCTCTATTATGCTTCCAACGCCGGGAAGCTCTTTTCCGACACCGGGTAATCAAACAAACCTTTCTTTACCCATACAGCAGACCGGCCCCGCTGATTTTGCTCCCGTAAATTTGCATGCGGCTGCTGAACCCACCGCTCATCCCGTGATGGAGCTTCCGGCCGTCAATTTCAGGAGGATGCCTTATGTCTCGGCCCCGGTACAAAATCTAAGGCTTGCAGCCGGAGCGGAGATGTTGTTTTCCGGCAGCTTCCAGAATACGGATTCGGGGCAACCTTTAATAGCCGTCCAAAAAACGGGTAATCTCCGCCAAACCCACATTACCGGATATGGATGGTACCGTATAGCCCAGAGCCCGGATGCGGAGCACCGCGACTTTATTGAGCAGCTCTTTTCTAACCTGATCAGCTGGACAGCCACGAAACCAGATGGCCGGCTGCTGGATGTACGGCCTGCCCAGACCTCCTTTACAAGTGAGCAACCCATCGTGCTCAATGCATTCCTTACCAACGAGAGCGGAGAGTATGAATCGGAAGCTTCTGTCGGGATCGGTATTTCCAGTGAGGCGATACAGACGCGCTACTACTCTATGAGTAACACAGGCAACGGGCGGTACCGACTTGAACTGGCATCGCTCCCGGAAGGGATTTACCATTTTGAAGCCACCGCTGAAAAAGGAACGCGTGTTATCGACACACATAAAGGTGAATTTTCCGTAAGCAGCTCAAACCTCGAATACGTACATACCCGCCGCAACGATGCCCTGTTGCAGCAGATGGCCAGAAGATCGGGAGGTATGTTCTATGTCTATGACCAGATCGACCGTTTTTGGAGTTCTCTGAAAGACGCAGGTATTTTGGAAATGAAACCCAGAATGCACCATACTCTCTTCTATCCTTATCAGCACTCCTTCTGGTTTATTCTTGTGATCGCCCTCCTCTCCGCCGAATGGATTATCAGAAAGTATCTGGCGCTTCCTTAGCAATTAGGAATTAGGAATGGAATGGCCTGGGAGTTGCCTTCTCCGGCGGACCGACATAATGGCAGA
>CALJMB010000245.1 GCA_937982515.1 uncultured Balneolaceae bacterium
GGCCTCGCCCCGCTTACCCCCTCGGTCCCCCGGAGTTGCGGGCGGGCCTGTGTACTCTTTCATCCCGCCCGAAGATTTTAGGGACGGGGCCATGGGGTGCACCCTGCCTGCGGCGGATGGGGCAGCAAAGGGCGCGTCTGGCAGGAACAGCTTAATCGAAGCCGTGATCATTCCCTTTATTAGCTCAAACTCACGTTAATATTCAGAAACGATGCTTTGAAACGCTCTCCTGTGCCACAGCCGCTCCTCCCATTAAAAAAATAAAAACCATAAAGGCAACCCTTTTACCTCAGGCCTTGTATAGTTAAATAGAAGCAGAAGATAAGACACGCTGACTGATATTAAACGAGAACCGTTTCCTGCAAGATTAAAGGACATTGTTAAACAAAATCATTAACGGATGCCGCAAACGGCGGAGGGAAAGCCAGAAAGAGCTTTACAAAATGTTCTATGCCTATGGCATGAGCATCACGCTGCGCTATGCCAATTCCAGAGATGAGGCGTCGGAAATCCTGAATGATGCATTTATGAAAGTATTCGACAATATAAAATCCTTTAATCCCAACCGGTCTTTTAAGCCCTGGCTGAGGACAATTATCGTCAATACAGCCATCAACCATTTCCATAAAACCAACAGCAACTGGCAGCGGGAAGGGCTGGAAGCGGTTAAGGGCAAAATAGGAATAGAAGAGACGGTCATAAGCGGTATCTCGTATCAGGAGATTATAGAACTTGTCCAGGAATTGTCTCCTGCTTATCGAATGGTGTTCAACCTGTATGTGATTGAAGGTTTCAGGCACAGGGAGATCGCGGAAATGCTTGGAATATCGGTTGGTACTTCCAAATCCAACCTGGCAAAAGCCAAGAAAAACCTGCAAGCCCTGTTGGAAAGAAACCTAATTTAGTTCAAGAAAATGGCAGATAATAATAACAATAAAAAGGACCCTATTGAGGAGCTTTTCCAGCAGAAGGCAGAAAATTATGAGATTCCCTTCAACGAAGCCGACTGGATGAAACTGGAGAAGAGGCTGGATCTTCTGGACAGGCAGTACGTCTACCGCAGAAGAATGCGTTTTATAGCGGCCGCCTCTGTTCTGATTCTTTCACTTCTGGGCTACTTTACCTACGAAAACCGCATCAAAATTAACCAGATCGCCCGCGATCTGGGAGGAAGCCCCGTCCCCGAGGAGCGACACCACGCAGAAAGTAACGACAGGCCGGGCCGGCAGAGCCCTCAGTCCGGAGCAGACCTGAAGCGTAACGGCACTGTTGCCGCTGGCGATTCTGCCCGCAGCAAGGAAGACTCTTCCCTCCTGGCGCTCCAAAGCGATCAGGCCTCTCCGCGTATAGGTGCGGAGCCGGATCAGGCGGGACAGGAGAAAACAGAACCCTCTGTTTCCGCAGATGCTGGTATCGGCAGAGAACTCTCCATTCGCGAACTGGCCTGTCCCTCCTGCCTGCTTGCCACGGCGGACGTGAATGAAGGGAACGAATCGCCGGCTTATTCCCGCATAGAACCTCCCGGAACCGGAATTGATGACACGACCATGGCGGATGCATCCGGCAACACCTCTTCCGTTATGCCCGGTTCTGTGGATAGGATACCGCGGGAGAAATCACGCGCGGCGGTCAGCCTGGTTATGGGTCCGGATCTGAGCACAGTAGGATCGATCTCCTCGTTTTACAATCCCGGCTACAAGCTGGGGGTAGCTGTGGAATACCGTTTGAATACAAACTTGAGTATCAGCACGGGAATTATCCAGTCTGAGGTACGCTACCGGGCTCATGGAAATGACTATAAACCGCCCCGGGGGTACTGGACCAACGGCATCGTTCCTGAGGAAACGATTGGGGAATGCATCCTTCTGGATATCCCCATAAAGCTTAAGTACAACTTTATGAATTTTACTCACTCAAGATTTTTTGCCACGGCCGGCCTCTCCTCCTACATCATGCTTAATGAAGATTACAGGTTCAATTACCACAGAGATGATACCGGATTGGTGCAGGGGTGGAGTGAAAATACCGGTACCCGCCACTGGATGAGTAACATGGGGCTTTCTGTGGGATATGAACTGGATGTTCATTCTCACTGGAGTATCCGGGCGGAGCCGTTTGTCAAAATTCCCCTCAGGGAGGTTGGATGGGGCAACGTAAAACTGTATTCCCTGGGAAGCTTTTTTTCCATCAACTATAAACTTTAAGAGGCACACTATGAAATCAACAGCCGTATCTCAAAAGCGTACGTCTTTACTCGACTGCCTGAACGCAAAATTAATGCATAATCTGTTCCTGGCAGTTATATGCTCACTGGCACTAATCGTCGCATCGTGTGGATCAGACAGCAGCACCGGTCCTGAAGATAATGGAGGAAATAACGGGAACGGAGGCAATGGAGGCAACAATGGCGGATCTATCACTTTCGATAGCGGCTCTATTGCTCCCGGCGCAAGCTACAGTTATACCTTCGGAGAAGAAGGAGCGGTTGATTATATCTGTACGTTCCATCCTAATATGACAGGTTCGGTAACGGTTGAAAGCGGTGCTGATATCAGCGGGGATTTTACGGTGACCATAACTGAAGGTCAGCAATTCGATCCTTCCGATATCACCATTGCCCCGGAGACGGAAGTTACATGGGTTAACGAAGACGATATCGCGCACACCGCTACCAGCCAGGGCGGAAGTAGCAGCAACGGTAATAATTCTGGTGATAACGGCCGCTATTAATTAACCAACCAGCCGGCGCCGGAATAACTAAATTTGGAATGTGCTATGATGAAGCGCTTGTTATTCTTAATAGTAGCGGTATGCCTTGCCCCGGATGCAGACGCACAACCGTTTATGACGGAATCCGGCCACGCAGAGTTTACCTCATCGGTACCTCTTCATACCTTTACCGGAACTTCAGAGCAGCTGGCTGGAATGATTAACCTGGCTGACTCCACCGTAGACTTCTATGTCGATTTAACCACATTTGATACCGGCATAAGCAAGCGGGACAAAGATATGAGAAGGACGCTAAACACAGACGAGTACCCTTTTGCAGAGTTCTATGGTAAACTGGTGTCCCCCTTCGACACTTCAGTGAGCAAAGCACAACCTGCAATAGTGGAAGGTGAGTTTACCATTCATGGAATAACACAGAAGGTAAAAATAGAGGGAACTCTGCAAAAAACGACAGAAGGGCTGCAGGCAGAAGCATCGTGGATCGTCAATCTGACGGATTACGATATTGAACCTCCGGGCATACTGTTTTATCGTGTAGACGAGGAACAGAAGGTGAAGATTAAAGCGCTGCTGACACCGGTTGAAGAGAGTAGTTTATGAATGCAGCCGGAGAGTGTGATCTCCCCTCCCAAAAGCCCGGTCGTTGTGTTCTGCCTGGATGTAGCAAAAACAGGAACTGTTATCCCGGCCGAAGGAGCGCAGGTTACGACTCCGGTCGGGATGACAGTTTGAACAAAATGTAAAAGCAAGAACGTAACATCTCCCTTTTTGTTAAGTGAAAAGGAACGAGAGCCTGTTAGTATAAATTTTTTTAAAACCAATGTAGCTTTTCATATGAAAACCGTTATTTCACTGTTTGTCATCCTTTTTGCTATTAACACGGTCGTTCATGCACAGATGGAAAGAAAACGAGCCGACCCGGACGGGCCGGTTGAAGGCACATTCTGGGCCCCTAACATAGTAGGGATGGGCACGACAGAACAACTGAGTGCAAATAATATGAATGTTACCATCATGCACAGCTTTGGTATTGCCACCAATCAGCCTGTTAAGAACTTCTTCGGGATGGATATTCCCCCGAATGTCCGTCTGGGGCTGGATTACGGGATCACCGACAGCTGGTCGCTGGGTATCGGAAGAACCACCTTTGACAAGGTTGTAGACATACGAACCAAACTGGCACTGCTCCGGCAAACGAAAACTTCATCTGTGCCGGTTAGTCTGTCGATGAAAGCAGACGTGGGCCTGACAACACAGGAGAATGGCCGGCCTGTAGGGGATGATTTAAATTATTTCGTTTCTGTGATAGCGGCACGTAAGTTCGGTAACCAGTTAAGCGTACAGGCAGCTCCCATGTATGCTCATTTTACCACTGCCCTTTTGCCGCAGGGCGGGGTAAATAATCTGTTTGCCATCGGGCTGGGAGCGGAATACCACCTCACGGATCGTTACGCGGTTTCGGCTGAATACTATCCGGTCATAGGAGAACGAAATGAAGGTACGAACAACGCTTTTGCGCTCGCCCTTAATATCGAGACAGGCGGGCACGTATTTCAATTGTTTTTAGCCTCGGCAAACTGGCACACCGAGCAATACATCCTCGCCCGGAATAACGATGAGTTTTGGGCAGGTGATTTCAGGTTTGGTTTTAATGTAAACAGACTGTTCTTTTTAGGAAGAAATTAGTTTAGCCACAAAACACGAAAGCACGAAAAGGTATACCACCGGAAAATTAGCTGGTTAAGGAATCCCGACCAAGCCACCATTCCCAATTCCCCACCTGCGGTTAGAGAATAAGCCTGGCTACATCCATGGCCACATCCCGGTTATACTCAAATGCCAGATTTCTGTAGTTGATCAGATCTACAATCGTACCGACAACACACAAGCCGCCTGTAAGCAAATAAAGGATGCCCATCCCAATGTGGCCAATGAGCAGGCGGTGAACTCCCGCAACACCAAAGAAACCGACGACAGCCGTCAGTAAAATAGTCTGAGGATCTTTTCGCCGGGCCCGGTATACATTTGCAAATAGCCGGGCAGACTCCTCATCCATATTCTCCAGCATTTTTGAAATGTATACTGCCTCGTCTCCTTCCAGCTCGGGTAAATATTCATACAGTTTAGCCATACCGATTCACTCTTTTTGGGTTAACATTGATACCATTTTAAAGTTGCTGAAATCTTGTCACTCAACCTGAATGAGAAATGTTCTGTAATATGACGAACACTACTCAGATCAGCCCGGGGATATTCAGGCTGATCATCTCCCCTTAAGGGGAAAGCTTTTTTCATATTCTGAATTTGAATGGGTGTTAAGGACTCTGTCAGTAAACAGCCAAATAATTCTGCCAATTAAAACAATTAAAGTAACGGGTCCTAGTATATTGGCTTCCAGGGCACTATTGAAATCACCCCGAAAAATAAAAGCGACAGAGTGTGCCAGTCCCTCTCCGGGACAGAAAGGAACATTCATAATTTCAAACAAACAAAATGAAGGGCCGTTGTCCGCATAGGGGTCCATTAATCCTATAGCAGAAAGCCCTGCCAGAAAAATGATCCATTCGAAATGAACAGAACAAAACCGTTTCAGATTTCGTACCTGATGTTTATACATGGCCACTGTTGCTGGTGGTCTTACCACTAAAAGCTAAAGTGCAAAGTAAGGATTTTTCAGTGTCTTCGTGTTTCGGTGGTAATAAACACATGTTGTTTTTTTATTGGTAGCGATACCGGCTGATTCCTAAAACCGCTACGCAAATGTTCTTTAAATGTTACACATTTTGACCAGGATATAAAAAGCACATAGGTCCCGGCTTCTTTATCATGGCTGATATGGTGTTGATGTCAGCAGATGATTGGCTTGCTTCAGCCTCAGAATCCCGCAATATAAATAGTTGGTTTCTTATCATTATCTTGGAAGTAGCTTCATCCGGAAAACTATAAGAAACTATCTTTGGACAGAGCAGCCGCTTAAGCGTCATTAACTCTTTTGAAAACACAAAGCATACCCATATTTACTTTAAATACGAAGATTCTATGATTTTTGAAATGAGGTTTTTAACACTGTTGTCTCTTTTCTTAATCTGCGGGGTGAGGATTGGAACGGCTCAAACCCCTCCCGACACCCTGGAAGCCGAACTGGATCCGGTACAGATTAATGCCATCCACACTACTATCAGCCGGGAACATGCTCCATTATCACTTTCCGTCTCCTCCCGCACCCTCCCGGAAATAAATGCGGAGGCCGCTTTAACATTGGATAACATAACCAACCGGTTACCCGGCATATGGATCAAGGACCGGGAAAACTACGCTCTGGGCGAAAGTATTCTGATTCGGGGACTCGGATGGAGAGCCGCGTTCGGGGTACGGGGCATTCAGGTAATTATGGACGACATCCCTCTTACAGTAGCCGATGGACAGTCCATGCTCACCTCCGTTGACCCGGCCTTTATCAGCAATATTGAGCTGATACGGGGGCCTGCCTCTGCCTACTGGGGCAACAGCAGCGGCGGTGTGATGTATCTCTCCACCCCCTCGCCGGCCGGCGACAGTCCCACAGTGAGAGTACGCAGCCTTGCGGGCTCCTATGGGCTCATTAAAGAAGAGCTTCACCTGACTAAATCCACAGGCAGCCATAAAGTTACCGGCTATACTTCCTATCTGTCCGAAGACGGATACCGGGATCACAGTTCCGTTAAGATGTCTCGTACCGGGTTAAAAGGATCGATCGATTTAAATTCCGACAGCCGACTGGAATATATGGGCGCTTTCGTGGCCATGCCACAGGCTCAGCACCCCAGCGGCCTGACGGCCGGGCAGGTGGAAGAAAACCCGCGGCAGGCCAACAGTGCGTTTAAGGAGATAGGCGCAGGAAAAGAAGTATACCAGGGGCAGGCCGGCCTCAGTTACTACCGGAACTCCTCCGCAGGCTTTTTGACACTTACCGGCTATGGAATATACCGCGACCTGAGTAACCCCCTCACCTATGGCATCATTGATGTAGATCGCTGGGCGGGCGGATTGAGGGGCACTCTGGACCGGGAATTGGGGAATGTATCTCTAAGTGCCGGTTTTGATACCAAGTGGCAACATGATGGCCGGAAAGAGTACGACAATAATGACGGATCGCGCGGAGCCATTCAGGTGAATCAATTGGAGAAAGTAAACAACCAGGCACTTTTCGCTACTACTGCCCTGAAACTCCAAAACTTCAGCCTGCTGGGTGGCTTGCGTTTCGACCGCCTCACCTTTAACACCGATGCCCAGACGCCCGACGCTTCCGGAAAGCGTATCTTTTATGCGCTCAGCCCCAGTATAGGGCTGGCCTATACAACAGGCGGCACAAAGTTTTATAGTAATCTGAGCACCTCATTTGAGGCTCCTACCACAACCGAGCTGGTCAACCGTCCGGATGGGGGCAACGGGTTCAACCCTGAGTTAAAACCGGAACGGACGGTAGGGCTTGAAGCGGGTGTCAGAGGCACGCTGGCCGATCAGGATGTGGCTACGTTTGATGTTGCTCTGTATCAATTGTGGGTGCAGGATCTGCTCTTCCCCTACCAGCTGGAGGCAAACGGCCCCACTTTTTACCGGAACCAGGGGGAAACCCGCCATTCGGGAATCGAAGGCCGCATTACCATCCGCCCCCTCCCCAATATATCGTCCGGACTGACCTACAACTATACAAGAGCCAGATTCCTAAAAGCGCAGACACTTGACAGCCTGTCCCTACAGGGAAAAAGCGTTCCGGGCATACCAAAACACAGGCTGATGACACATATAGCATACATCAGCTCCTCCCTGTTGTTCGATCTCTCCTATGAATACGTCGGCAGCCTGCCGGTAAATAACCTGAATACAGCTGAAAACGGATCGTATGGGCTGGTAAATTCCAGAATAAGCCTTCTCGATCCATTCAAAAGCAGCCGGTTTGGGGTTCAGCCTTTTCTGAATGTCAACAATATCTTTGATGTAAGATACAATGGATCCGTTGCGGTCAACACTTTTGGAGACCGCTACTATGAGCCTTCAGCGGGAAGAAACTGGCAGATGGGCGTGGCTGTGGAGTTTTATTGAGCGGGTCATTTCTTATATCCTCAACAAAGCCTGTTGTGAGACATGGTACAGCTTAGCTTTTTTATTTAACATTTAGCTACAAGGTAATTTAAAACATGAATGTAAATATTTAATTTTATATTCTAGCGATTAATTATTTTTACGTTAACTCATAACTCCACAATAAATATGTATTTAAGAAAAACCGGAGTACTTCTTTTATTAGCTGCTCTTAGTATAGGATGCGGCAGCCAATCTACCTCAGGCAACATAGGAGAGCTCAAATTTGCCCCTGACAATGGCGGTATTATGTTGCCTGAAGGGTTCAGAGCTGTAGTAGTGGCCGACAGCCTGGGTGCCGCCCGCCATATAACGGTAGGTGACAATGGTGATATCTACATTATCCTGAGCAGGCACGAAAACGGGAATGGAATGGTAGCCTTGCGCGATACCGATGATGATGGTATAGCCGATCAGCGGGAATACTTTAGTGATATAACCGGAACCGGTATCCAGCTGTATGAAGGTTATCTGTATGCAAGTACCGATACCTCCGTTGTACGGTTTGCTCTGGATGGAGATCATCTGGTTCCCTCCTCCGCTCCTGAAATTGTTATCGAAGGGTTCCCCAAACAGAATTCACATGCGGCAAAGCCTTTCACATTCGATGACGACGGCCATATCTATGTCAATGTAGGCGCGCCATCCAATGCCTGCCAGGAACAGACGCGCACACCAGGCTCGCCGGGACAGGATCCTTGTCCTCAACTGGAGCGCCACGGCGGAATCTGGCAGTTTAACGCAAGAGAAACGGGACAAACCCAGCAGAATAACGGCTCCCGTTACGCCTCAGGCATTCGCAACGCCGTTGCTTTAGACTGGAGCTCACAGGCCGGAAATCTGTATGTTGCCCAGCATGGCCGCGATCAGCTAAACCAGCTCTGGCCAGATTATTATGATGAAAAAGACAATGCCGAACTACCGGCTGAAGAGCTGTTACTGGTAAAAGAGGGCTCGGTATTCGGATGGCCCTATACCTATTACGACTCGCAGAAAGACGCCAGAATGGTTTCTCCGGAGTATGGCGGCGACGGTAAAAAAGTAGCTGAAGAAGGGAAGTATCCCGATCCTGTTCTGGTCTTTCCCGGTCACTGGGCACCCAATGATTTGCAGTTTTATGAGGCCGGCCAGTTTCCCGAAAAGTATCATAACGGTGCATTTATTGCCTTCCACGGCTCTTGGAACCGGGCTCCCCTGCCTCAACAGGGCTACAATGTAGCCTTTGTGCCGTTTGAAGGTGAAACCCCTTCGGGAGATTATGAGATATTTGCCGACGGTTTTAAAGGTGCAGAGACTCTGGATTCTCCGGGTAATGCCGTGCACCGCCCGGTAGGGCTTGCTATCGGTCCGGACGGTTCGCTTTATATTTCCGATTCTGTACGGGGAACTATTTGGCGCGTGGTCTATACCGGCAGCTAAAGCCAGAGCATTTGTATAGGCTTGTTTATGCCCGCCCGGGGGCCGCAGGGTTGCTGTATTCTCTGCAGTTTGCCTTTTCGTTGGCACGCCTCTTTTGTATAAAGGCCCCGGGTGTGGTATCACCCTGACAGGGTTTCAAAACCCTGTCAGGGTGATACCTGAGGGCTCCGGAAGAAACGTCACAGTTCTCAAAGCGGGTTAAACTCAGGCATGTGTCTTTCCAGGCCCGCCGGATAAGAAACTCAGTCAACCGGCGGCGATTTTTATTTGCACTTCTCTTCAAATGTTTTTCCCATGGTTCTTGTTTACACTTACTAAAATTCATTAGCTAAGCCTCTGTATGGCCTCCGGTTCCCAAAAAGTTATTTTTGCAGCCCTTATCGGTAACAGCCTTATCGCCGTCACCAAATTTGTTGCCTCCTTCGTGACGGGAAGTTCAGCTATGCTCTCTGAAGGCATCCACTCTCTGGTAGATACCGGGAACCAGATTCTGTTACTATTGGGGCTAAAACGTTCCAGAAAACCTGCCGATATATACTTTCCTTTCGGCCACGGTAAAGAGGTCTATTTTTGGAGCTTTGTTGTTGCCATTACTATTTTCGGCATCGGTGCCGGAATATCCATTTATGAGGGGATTCACAGCCTTTCAAACCCCCACCCGCTCGAGAACGTCTATATAAACTATATTGTACTGGGGCTGGCTATGATTTTTGAGGGTGGCGCCTGGTATTTCGCCTGGAAAGAATTCCATAAGAGTAAAGGTGATCTCGGTTATTTCGAAGCTGTACGTAAAGAAAAAGATCCTACCACTTTCGTGGTTCTGTTTGAGGATTCGGCTGCTATGCTTGGGCTGGTTGTCGCCTTTCTCGGCATCGCGCTCGGCCAGTGGACCGGTAGCCTTGTCTTTGACGGTATCGCATCTTTAGTTATAGGAATTATCCTTGCCGGAACAGCAGCATGGCTTGCTTACGAAACCAAAGGCTTGCTCATCGGTGAAAGTGCGGATAAGGAAGTTGTTCGGGGCATTAATCAACTCGCCTCTGGCTATCAGGAAATAGAAACTGTTAACGAGACGCTGACGCTGCACATGGGTCCGGAATTCATTCTGGTTAATCTAAGCGTGGATTTCAATAACCAGCTGAATGCAGAAACCGTTGAGCAGACGATCAGCGAGTTATCCCATAAAATCAAAACCCGGTTCCCCCGGGTTAAACGTGTATTCGTCGAGGCCGAAAAGAACGTTAATTAAAGGGATGCAGCTATAACGGGCCATAGCGGGAACACGGTCAGGACTTTATCTGTAGAAAAGAAATTCAGCATCTCAGGTCTTTCCAATAGAAGGAAGGGCTGCTGAGTTGGATTGATTTTGGTAAAATATCTATATTCTCCTGCCATTTAATCGGAAGTGAAGGGCAAATCAATCCTCAACAGTAATATTTAGGCCGGCATTCTAATTGACTACAGGATCGAAGCGTATATTTATTTTAATTGGCCTATGTATAGGCCTCGTAATAACCGTACAGGCCCAGCCGCAGAATCAAGAGAAAGGTAATACTCAGCCCCAAAACGCAAAGAAAAAGGTGAGCTGGATTCGTACCGGAGATGATCATGTTAACGAATACAGCGTATGGGCCGGATATGCTTTTGATTCCATGGAGCTATGGGGCAAAACGCCAGAAGCCACACTCGGAATTTTAGGAGTCCGGTATAACCGGAAAATCCTCAACATCTATAACACCACACTGGAATACACTCTGGATATAAACCTGTATGCTCATTACACCTACCCCGAATTCACTATTGAGCGCAACAAGAACTCCATCACAGGGGCCGGGTTTTCTCCTCTCGGATTCCAGTTTAACTTCCTTAACAATAACCGTCTTCAACCTTTTCTGGAGACGTCCGGTGGTTTTATGTTTCTCTCCCAGCCCTTTCCCGATTGGCGCGGCGAAAGAGTTAATTTCACTTTTGGGGCAGGAGGCGGATTGGAGTATATGGCGGCCTCTTTCCTTTCCTTAACGCTCGGATATCGCTATTTCCATCTGTCTAACGGAGAAACCGGACTGGTAAATCCAGGCATCGATTCAGGTTTCGTCTACTTTGGAATAACATTCTTTTGATGAAACTGGCGCTAACCCTTACCGAAACAGTGAGCCTGCCCGGCAGTACTCCGGCCTTTCGCGCACCATTTCGGATGAACTGATTCTCCCCTTGAAAGTCTGTGAGAAAATACAAACTCAAGTTTTTTCTACTTAAAAAAGTTAACTACTGTTATTCACATAGCCGAAAACAAGGGCAATTTGTCCTATAATGAGGCCCCTTTTCAGCTCTTTTGTGCTATTTTGTGCTATTGTGGTTAAAAAAGTCAGGCGCAGAAACGTTTGACGAGGTATTTTCTGACAGCCTCTTGAGGGGAGATGAGCGAATAGCCGGTTCGCCACTCGTTCCGAGGGGTAACCGGAGGCTGGCCTCAGGAGTTTAGCCCACCTCAACCCCTAAGCGACTAAAATATAGCGTGAATAGCCTGTAGGCACGGCTCCTCCCCAGCCTTCACAAAAAAAATCTGAATTGCAAGAGTTATGGTATTGTTTATATAATGAAGCTAAGCAGCCCAAATCAGCCAAAACAATGAAAAAATTCATACTTCCCGTATTGCTGGCGGGAATTCTTGCGGCGTTTGTTTTATGGCAGGAAACATCTCACCGGCATACAGCTACCAATGAAAAAGCATCCTATGTTAATGCTACGGCTTCAGCCGAAAATCAGGACACTATGGAAACCAAAAAAGTAGTAAAAACCGAAGAGGAGTGGAAAAAAATACTTTCCCCCGGCGAATACCGCATTCTCCGCGAGAAAGGGACTGAGTTGCCGTATGTCAATGAATACTGGAATAAAAAGGAGGAAGGCATCTACTACTGCAAGGCATGCGGGCAGCCGTTGTTCAATTCCGAGACAAAATACAAATCCGGGACCGGATGGCCCAGCTTCTGGAAGCCCATAGCCCCCGAGGCCGTCGAAGAGCGGGAAGATAAGAGTTTATTTATGACCCGGACGGAAATCATCTGCTCTCGCTGCGAGTCGCATATAGGTCATGTGTTTGATGACGGGCCCGAACCGACCGGCCTGCGCTATTGCATGAATTCAGCCGCTCTGGAATTTAAATCCAGGAAAGAGATCACCATGGGTGAACCGAATCAGGAAGGCCGATGATATTTAGCCGATTATAGGTAGTTGGTGGTGGGTTATCGGTAGCCTTGTAGTTTGTTTGTATCTTTGCTATATATTTTGAATGAATGAGATACGCCATAATACAATGAGCTAACCAAAACCAGCCAAATTACCTATGTTGATTTCCACTACTCCCACTGTTGACGGCAAAAGAATCACAACCTATCACGGAGTTGTAACCGGCGAAGCTATTTTAGGAGCCAATGTGTTTAAAGATTTTTTTGCAGGAATCCGCGACATAGTAGGCGGCCGGTCCGCCGCTTATGAAAAAGAGTTGCGAAAAGCCCGGGAGATAGCCTTTCGCGAGTTAGAGGTCGAAGCAGCCGATATGGGCGCCAACGCCATCGTGGGCATTGACATCGACTACGAAACCGTAGGTGCACAAGGCGGCATGCTGATGGTCAGTGTAAGCGGCACAGCTGTAACGGTGGAGTAGAAAATAATTATCCCCCTCTCCTCCCTTGCCACCAATTGGTGACTTTCTCTGAGGTTTTATCTAGGAGATGGATAAACTGCCACAGCTGCTACCTGGGTTACTATTTTCAGGAGTGCAACCTTTCAATGACCCGAGGGAATGGGTTTGCAATCTGTTCTACAGAAATCTATTTACTTTAAGGCGAGTAGCCCACCCCTTCTCCCCCGCTCTCAACACTTCCCAAATTCCATTTGCCACATAATGTAATTTCAACTATAAGATATATATCTGAAATCCATCCTTTCTGTTTGGATGCTATCCGGGAGTGTCCCTATCCCTTTCCCTTGCAAGTGACCTCCACGCTGCCTTTGTTGGCGTCCTGCAGCGGATCGGCGGTTATTCATCCATAATCGCTCGTAATGGGTAACGAGTAATGTAGCCGGTCATCAGTCCTCCGTCACGCGTAATGCGTGGGCATCAGGCTGCGGATTTCACTCCAGCACCTACTGCCCAGCTCCGGGTCTGCTCCGGTCCTTCTCCGGGCCAGCCCCGGGGCAAGTCCGGGTCTGGTGCGGAAATGCTTCGGAAAAGCTCCGGAATTTGTCCGGAAATCCTTCGGAAACCTTCGGAAATTTCCGTGGATTTCCGGAGAACCCCCGGTTTTGGCCCGGTTTTGCCCCGGCGTTGACCCGGACTTGCCCCGGAGATGGCCCGGAGAAGAGTGGTCGGCCGG
>CALJMB010000246.1 GCA_937982515.1 uncultured Balneolaceae bacterium
ATCTCAAATGCTATAAAAATTTCATGCTGGTAGGCCGGCAAAAGCCTGTAACAACGTTTGAGATCCCTCACCCCGAAAGTCGGGGGTTCGGGATGACAGCATGAGGAGTTGGAGCAGAGAACGGAACAGCCCTGCCCTTTGAATGGGAAAGCTCAACCTCTTACAATAATAACTAATGTGGTAACTACTAAATTTGGTTGGTAAAATCTGTAACCGCGGAAACACTACATGCACGGGAGTAGGGACGTATGGCCCTGCGTCCCTATTCCCGTGTTTTGGTGGTTGCCTTTACTTAACTAATTTCATGATACCTACACTAAACGGAATGACCTGATGAACCGACTGATGAACTTTTGCTTTTGCATAATCACAGCCACCTTCTTCTCTTGCGGTGCGCAACCAATAAGCACAGACCTGTTCAACGGTACCGACCTCACCGGGTGGCATATGGACGTCCCCGAGATGGATAAGGACTCTACAGCCCGGGCACCCTTCATTGTCCGCGACGGGCTGCTCGTCAGCCTGGGCACCCCCGGCGGCCATCTTCTTACGGATGAAGTATACCGGGATTACCGCCTGGAGGTAGAATACCGTTTTGCAGCTGAGCCGGGAAACTGTGGAGTATTGGTGCACGCCTCCACACCGCGGGCACTGTATGATATGTTCCCCAAATCTATTGAGGTGCAGATGATGCACGAAAACGCGGGAGACTTCTGGTGTATTGTGGAAGATATCACGGTGCCCGATATGGAGAGCCGGCGGGGGCCCAAAGAGGAATGGGGCATCACCGAGGGTAAAAGGCGCCGTATTCTTAATCTGACAGACGGGTCTGAACATCCCCTTGGAGAGTGGAATACTATGATCATAGAAGCGTTTGGTGATGCTGTGAAGGTCTGGGTTAACGGAGATTTGGTAAACTATGGATATGATGCTACGGCAAGCAGCGGCCGCATCGCCCTTCAGGCGGAAGGAGCCGAAGTGGAGTTCCGCAAAGTGCAGCTGACACCTATAGCGGAGTTAAGTGAAGATTAGGGGAATGCAGAGGGTAAGAAATTAGTACCGTCTGAGTCGACTGGCCGTGGTACCCCTAAATCCCCTGAAGGGGACTTTCGAGGAATGTGCCGGTTTAACAAATACGATTCTATTCAGATATAGTACACCTCCGGAGTGTCCTGTATCTTTTCCTGGCGGGATAACCAGCCCGGCAAGTCCCCTTCAGGCAATTTAGGGGTCAGCCGGGGGCGGACGATCACCATGCTATTGATGATGCAGCGTTACTAAAGTTTGCAAAGGCTTTTGAATTTGCCACTACACGCCGTAGCTTAGCCCACCGATTCATTTTCTAACTCAAATTGTTTATACATGGATCCCCTAACCCATGGCCTTATCGGTGCTTCTGCAAGCCAGTGGTTTGCCGACAGAAACAGATTGCGTCCGGCCGCTTTAACAGGCCTGACAGCGGCCTTACTGGCCGATCTGGACGTGTTTATACACAGTTCCTCCGATCCTTTGCTGAATGTGGAAATACACCGCCAGTTTACACATTCCCTGATTTTCGTACCCATTGGGGCGCTTGTAGCCACTCTGATCGTATGGTGGTTTGTGCGAAAACGACTTACCCTCCCGGAGACCTACGGTTTCAGCCTCGCCGGATATGCCACCGCCGGACTTGCAGATGCCTTTACCAGCTATGGAACCAAACTACTCTGGCCTTTTATGGACGAGCGTTTTTCCTGGAATATCATTTCCGTATTTGATCCGCTATTTACCCTGGGATTACTGATCGCCGTACTTCTGGCGGTACGCCTGAACAGCAAGTTCTGCGTTCGTGCAGCCTGGGTATGGATGCTCCTCTATCTGTCGTTCGGCTTTATTCAGCAGAAGCGGGGTGAGGCAGCTTCACAGCGTATCGCAGCTCAGCACAACCATCAAATAGAACGTCTGGTGGTTAAACCAACGATCGGAAATCAAGTGCTGTGGAGTATTCGCTATCAATCCGGCGACAGCCTGTACGCGGCCGGAGTGCGTCTCCTTCCCTTTTCGGAGCCTGTCATCTACGAAGGAGAAACAGCGGCGTTGCTCAACTGGCAACAAATATTTTCCGGCTACAAAGGCACTACACTTTATGACGATATGCACCGCTTCTCTGTCCTTTCCGACGATTTTCTCATCCTCCATCCTGATGAAAATAATGTTATAGGCGATGCGCGTTACTCCATGTTGCCAACCTCTATGTCTCCGCTTTGGGGCGTTAAAGCAGACACAACACAGCCTGACAGGCATTTGCCCTTTCTCACATTCCGAAAACCAGATAAAAAGACAAGATCGGCCTTCCTGGAGATGCTCCTGGGCCGTTAGGTTTGGGGAATTGGAAATTAGGAATTAGGGGATTGGAGATTTTGCTTATATTTTGGTTTGTCAGGCCGTGTTGTTTACTGATGGTGCGGGCGCCAGCCCATGCTGTATAACGGATAAGCAATGACAAAATAACCGTTTAGCTACAGGCCTCCTGTTAATAACTAAAAGCGCTTAATTAGGAACAATTTGAGGTGCTTTCGATTAAATCCATAATAGTTTACAATGAGTTGGTTTAGTTGTAAGCGACGGAAACTACAGACAGGATGTATGGAACCGGGAGGCCGAGCGCCAGCCGGCACCTTTTATTCCGAACTTATGTCCGGAACTGTATTGACAGATATAAACATAATCACATTCATCAAATCATATTGACTGCGATGGCTAAGAAATCATCTTCCGGTCGTATCTTGAAGAGTATCAAGAGAGGGATTGAGTACATCAGACAAGGCCATTTTGTTTTTTTTTGGAAGGCGTTGCGGAGCCGTATATACTCCCAAAACCTGTTCTTTGGATTAAGCAGAGACCTGAACAGACCCTTTCAGCCGCCAGATGCCAAAATTGATATCTGCATCCGTCCATTACAGGAGAACGACATTGAATCGCTGCTGGAAAACGGAGAGTTAACCAACCACATGCCCAGGCTTGCAGCCTACCAGCAATTTATGGTTCAAACCAATATTCCCACCTGCTATGTAGCGGTTACCGCCGATGGTGAGCCCTGTTACATGCAATGGCTTATAAATTCTAAAGAGAACGCCCGTATTCACGACCATTTTGGAGAAACCTTTCCTCCCCTCAAAGATCATGAGGTTCTGCTTGAAGCGGCCTTTATGAAGCGATCCTTCCGGGGACTCAGAGTTATGCCTGCGGCCATGGCCAGAATTGCGGAAAAGGGAAAAGACCTGGGGGCCAGCCGCGCCATCACCTTTGTGGGGAGCGAAAATATTCCTGCCCTCAAAGGTTGCAGGCGGGCCGGATTTACCCCCTACATTTTGCGAAAAGAAAGATGGATTCTCTTCCGGCAGAATATTTCATTCAGTTTCATCCCCAAAGAAATGCTCGAACAGTACCGGATGGTAGTCGGAGGTGAAATTAAACAACAGGCGCCACAACAGATAGCGGCAAAAGAAAAGCATAAGCAGCCATAGCAGATCAGCTGCACTGGATGTACGGTTTGGTATTTACCGTTTTTTCGGATACTATGAAACAACCCAAAACGGTATCCATAGTACTCATGAACCATTCCCCCTGCATTCTGTGTGGAACCATGCATACAAGTTTTTACTATGAAGATGGCTACAGAACCTACCTTCACTGCCCGGTATGCAGGCTTGTTTTTGTACCTCCTCATCAGCGGCTGTCACCGGAAGAGGAAAAAGAGCGATACGACCTGCATGAAAATGATCCCCATGATGAAGACTACCGCAGATTCCTGAGCCGCCTGTTCATCCCTTTGAACGAGAGGCTTAAACCCAACAGCCTGGGCCTTGATTTCGGATCCGGCCCCGGCCCTGCCCTGCACCTTATGTTCAAAGAAAAAGGCCACCGGATGCGCATATATGATCCTTTCTATGCCGATAACCCTGCTGTTTTTGAACAGGTCTACGATTTTATCACCTCTACGGAAGTTATGGAACATCTGTACAATCCTCGGGAGGAAGTGTACCGGCTGTGGAACTGCCTGAAGGCCGGCGGTTATCTGGGACTGATGACCAAGATGGTAAAAAGCAGGGAAGCGTTCAAAAGCTGGCACTACATAAGAGATGAAACACATGTTGCCTTCTATTCCAGGCACACCTTCAGATGGCTTGCAGACCAGTGGCAGGCTCCGGTTACCTTTTTGGAAGATGACGTGATCATTTTTCAGAAGAAGTGAGTGGATTCAGAGCAAGGGTGTGGAAGAATTCCCCCTATCTCGTTCTGATGCTCTGCGTTGCAACTCTCTTCCGGGCGCTCCGCGTCCATGTACAAAGCCCCTGCCCTCTAACAGCAGTTGCCTTTCTCCTCTGTGCTGGTTACTCTTTGGCTAACTTATAAACCCACTGAGATTAAGGAGCTTATTATGTTATTGAGATGGAATCTTATCACAGCCACTTTACTATTTGCTTTGCTCGGATGCAATCAATCCGCCGCGCAAAGCGATAACCCCAAAGAAGCGGTAACGGGCCGCTGGGATATCACCGTCAGCACGCCCGATGGCACCTATCCCTCATGGCTGGAGATAAAAAAATCAGGGGTATCAACCCTGGTAGGCCAATATGTGGGCCGCGTGGGCAGTGCCAGGCCGGTTGCTGAAATCACCTACAACGGCAGTGACAACACCTTTCGTTTCTCTGTCCCTCCTCAGTGGGTGGCAAACGGAGATGATGAACAGTTTGAATTCCGGCTGGAGGGCGATCAACTTTCCGGACAAACCTCTGATGCACATGGCAACAAGTATGAATGGACGGCGGTCCGCGCTCCGGAACTTCGTAGGGACGGTGAACCCGAATGGGGTGAACCCATCCACCTTCTGCAGGATTCCGGCCTGGAAGGATGGCAGGTCATTGGCGGCGAAAGCCGGTGGCGGGTAGAAGACGGGATCCTCATCAACGAAAAAGCCGGAGGGAATCTGATTACCGAACAAAGGTACGAGGATTTTAAGCTGCACGCTGAATTCCGCTACCCTGAAGGCAGCAACAGTGGCATATACCTGAGGGGGCGGTATGAGGTTCAGCTGCAGGATGATTACGGAGGCAAGCCCGAAAGCCACTCTATAGGCGGTGTATATGGATTCATAGATCCAAGCGAGAATGCGGCGAGAAAGGCGGGTGAATGGCAGACCTACGATATTACCCTTAGAGGACGCATGATCACCGTTACGCTCAACGGAGTACAGGTTATCTGCAACCGGGAGATCCCGGGCATCACCGGGGGAGCACTGGACAGCAATGAAGGTGAACCGGGCCCTATTATGCTGCAGGGAGATCACGGACCAGTGGAATTTCGCAATATCGTTATTACGCCTGCGAAGTGAGACGGTGTTGATAGCGGTTTCTTTCTTGGCGGAAGGGGAACACAAATGATGCGAGCCAGGCGAGTGTGTACCGATGAGAGTGGAGCATATTTATGTAATACTCATACAAATTCAGCATCAGTTGGTTCTATCTGAAAGAGCCGTTCCTGCCAATACAGGTGCTGTCCAACGTTTCCATCGGGGGATTTAGGGGTGAACCATGGCCGGGCAACACGTTACTCTGCACCCTGAGTAGCCACAGACTGAATGAATCGCAATGGGAATGCTGTTATACGGAATCGGCCCGTTGTAATACGAGTTATATGTTCAATCATGTCGGAACCGCAGGGACTGTGGACGGACGACCGAGGGCCACCCCGGTCATTGGTCATCCACCGCCGGCCTTCTTTATAATCATACCGGCGTTATGCATGGGAATCTTTATAAGTATCTTTTTTCGATGATAACCTTCAATCAAGCTAAATACTGCCAAGCAGATGCCCAACCTTTTCTCCAGAATATTTAAACTGCGGCTGTGGATCGGCCTGTTTCTGCTAATTGTTCTTCTAGCTGCCTACTTCTCCGACTGGATTGTAGAATGGCTTTGGATGGACAATCTGGGTTACAGTCAGGTTTTTTGGACCATAAAAGTGACTCAAATTCTCCTGTTTGCAGGCGCCCTGGCGCTTGCACTGCTCTATGTGCTGCCAAATATGCATATCCTGGCAAAACGCTTCCGGTATGCCGGTTTCGGCCAGTCTCCTTTGGGAGAGCTGAATCTCAGCCAGTTCACTCCAAAACAGATACGACTGGCATTCTATACCTTCGGGGCGATTTTCAGCCTGTTCTTCTCCTTCGTCTTCTTTATGCGCTGGGATGCTTATTTCCGGTTCCACTGGAGTGAAAGTGTTGATCTGGCAGACCCCATATTCGGCAACGACATCGGATTCTACCTGTTTCGCCTTCCCTTTCTTGAGATGATACAGAACAGTTTTATCGTGCTGGTGTTCTTTATCACATTGGTGCTGATTGTATTCTATCTCTATTCAGGGTCTCTGACGCTTCAGGGAACCTCAGGGATCCGCGCGCGCTCAGAAGTAACCAGTCACATCAGTATTAACACGGGCATCTGGCTGTTGCTGATGGCATGGGGGTATTACCTTCAGCGTTACAACCTGTTGTACGATGCATCGGGAACGGTACATGGCGCGGGATATACCGATATCTATGTTTTACTTCCGGTTTTATGGGTGATGTGTATTCTTTGCCTTCTTCTGGGGCTGATTGCTTTTTCCCAGGTGTTCCGCTCACGTTTGCGGCTGCTTATTATTGGCGCCATTACTACAGCTGCCATTGGTATAATTGGGCAGGGCATTCTTCCTGTGGCCGTTCAAAAGTTTGTCGTTGAGCCGAATGAACTGGAACTGGAAACCCCTTACCTGACCCACAACATCGGACTCACCCGGCGGGCGTATAATCTCGATGCAATAGAAGTGCGCGACTATAATGCCGGAGACACTCTCACCCTCGAGAAGATTGAAGAGAATATGGAAACCCTGCAAAACATCCGGCTCTGGGATCCGCAGTTAATCATTCAGACGTACCGGCAGTTGCAGGAGATCCGGCTCTACTATCAATTTTTCAATGTGGACGTAGACCGGTACCATACCAGTGAAGGTTATAAGCAGATGATGCTTTCCGCCCGCGAACTCACGGCCGAGCTGCCTCCACAGGCCGATACCTGGGTCAACCGCCATCTGCAATACACTCACGGATACGGGCTGGTCATGAGTCCGGTAGCCCAGATCGGTACGCAGGGTGATCCGAGGCTGGTCATCAAAAACCTGCCTCCCGCCGCTTCCATGGGGCTGGAGGTTGAAGAAGCCGCTATCTATTACGGAGAACATGATCCGGGATACAAAATAGTAAATACGGATATCCAGGAATTTGATTATCCCAGTGGCGACCAGAACGTGTATACCAGTTACGAAGGAAAAGGCGGAGTACCCATTCACGGTTTTTTCTCAAAGCTATTGTTTTCCTGGGAGTTCAATGACCTGAATATCATGCTTACGGATTATATACGTGAGGGCAGCAGAATCCAGTTCTGGAAAAATATACAGGAACGGGTGGGAAAGATAGCTCCCTTCCTTATGCTGGAAGACAATCCCTACCTGGTATTAAGCGAAGGCAGGCTGTTCTGGATACAGGATGCGTACACAACGTCTTCTCACTTCCCTTATTCCGAAATCTATAACAGGCAGTTCAATTACATTCGCAACTCAGTAAAAGTAGTTGTGGATGCTTATAACGGTACGGTAGACTTTTTTGTGGTAGATGAAGACGATCCCGTTCTCAACGTTTACCGCGATATCTTTCCCGCCATGTTCAGGCCTCTGGATGAGATGCCGCCCTCTTTAAAAGCACATCTCATATACCCGTCAACGCTGTTCAAGATCCAAATGGAGATTTATAGCTCCTACCATATGACTACTCCCCAGGTCTTTTATAATAACGAAGATTTGTGGACAAGGCCCAACGAGAAGTATGGCGGACAGCCGGTAATAATGGACCCCTACTACATACTGAGTAAACTACCTGGCGAGGAAGAACTGCAATATCTGCTCATCAGCCCGCTCACTCCCAGTAACCGTGATAACATGATTGCCTGGATGGCGGCCAAGTCTGACTTCCCCGAATACGGGCAGGTGGTGGTTTATGAGCTGCCCAAAGAGCGACTAATCCAGGGACCTACGCAGATTGAGGCCAGAATCGATCAGGATACGGAAATTTCACGTCAGCTGGCTTTGTGGGATCAGCGGGGCTCCCGCGTGATACGGGGCAATCTGATGGTAATACCTATCGAAGATTCCTTTCTGTATATAGAGCCTGTATTTCTGATTGCTGAAGGTGTCGACATCCCACAATTACAGCGGGTTATTGTCACTACAGGGTCGCGGGTGGTTATGGAACCCACCCTTGACCAGGCGCTGGAAACCCTCTTTGGAGAGAGGCCGGCAGAGGCCATTATGGTAGAAGAAGGAGTGGAAATACCGGCAGATACCTCGCTCGTTATCACTTCCCCCCTGCCTTCGCCTCAGCTGGAAAGAGTTAAGTCTCTCTGGCAGGAAGCCCAGGCAGCGCTGAAAAACGGCAACTGGCAGCTGTTTGGCGAGCGCATGAAGCAGATAGAGGATGTGCTGGCAGAGTAGTAAGAGGATCCAGCCCGGAATGCGACAAGTCCGGAGACTTGTCGCATCATCGAAATGTTACAAGTCTGGAGACTTGTAACATCTTTTTTCTATATAGACCTATAACATTTTTGCCCTATATAAACTTGCAACATCTTTGCGGGTGCTGGGGAATAGTAAACGTTGGCCGGACAGCCTGTCCGATGCCACCAGAAAATTGCCCCGTATTCAGGCCGGGGCAATTGGTTGTTTCTGAATAAGATTGTTAGTGTCTGCGATATTTTAGCTGGAAGTAGTTTTTACTCATCGCGTACCCCTGGCAATTCAGCAGCATCGGGCGCCTCCCCGGTCCACCAGAAAGGCCCGGCTTCACGCTTACGCGGATAGATTTCGTTGAGGGTATCCCCTTCGTACAGCCGTCCGTTCTTCATAACAAAACGGACAGAGTTGGTATTGCGGATATTCTGCAGGGGGTTTTTGTCCAGTATAACCAGATCGGCCAGCTTGCCTTCTTCAATAGACCCCAGATCACCATCCAGCCCGAGAGCCCGGGCGCCCAGAATGGTGGCCACTTTAAGGGCATCGAATTCACTCATGCCGCCTGATTGAATCGACCAGAGCTCCCAATGATATCCCAAACCCTCAAGCTGTCCGTGGCTGCCTACGCCGGCAATGCCGCCGGCTTCCACAAGATCTTTCATGAACCTGGCGTGCTTATAAAACACATGCTCTTCTTGCATAGACCAAAAACTGCGCCTGCGTGACTTGGAAGCCAGTTCCGCATAGGGAGTAAAACGAGCCAGTTTTTTGTCTCTGTAAGGCTGTTCTGTGGCATAGTAATAATTCTCCGCCCAGGGCCCGCCGTACGATACCAGTAGTGTAGGCGTTACAGCCATCTTCGACTCAGCTGTGGTACGTACCACATCGTTGTATATAGGATGTATAGGAAAGGAATGTTCATGGCCGGGATAGCCGTCAATCATCTGGGTCATATTCAGCTTCCAATCCAGGGCGCCTTCTGTGGTAGGCAGAATATTCTGTTCCTTAGCCGCCATGATGATCCACTGGCGCTGCTGCCGGTTGCCGGCCAGATACATCTTGATGTACTGAGTGTTGTAATACGTGCTGTATTGTTTCATTACGTCTTTGGCGTGATCCAGATCCTGAATATTATACGCCCAGTAACCCAGTCCCGGCCCGGTGGAGTACACGCGCGGACCGGGCATCATGCCGGCGTTCACCATATCGCTGTAAGTCAGAACATCGGTGGTGGCCGTCTGGGGATCGCGGGTGGTGGTTACTCCATAAGCCAGATTAGCCACATAATTCCACACCTGGCTTTTGTGGATTCCCCATGCGGGCCACATATGGGCATGGGTGTCTACAAAGCCGGGCACGATGGTTTTGCCGGACACATCGATAACCCTGACATCCGAAGGCGCTTCAACCGAACCGCTTGCACCCACAGCCCTGATGCGGTTATTGACGATAAGAATGTCTCCTTTTTCAATGATCCTGGTACTGTCCATGGTGATGACGCGGGCGCCCTGCAGCAGAACAGCGCTCTCGGGAATATCCTGCCGGTACCGCACCTCTATACGCTGTTCCCGGGGCTTATACTTTTCTTCTTTCGCATCCTCTTCCTTCCCGGAGGCCTCTTCTGTATCTTCTTTTTCGGAGTCCTCTTCTTTGTCTTTCTCCTCTTCCTTCTCCTCTTCGGCTTTCCCGGCAGCTTTCACACTATCTTCGAAAGCTCTGGCGGCATCGAGATCGTATATAAAATGGGCGTTTCCTATAGACCAGTGAACATTCCGCCCGTTGCTGCTCCAGGCCGGGAACTGGCCCCCGATCTCGGTCAGCTTCTTTGCCGGGAATTTTGCCTTATCTGGCTGTGCAACGGAAATTTCAGGGGCTTTGCCTATTTGGGGTATGGTGAGTACGTATATGTCATTGTTGATTTGTGCCAGCGCCTGGTCTCCTTCCGGCGCCATGGTGATACGATCAGCGGAACTGGGGGGATTATTAGGCTCACCGGGCCCTCCTCCGGCCGGAGGGTGCAGCAGAGAGTGTCCACTGGCATCCTCCATTCCCTCAGAATCGTATGCACCAAACCCGTAGGTACGGATACCGGTCACTTCGGCATGTTTCTTTTCGTCGGTTCCATCCCAGCGCAGGGAAATCAGATCCTTGCCGCGGTTCATGTAGATGCGGTCGTTGGCTTTTACAAAGTGCGGGTTGTCTCGTCCACTCGCTTTTGCTATCAGATGCTGTTCTCCTCCCTCAGCTGAAATCCAGACAATATCCTCAATAGAACCGAAATAGGCGCCGGGGCCGACTCCGTTTCTGAAACTCTGGGCGGCTCCTCTTAAAAACACGATCCGGTTGCTGTTGTACGACCACGCCGGGCTGCCGTAGATAGCCGGCTCTTTAGTCAGCCGTACCGGCCGGGGCCGCCGGCGGGTTACATCGATTTTGTACAGATGTCCGCCCTCTCCTTCCCAGGTGGCATAGGCCAGCCATCTGCCATCGGGCGACCAGGCCGGATTGGCTTCCGTAACATCCATATCCGTGAGCCTCTCAGGCGTGCCATCGGGATAATCCATCACATAAAGCCGGTTAAGTACGGTAAACGCCAGCTTCTTTCCATCGGGAGAAGGGACGGCATCGCGTATCTGGGTAGCCACCACTTCCCGGTCATCGCTGATGGGATAGTCAAAATCGAGCCGCGGGCCCAGCTCCAGTTCTACATCCACCGTAAACGGAATTTCCTGTGCTTCGCCGCCGGCAACAGGAATTTTCCAGATCTTTCCGCCGTAGAAGGCTACCAGATACTTATTATCCGGCGTAAATGCCATGCCCGGATATACCCCCATAGTTGCTATGGACTCCTGATCATCCCGCTGTACGGGATAGGCGAGCCAGCGTTCCTCGCCATTGTTCAGGTTGCGAAGTACCAGCCCCGTCTGGTCTTCGTATCGGGTACCATATACCAAATACCGGCCGTCGGATGAGAGCACGGGGGTGAAGGCAGAGCCATATCTGGATGTGATGGTGCTTACTTCTCCATTTTCCCGGTCGTACACGCCAATTTGATACTGCGGCAGTTGTGCGTTGTAGTTCCAGGCGCCGTTTCTTTGGGAGAAATAGATAAAACGCCCTTTGTGCCCAAAAGCAGGATCTATGGTTTTAAGATTTCCCGGCTTGTCGATGAGCTGTACTCCTGTTCCGCCATCTTTGTGATACAGCCACAATTTGTTTGTAAGCCCACCTTTGGCTACCACTATGTACTGTCCGTCGGGCGACCAGTCGGCAGAGGGAGTTCTGTTGTTGCCATCGGTAACCTGGTGCATTTCCTCATCCTCCAGGTTCATGTACCAGATATTATCGGCGCCGTCGCGGTCTGAAGTAAATAGCAGGTACTTACCGTCGGGGCTGTACCGGGGATGGGAATCGAATGCCATGCCCTCGGTAAGGCGGGTTGCTTGGCCTCCTTCAGCCGGCATGGTGTAGATATCGCCCATCAGATCGAAAGCAATGTGTTTGCCATCCGGACTCACATCCACAGAAATCCAGCTCCCCTGGTTCGTGGTAAAAGAGATGGTCCGGTCCGGTTCTAACGGCAGGTCTTTATTTGCCTCCTTTTCGGTAGAATCGGAAGTATCGGCCCGAAAGGATGTGTGAAAAGAATGGCCTGTAACATAATAACGGGCATTGCCTTCGGAGAGGCAAGCTCCCAGGAAAAGACCAATCGTCAGAAGTAATTTAGCGGATCTCATGCGGTATCTCGGTGTATGGTTGCGATTTAACGCGCTCAATTTATAAGAATTTAACTTAATTAACAGGGATCACGTATAAACTTTAATGAAGTTTCAATCTGTAGCGGGGTAAACCAGGGATACAGAGCTTACAAGCCCCATTTAGCGGCGGGGCTCGCTGAGAGCTTTACTAAACTCTGAACGTTTATTAAAACTGATGAGGAGTCCGGGCAGGCGTCTCTCCCCTCCTTGCGGCGGGCCTTTGCGCCGGAGGGAGGGGAGAACCAGCGGGGTGGGTCTGCCAACGGGCACCTAACCTGGAATAAGGCTCCATCCTGTGCCGTGTAGACCCACCCCCGGCCCCTCCCTCCGGCAGAAAACCGCTGCCGCAAGGAGGGGTGACTGCTTTCTGAGATCCAGCTCTGTATTTTGGTCGGGAGTGTTTCCTCTCCTTGCACAGGTGGTTTTTCCCTGTGGAGGGATGGGAAAATAAGAGGGGTGGGTCTGCCCGGGCACGGAGCAGAAAATAGATGCGAAGAACCCGAAACAAGACACCCCATCTATTTCCCGGCAGCTAATGGCCCCGGCCTTCTGGCCGGGGCCATTAGCTGCTATCAGTTATTTTATACCTAATACGGAAGGCCTTTGAACTTTCCGCCTGATATTCCCGGACAGAGCCCGTATCTCCCACGTCAGGGCCCTGACATACCCCCTGTCAGGGCCCTGACGTACCCCCTGCTCCGACCCTGACACACCCCCATACACTATCCCGGCACCCCCTCTGCTGCCGGAGCCGCCATGGCCGGCGGCTCTGCGGGAGGAGATAGCTGCTGCGTGAAAATTATACCGCTTTCTCTTTTCATTTTTACCTGTACACAGATATATTCATCGTCACGGGGTTTGTGGGCTACCCCATTCATTCGCATGGCCTGTCAGGAGGCCGCAAAGGCAGTACGCCGATCCTGAAAATGAATCCAAAGACAATACCTGATGACAGATATCATACGCGGGCTGATCGGGATGGCGGCCATAGTGGGTTTGGCCTATGCAATCAGCAACAACAGAAAACACATCGACTGGAGACTGGTAGTTACAGGGCTGGGCTTGCAGTTTGTCTTAGCTGTATTTATTCTCAAAGGCAGAAGCATGGCAGAATTTTGGGCGCCTCTGGGCTGGCCTAAAGAGTTCTTTTCCTGGATTTCCTCGTTTTTTGTCATCGTACTGGACTTTACCACAGAGGGGGCCGTATTTATATTTGGCGATTTGGCCAAAAGTCCGGGAACGGGAGACAGCATGGGCAGTTTTTTTGCTTTTCAGGTGCTGCCGACCATTATTTTCTTTGCCTCGCTGACTGC
>CALJMB010000247.1 GCA_937982515.1 uncultured Balneolaceae bacterium
TCCGGGTGCTTATTTTTAAGCTCACCGGGTCTCTCAAAAAAATATTCAGTGGCCACCGCAAAGAACTCCGCTAAGTTGGCTGCGCCATATGCATCCATCAGGGTCTGGTGGTTTCGTTCAAGATTTCTTATGTGCCTGCGGTATTCTGCACTCAGTACTCGTGCCCAGGCAAGGTAGGAAGAGTGCAGGTCCGGATTTTCTGCTTGTTCGGTAGCGCCGTATTCGTAGTCAAGCTGGTGGGCAAACTCGTGAAACACAAGGTTGCTTCCGTCACGGATATCGGAAGCGCCATGCTTTACGGCATCCCAGGCAAGCACTATGTGCCCGCGTGACCAAGACTCACCCAGCCTGGATTGATTTCCTTCTTCAATTACCCCACCCTCTCTGTAGCGCTTTACAGGGGCAAAGTATTCAGTGGGATATATCAGAATAGAGCGGAGGCCCGGATAGACTGTGTAGTCGGAGCTTCCAAGGAGTAAAATACAGGCCTGGGCGGCTACAGTTACTTTAATTTCATCTGTCAGCTGCAATCCTCCGCATCCTTCAAATAGTTTTTCATCCAGAAATATCTGGATCAGCCCTTGCAGCCTCTTCTGTTTATTTCCGGGGAGCCTGTGATAATAGGGAACATTTTGTTGGATGATGGACAGCCATTCTCCCGGCAGAGGCTGCTGCATCAGTCGTCTCCGGCGGAGGTGTTTTAAGCCGAACATGGCTCATAAGTTTACTTTATAGGTTCCTTTAACTTTACGGTCCAGTTCACGGCGCATGTCTTTTTCTTTAATATCTTCCCGCTTGTCGTACTTTTTCTTGCCACGGGCCACGCCAATCTGGATCTTGGCATATCCCTTTTTAAAGTACAGCTTCAGAGGAACCAGAGTATACCCTTTTTGGGCAACTGCTTTATCCATCTCCTGGATTTCTCTCTTGTTAAGCAATAGCTTGCGCGGGCGGCGTTCCTCATGATTCGTGTAGGAGCCGTGTGTATAGGGCTTGATGTACATATCCCTCAGCCAGACCTCCCCATTCTGCAAATAAGCAAAGGCTTCGTTCAGGCTGGCTTTGCCATCCCGCAGGGATTTCACTTCCGTTCCTTTCAAGACTATCCCCGCTTCGTAAGTCTCCTCGATATCATACTCGTATCGGGCTTTGCGATTCTTGATGGTAGGTGTCGTTTTCTGGTTATTGTCAGACATGTATCCAGATTGAAGCTTAAAGTGCTATTTCAGTAATTTATGAAGTATAAACTTTTATATGACAAATAACGGGTAAGGAACATTCGAGGACTACCCTCTGTGAAACTTCGTGGACCTTTTGTGCAGCTCCGCGTAATAGTTATACCACAGAGATGCACCAAGAGAGCTGGTTCTAATACTCAAATCCTAAGGCGCGCAGCTCTTTCAGGATATCCTCGCCCGGCGATCGGTCCGGTATAGTGCTGTAAATACCCATAATCTGTTCAATCTCAGCCCGGGCTTTGTCGTTTTCCGGATTGATTTTCAGTACTTCAATATATTGATGCAGAGCGGAGGTCATGCGATCGCGCATGCTGCTCTCTTCCGGTCCTCTATACTCCAGGTAGATGCCGTAGTTCAGGTGTATTTTTTCTTTTAAAAGCTGTAAGTCGGCTTCTGATTGTTGTGCGTCAGCATTCTTTACCAATTCCAGTGCTTCTTCATAGTTGTCTTCGGCTATATGCTGTTCGATCTGTTCAGTTATATTTTGAGGTGCAGGATTAGAGCAGCTTACAAACAAAATGAGAAGTACAGGAATTAAATTACGCATAGAGTAAATGATTTATTAAGGAATAGATGGAAGCGGTAAGATAAAAAGGCATAGCGCAAATAAGAAATGCTCTGCGCTATGCTTGTCAAATAACATACAGCGGATTGGGACTAATACAAAGTACAAACACTGCCATGCTGGCCCACCCTAGTGTTTTGCGAACCGGGCCCAGGGGACGTTCATAAAGGCTGGGCGGATGTTCAATTTTCACGACATAGGCAATAAAAAAGGACCAGAAAATCCATATCAGGGAGCTGGATGTTTCTATACTGCCCACTGCCACATAGAGATAGGCGGCGGCCGCTATCAGCGAGGAGATCAGAACCGGGGCAATCCAGCGGTGATCGTTGTTGTAGGCTTTTCGCAACAGCAAAAACAATACGCCGGCCCAGATAATCCAACTCATTGAGCCGTAGACATTATCCCATTCACCCAGAGAAGCATGAATAAAAGGAATAGATTCTATTCCGGCTAAAATGGTCAATACCGCAAAACACGCACGGGCCACTTTTTGATGCTTCCTGAAACCGATAAGCGAGTAGAGAATATGTCCGCCATCCAGCTGCCCGACGGGCATAAGGTTTAATGCCGTGAAAAACAGCCCCAGCCATCCGGCAAATAAAAAAGGATAGTGGTACATCTCCCACATAGGCGGTACGTTTTCGAAGAACCCGGCCAGGAAAGAATAGAGTATTGTATTGCCTACAATCAAGGTGATGCCATCGGGGCCGCCGGGCGGTTCCTCGGGAAAATGGCCGTACGTGTTAACATATTCCTTTACTTGCTCATGCCCGGCAAAGTTATTGATATAACTGGCATCGGGCAGGGTGGCAAAGCCATAGAGGAGTATCGCCAGTGAGACGATAAACCCGGCCAGAGGCCCCGCTATGCCGATGTCAAACATCTTGCGCGTGTCGTTAATCTTTTGTTTGATGCGAATAACGGCTCCCATGGTACCAATGCCCAGCGGCACAGGTATAAAGTAGGGCAGTGTCACCCTGATATTATGATACATGGCCGCAAAAAAATGTCCGAACTCGTGGGTTCCCAGGAAACTAAGCAGCAGGGCGGCAAAGAGCGCTCCCCGGTAGAAGTCCTGCATGTCGGGCATTAAAAATGGGAAAAAAGGCGAATCGTATCCTACAAAACTGGCCCCTACCAGAGAGACAGAAGCAAACGTGAGGATAAACAGGCCCAGATGCTTTAGAATGGTTTTTGTGTCGAATTCATTTGGTTTGGGAGGTGCTGTATTTCCGGTTGGAGGATAGTATCCCTGCCAGTGTTGAGTAGTCTGTTTTTCGTTCAAGATATAAAGCTTTTTAAGTTGCTCTTGCAATGGGCAAGGTCATGCACCGGGCGCCGCCTCTGCCGCGGCATAATTCATGACCCTGAAAACTAATGGCTAATTTTTTATCGGTTGGGTCGAATTCTTTGTTCTGGTATTCATCGATAAACTCGTATTGATCCATTAATTGATAACCATGTTCTTGTAACACGGCAAAGGTATTAGTGTTTCGCTCATATCCGATAATAATTCCGGGGGCCAGTGCAAAAACGTTCGCCCCGTCGGTCCATTGTTCTCTGAATTGATTGGTGCGGTCATCTCCGCCGCAGTTGATAAAGGTGAAGTCATGCCCCAATAGTTCTTCGAGCGCCTCTTTCAATGAAGGCATGGTGCGGGACTGGATGACTCCGTTCCCATCCGAAAGCGCCACCACATTGTCGCGACGCTCGGATATGGCCGGTGGAAAGACCACGCATTCGTTTTCACTGGCAAAAGTAAAGATCGTATCCAGATGCATGGATGAACGCTGTTTGGGTATGTCAACAGCCAGCACATGCTTAACGCCCTGGTTTAGCAATCCTCTGGTTGCTGCCATCAGTCCGCTGAAGGAGGTCCGTTCACTCATGCCAATGAGCACAACATCTTTGGAAGGCACCAGAACATCTCCGCCTTCGATAGATGCCTGGTGGCCGGTCAGGATAGTGTGTTCTTTTATTTCGCTGAACAGGGGATGATACTTGACCAGATTCTCCATCAGCAGGGCTTCCCGCAGCCGGGCCTTCCGGGCAGGCCGGGATAGCAATATACTGTTGCCGGCTATGGCTGCAAGATCCCGGGTAAACAGCAGATTGGGCGCCGGGAGCAGGGCAAAGCCTTTTATACCGGGCGTTGTTCCCTCAATGGCAAACCGGAGGAGTTCTTCGGGAGAGAGGTGTACAAGGTCGTTCTTTACGGTGTGCAGGTTTTTTTCAGGCAACCGCTGTATCAGGTCTGCGATGAATGCTCTCCTTGCATCCTCGCTGTGAAAGCACTCCAAAAACAGGTCGGTGATCTCAAATATTTCCCCATCATTTGGCATAGCCGCTTTTAAGGTACGCAACATATCCAGATGCTCACGCCGCGCATCTTCTTCATAAATAATGTCATCGAACAAAAGCTCATCCTTAATCTCGGGATTAACCAGCGATACTTCACGGCCCGGTGTGTGCACGATAACTCCCTTTAGGCGGCCGGTTTCAGAGGTGACGGATAACTTCATGAATGGTTGATTTTACAAATGTGTTAACATAGCCTTGGATCACACGCCCCGGGAATGTATGGCCCATCAGAAAGCGTTGACTCCAAAGAGAGTATCATATATTCAGTTACAGCAAGCACGGCACTTTGCACACAGAAACAGATGTTATGCGATTTCAAATATACACTTGACAAGAAATATACACTTTACAAGGCCTTTTTTTAAATATTGTTTTAGTTAGATAAAGAGCCTGCAAATTCCCTATTATATTCCGCACGATTCCCCGGCCAACACTGTTTCAGTGCGATGAATTGCGAATTAACCAGAATAAGAAGAATGCCCAAGAAATCCGAAATAGAATCCCTGGTCTTTTTACTGGACGACCCCGACCCCTATGTCAAAACCAAGGTAAAAAGCCGATTGTTTGAACTGGGTGAAGAAGCCGTGCCCCTGCTCGATCAGCAGAAAAGCCAGGCCCGGAGCGAAACCGAACGGGAGCTGATCAATGAGGTGATACAATGGATTACCTACGGCAGCATGGAGGAGGATTTCCTGGACGTTCTGGAAACGGGTATCCCTAACCTTACTAAACTGGAGGAGGCGGTTTTTGTGCTCTCCCGGTTCCAAAACCCCACACTGCGGATAGAAGACTACAGGCGGAAGCTCGATCATTTTGCTTCTCTGATCGGCGACGGCCTCCGCTATGAGCCAGACAGCGGAAGACAGATGCATCTGCTGCTCGATTTTATTTTTAACGATCTGGAATTTACCGGCAGTACAACCAACTATTACGATCCCGACAACTCCTACATGGACAGAGTCATAGACCGCCGCCGCGGCTTGCCCATCTCTCTGGGGCTGGTTGTTCTGTTTCTGGCACGCCGGCTGGATCTCCCTTTCTATGGTGTGAATATGCCCATCCACTTTATGCTGAAGTACAAAAGCGATAAAGAAGAGCTATTGATCGATCCCTTTGATGAGGGGAAAGTAGTTACCTACAACCAGTGCTATTATTTTTTGAAACAGAATGGGGTGGAACCCAAAAGCGCGCACTTCGACACAGCCAAAGAGTACGAAATCCTGGCCCGATGCATCCGCAACCTCATTCAAAGCTATGCCCGCCTGAAGAAAGAAGAAAGAGTAAGAGATCTGCAACGCCTGCTGAGCACCGTAGAGATGCTCTATCGGTAAACGGCAGATTTCCCATCGGATGGCTGCATTTGCCATCTAACCGGCCCGCCAACCGCACTTCAAACTCCCTTTTACCCACCGCTGCAGACCTCTCCGCCCACCGGGCGGAGAGTC
>CALJMB010000248.1 GCA_937982515.1 uncultured Balneolaceae bacterium
GATCTCAAAATCTACCGAAAATACCGTCCGGTCCCAGATCAGTTTCAATACCCCTCCCGGATTGGCCTCCTCTACTCTGATGGTGAACCGTTCGGTAGCCTCAGGCTGAGTGTTTATCTCCATGGGCACGCGCCCCAGGTCCCGGGACCCATCATAACTCTGTCCATTCTGCCCGGTCTGCTTGTTGATGATGAGGGTTCCACCCTCAGGTTCAGGAATGGTAAACAAAGTGTATTCCCCGGCCGGTACATTCAAATCACCTATCACCAAATCTTGTGTTGTACTGAAATGCGTGGCGCGGTTAGCCCCTGTGCGCCAGCGCTCTCCCCAGGGAACTATTCCTCCGAATATCTCCCGGCCTCGCTTTAATGGCGATCCGTACTCTACATGGAAATCGGCGCCTTTGAAGGAAAAGTCCTCAGACTCAGCCCCGGAAAGCTCCCCAAACGGAGTGCCGCTTTGATCCATCGATGCGAACCGCTCGCCCAGGGCATCGATGTCGACTTTCGGAACGCGATGTACTTTTAGCTTCCTGGTGGTAAGTCCGGCATCCAGGTGCATCAGGTCTCCGTTTTCATTTACATCCACGCCCATCACTCCCCGGAAGGGATGGCGGATGGTCATCGAGTCTTCGCTGATTTTGGCAATAATGAAGGTAGATAACCGCGGACCGGTAAGCATCGGCTGGGAAATGCTGTCCTGCAAAGACGCTGCCGCATTATTTAAAACAACTTCAAACGGCCAGTGCACCATGTCGATGAAGGGCAGAGCGCCCTTTTCATACGGTACCGCCTGGCGTTTCGGCCCTTCATTCGCCGCCGTTTCCACGACAAGACTGTCATTTACATTTAGAATGGTTTGTGTCACTTCTCCCTCACCGGCAAACCCCTCTTCCGGACTGTGGCTTCTTTTAACCATCTTCTGTATTTCTCCCGTTTCTCCCAGCTCCAGCTCATAAGAAGTAAACGAGATTTCCGGGGATCTGAGAATAACCTCAGCCTGCATTCCGTTATCAGTTTTTTCGAACTGCTCTACCGCCAGTGTATCGTTTCCCAACAAGGTAATGTATGCGGCGCTGTTAGAAGTGGACATGTTTTGACTACAGGCCGCTACAGCCAGTACAATAAACATGCTTAATGTAGTGTTTTTCATGCACTTGGATATTAATCTATAATTAAAAGAGCTGTCGTTAATGTATTTCAATATATATGAAAAACAAACTAATGAGCTTTTCCCTGACGTGGGAGTCCGGTCTTGTCAGACCCGGCCCCTCAGGAAGGCTTATAAATCCGTTCAATCATCCATCTCTCTTAAAAGGGAGGCTGTCCTTCCCTGCTGTTGCCATATAATACCTGTTATAAAGCCTCGTACTTTATTATCATCAGGCTGTTTTAGGTAACAGAAATACCAACTCACCCGGAAGTAAATAACCAAACAGATGTTCGACCCTCAGGTCCTGGCTTTTGCCGGCATTGCCTTTGTACTTACCATCACTCCCGGAGCGGATACTATGCTGGTAATCCGAAACGTATTTTCCAACGGGGTTAAAGCCGGATTGTACACAACCGGCGGAATTTGCTCCGGCTTGTTCTTTCATGCAATCCTTTCGGGAGTAGGCTTGTCTGTCATTGTTGTTCATTCGGCAACGGCATTCCAGTTCATAAAAACACTTGGTGCCGGCTATCTGATATACCTTGGGATTGATACGATCAGGAAATCCCGGAAATCATCAACCGGGGTGAATGAGAGTATGGATGATCCGAGCCTTGTCCCGAAGAGTATGAAAAGCAAAAATCCATGGCGGTCATATACAGAAGGCATGGTCACTAATATTTTGAACCCTAAAGTGGCTGTCTTCTATCTGGCTTTTCTGCCTCAGTTCATAAGTCCCGGCGATCCCGTTTTTACTAAATCGGTACTCTTGGCAGGAGTCCATTTTTTCATGGGTATGGCCTGGTTTTCGTTTATTTCTGTTTTCCTTGAACGTTTAACATCCTTTATCTCTGGCGAAAGGTTCAGGCGCCGGCTGGAATCGGTTGGCGGAGCCATACTAATTGGTTTCGGAATAAGCCTTGCACTTGAACAGCGCTAGTGTCACAGCTTATATAGCCCTGTGTTTGTTCTAAGAGTTTTTCGCACCCGATACAAAGAAGTAGATTTACCTTGAATCATCCTGATCTAAACCAACAGTATCGATATACAACATATCCCAATAAGCGGATTGAGAGAGAAACATCACGTTCAGTTATAATCATCTTTTATTTACAATCATATGTCCTCTCACGCATTTACCATTACCCTTCCTGACGAATTCAGTGCCGACGAATGTTTGTGGTTCTTAGACCGTGGCTTCTATGACTGCCGGTATCGTATCGATGGAAATACGGTTCATAAGCTCATTGAATTCGAAGGGGAGCTTCTGCTGATTAGCATTCACTTCTCTGCAGCCGCATTGACCGTACAGGTACTCAACGGTGCAGGATCTGAACAGGAGATCGCATACACAGAATACCATATCCGTCAGTGGCTCGACCTGGACAGAGATCTAACTCCTTTCTACAAAATAGCTGCCGGTGATACATTATTAGGTAAGCTGATTCATTCCTACCGGGGACTTCGCCTTATCGGAGAACCCGACCTGTTTGAAACGTTATGCTGGGCTATCATTGGCCAGCAGATTAATCTGGCCTTTGCCTATAAGATGAAACAAAACCTGGTGGAAACGTACGGCGAGCAGATCCGCTTTGAGAACCAAACGTACTACTCCTTCCCGTCCCCCAAGGTTTTGAGTTCCCTCACTATAGATGCTTTGAAAGAGCTTCAGTTTTCACGCCAAAAAGCCGATTATGTGCTTACCCTCGCCCGCTTATTTTGTGAGGGGCGCATAAGCAGAAGCCAATTACTTCAGTTGCCCGATTTTGAAGCCCGGCTCAAAAGGCTGACAAACATCCGCGGCATCGGCCCGTGGACGGCCAACTACGCGCTGATGAGAAGCCTTAAAGAGACCAGGGCCTTTCCCAGGAATGATGCGGGATTTCAAAACGCGGTAAAGAAGCTAATGAACCTGGAGGCTAAGCCATCCCCGAGGATAATTCAGGACATTTCAAAACACTGGCACGGATGGGAAGCTTATGCCGTGCTCTACCTCTGGAGATCTCTGGCTACGGTTAGTTGACTAGTTATTGGTGTATTAGGGAATTGGGAGGGAGAGTAGCCATGTATCATGAAGCGCCGCTTTACGCCTGTGGAGGTATAAGGTATCGAGCGGTAACCTGTATAAAGGCGCGATCATCTCCCCCCTTGGAGAAGGGGGCTGGGGGGATTGACCCGACAAGGCACGATCCGCTCCATCTCCTGTTACGGCGCATGGCATGCACATGGCTATAAGGGCACTTGTCTCCATTCTCTAACAATGCCCGTCTCTTCTACACCTGATTTCTGTATTGCAGATTCAGCAACCTGCAACACAGAAATTCAGCCTGCATTACGACTCATGATCTATCAGCTCGGCATCATACACCCGTACATCTGCCCAGAGGCCTTTATACTTTTCGATGAACTTCAGATGGTCGGGATGATCTGCATACACATTATAGTCATCCATGGTTTTGAACCAGGTGAAAATCGTGTAAGCATACGTATTGTCGGTCACGTCCCGTTCTTCCGTTGCAGCCGGTGTGCCTAGTTCTGCTTTGTGAATTTCCTCGATTTTCAGAAGTTCTTTTAATCCCTCCTCAAATTGTTGTTTCTCTTCGGCGGTTACATCGTCTTTGAGGTAGAAGTAAACATTGTGTTGTAACATTCCAACGCTGCTTTCTGTTTTAACTGTTTCTATTTGTTCCACGGCAGGCTGGCAAGCTGCCAAAAGAAGTATACAAGAGCCAACGATAATACTGTTAAATAATGAGTTCACTTTGCTTATCCCGTTATTTGTTGAATGGTTGCCGGAAATTAGTCAATTGGCAATTAGGAAACCAATAGATCCGGAAGATTACCACTCTCCCAGATTATGTTGACCATTTGCCGGTAAAGGTGGAGTTGCGGATGAGTGATTCGCAGAGCGCATAGCGTCCTCGGAATTCATGCCCTATATCTTACCACCTTTCTTACGGTGGTAATACTTCCTGGCTTTATGGGCACTGCCGCAGGTCTGCATATTACACCAGCGCCGGCTTCTGTTTTTACTCTTGTCCAGAAAAATCCAGCCACAGGCTTCGCATTCTTTAATCCTCTCTACAGGTTGACCCGTTAGCACATCATACGCAGATTTCCCCACTCTCCACAACGGTTCATATAAGTTAACTTCCTTCTCCTCCCAGCTGGCTTCCGGTTTATTTTTCGCTGCTTTAAACCGAATGTGGGAAAGTGATTCTGAAATCAAAGAATTAAACACAGACAGATCATCGTCTCGGGTTTTCCTCCCTTCAGCAACAGCTGAGAAGAAGCTGTACAAATGCTCCCGGTATGCTTTTATTTTTTCCAGTGCCTTCGCCGCTGCATCCGGATTATTTTTAGCATACTCTCCCAGCCGATCAATGCGCTCTTCCGGGAGTAACTCTTTTCGCCTGCTCCAATCCAGTACATCCTGATACTCAGGCAGGTAGTCGTAGGCAGGAGCTTCTGTGCGTGAGCTTATAGTGTTTATAAAATCAAAGCAGACACACCCGCCGTCAAATAACAAACTCTCTATGCTTTGGTCTTCACTCATTTGTTCTTCATTCGATTTAACGGTTAATAAAAGGTTCTGTTTAAGAATAAAGGCACAACGCACAGAGCAGAGCCTTTTATTTATGTTGCTATGTGCCATGCTCTTTGCTCTATGCTTCTCCCTCAATGGGAGCGACACTTCGTTCCTTATCTGTATCTGTCCTAGGGCGTGTTGACATTCAGCCTG
>CALJMB010000249.1 GCA_937982515.1 uncultured Balneolaceae bacterium
TGGGTGGGCCCGACAATTACTTTGAGATCAAACGGTGGAACTACTTTGTAGAACACCTGCTTGGGGCAGAGCCAATATCACATTACATATCGATTAAGAACGGTAAAAAGGATTAGTCTTCTGGAAAATACCCATCTCCGTTCGGGGTCTCCAATACCTAATCGAAGCAGCGCTTCGATCTACGTAACTACGTAACTCGAAGCGCTGCTTCGAGCCTGTCTTCCCCCGATCCCGGAAGCGGGCGGGAGGAGAGCATACATCAACACTGCGTCCTTGCCCGGACACCCTCAGATTGAATGGACCCCGATGCTTCGGGGCATTCAATCCTCTCCCCTCAAGGGGAGAGAGAAATCTCCCCCTTGACAAAGAGCCTGTTCCCGAGTACTCGGGACGGAGGGATTAAGGGGGTTGTCTCTCCAGTCCGGAACAGGATAGAAATCCACATTCAACCGCTAAACACATTACAACTAACTAAACCCGTTAAACAATGATTAAAAGAATAACAGTTGCCAGTATCTTATGGGCCGTTGGGATATCGGTCCTGCAGGCCCAGCCCGAACCGGTCAGCCGCATGTATACGGCTATCGAACAATATTATGCAGATGTTCAGAGCCTGAGCCGCGCAAACGTCTTACAGGAAAGCCCGGAATATTACGACCGGATGGAGCGCTTTTACCAGGACTGGCTTGATCGCCTTGAGTTCTACGACTATAGTGACCTGAATATAAATGAGGCCGTTGACTTTATCCTTCTGCGCCGCAATATACGGCGGGACCTGGAGGAGCTCCGGCAAGACCGGTCCACTTATCGGCAGGTGCATTATACCGTGCGGTTTGCCGGCATCATACAGGATCTGCAGGCGAAACGGCGTGTAGGTAAGGACCTGGAGGGGAAGGTTTTCGCCAAACAGCTGAACAAACTCACCGGCGCCATCCTTGAGAATAAGAGAGAGGTTGAGAAGAGAGGCCGGATGGAACCGCAGCAAGCCCGCCGGGCTGCAGAGGTAGCAGAGAATCTCCACAAAACTTTGGAGCATATATTCGGCTTTTATAACAGATACGATCCCGATGTTACCTGGTGGGCAGAGAAACCTTATAAAGAAGCAGACAGTATATTAACCGGCTACACTGCATTCCTGGAAGACTGGACGGTTGATCAGTCTCACCTGGATGACGGAAGCGGCATCATCGGTAATCCGATCGGAGAAAAAAAGTTGCTGGAACTACTGAAGTATGAGATGATTCCATACACGCCGGAAGAACTGATTGAACTGGCAGAGAAGGAGTATGCCTGGTGCCTTGAGGAGATGCTGAAGGCCTCCCGTGACCTGGGGTATGGCAACGACTGGCATGCTGCCCTCGAGCACGTCAAAAATACCTACGTTCCGCCCGGAGAACAGCCTGAAATCATTTATGATATGGCTATTGAGGCTACTAAGTTTCTGGAGGAGAGAGAGCTTATTACTATCCCGGAACTGGCCAAAGAAACCTGGGGTATGCGCATGATGAGTCCGCAGCGGCAGCTCATCAATCCGTTTTTTACAGGTGGCAGGGTCATCAGTATTTCCTATCCCACCAACACAATGGCTCATGAAGACAAGCTCATGAGTATGAGGGGAAACAACCCGCACTTTTCACGGGCAACTGTGCATCATGAATTGATTGCCGGACATCATCTGCAGGGCTTTATGACCGACCGGTACAAGCCTTACCGCCGTCCGTTCCGCACGCCATTCTGGGGTGAAGGCTGGGCCCTGTACTGGGAACTTCAGCTCTGGGATATGGGCTTCCCGGAATCACCGGAAGACCGTATAGGTATGCTTTTCTGGAGGATGCACCGCTGTGCCCGTATCATTTTTTCTCTGAGTTATCATCTGGGTGAGATGAGTCCGCAGGAGAGCATCGATTTTCTGGTAGAAAAAGTAGGTCACGAATACGCAAACGCCGAGGCCGAGGTACGCCGCTCATTCACTACCGATTATCCGCCGCTCTATCAGGCAGCGTATCTGCTGGGGGGACTGCAAATCCGTTCTCTTTATAACGAACTGGTAACAAACGGAACCATGTCTGCCAGAGAGTTTCATGACCGGATTTTGAAAAACGGCAGTATGCCTATAGAAATGGTCCGCAAAATATTAAAGAATGAAAAACCCCCTGAGAATTTTGAAACCAGCTGGCGTTTTTACAGCGGACCTCAGTAAGGCAACAATACTATAAGCACATTCCGATGTAGTCCACCTCCACGGTGGCCTACATCTTTCTTTGGCAAGGGCAAGCACCCCTGGGCATCCTATCGTGTGGACACCTTGTTCTCATGTATACACAGGCACGGTCCTCTCGCCCTTATCAAAGGCAGGGCTGTTACGTTCTGTCCTATCTCGTCCTCCCGAGGATTCGGGAGGAATAGTTCGTGCCAATTTTTTTATATAAACCCTTTGTGCAACTCTGTGCATGTCTACCGGAGCCTTGCCCACTACAGCCCTTGCCAGCGGTGTGGAGTATAGCCTTATCGACAGCCCGAGAGAACGGGTTACCAACCCGTCCTACAGCAACCCCTCCGGGGAATTTGTGCCATTGAGGGCGGCCCCTAAGGGTTTTCCGGTCTCCTTTCCTCCAGTCTCCCCGGCTCCAGTGGGCGGGAAAACAGGCTCCAGTGGGTCTCTATACCATCTCCATACCAACTATACCAAGTCCAGTGCAACTCCAGTGCAACACTACTCAGCTCGACTGGAGCAGGCCCGGAGTTGTCCCGGGTATGGCCTTGGGTTGACAGGGAGAGGGGTTTTGCCCGGAAGTGATCCGATCACTTCGAGTGATCGAATCACTGACGCCAGCCCTCTTATCCAAGGGGAAGTTTATAGCTTTAACCACCCTGCAAACTCAAAAAGATTTGCATGGGATTTTAAAATTGGTTAACAATGAAGTGTTTTGTATACACTTTACGGTTGGTTTCACTAAATTCAAAACCATAAAAACTTATCGGGATGAAATAAAGGGTATCAATTGTTATCATCCCTAAGCCTTTAGAAGCCATACCTGTCAGAGAATTCATCTGAGGGGTTTGGATAGTCGAAAACGCCTGCAATTAAAAACAGGAACAATGATGAAGACAGTATTCAACATAAACCAAAAGCGCACCTCCGTGATTAAGAGCATATCTACTACGTGCTTTTTAGCCGGTGCTTTAATAGTGGCCGTCAGCATTCAAGGCTGTACAAAAAATAATGCAAGTATGAATAAGACCAGTTCAGTTACTATAGAAAAAGATACGTTCGGAACGTTAAAAGACGGGAGGAAAGTTTATCTTTTTACTCTGACTAACACCCAGGGCACAGAAATTAAGATTACAAACTATGGCGGAATCGTAACCTCGGTACGGGTGCCTGACAAAGAAGGGGAAATGGGAAATGTGGTGCTTGGCTTTGACAATCTTGAAGATTATCTGGGCAACGACCCCTACTTCGGAGCCATCATCGGTCGCTATGGAAACAGAATAGCAGATGCCCAATTCACACTGGACGGCAGGGAATATGAACTGGCCGCTAACGACGGAGACAACCATCTGCACGGAGGGGAAAAGGGATTTAACGAGTTATTGTGGGAAGCGGAGATACTGGACGATAACTCGCTCAGGCTGACCCATCTGAGTGAAGATGGAGAGGAGGGATATCCCGGAAACCTGCAGGTATCCGTCATCTATACTCTTACCGACCAGAATGAGCTGAAGATTGAGTATGAGGCAACCACGGATAAAGCGACTCCCGTGAATCTGACCAATCACAGCTATTTTAATCTGACGGGAGATCCATCCACCCCCGTACTGGATCATGTGTTAACACTGAATGCCAGCCGGTACACGCCGGTTAATGATGAACTGATTCCCACCGGAGAGATTGCACCTGTGGAGGGAACACCTTTTGATTTTACAGAGCCTCATAAAATAGGAGCCAGAATTGATCAGGTTGAAGGGGGGTATGACCACAACTTTGTGCTTGACAGCTCACCAGACAGCCTGCAGCTGGCGGCCACACTTTACGAGCCGGAGAGCGGAAGAGAAATGAAAGTGTATACCACAGAGCCGGGGGTTCAGTTCTATTCCGGAAATTTCCTCGACGGCAGTTTTCAGGGTCCGGATGGTACTCCTTTTGTGAAACACGGAGGGTTGTGCCTGGAAACCCAGCACTATCCGAACTCCCCTAATGAACCCGGTTTCCCGTCCACAATATTGCGTCCGGGGGAAACCTATAACACAGTTACCATTTATCAGTTTTCTACCAGGTAGTGGAGTCACTCTGGCGTAGCTGCCATTACATGAGTTCGTAAAGGAAGGCCACGAAAACACGAAGGCACTAAAAGGTACGTAACGTGAAGCGCTGCTTCGCGTCGGTGGTATAAGGTATGGGGTATAAGGGGAGGCCGGTGCTTTCCCCTATACCTTATACCCTATACCTCAGAACAGTATTCTCAGGTTTGAAATCGTTAATCAAAGTAATGTATTATGAAAAAGTCAATACTCTTAGCGGTATTAATATGTCTGCAATTCAGTACGCTTGCATATAGCCAGTCAAACACAATCATCGTTAACGCCGATCAGGCCGAATATAGGATAAGCCGCCATATTTACGGACAGTTTGCCGAGCATTTGGGGCGCGGGGT
>CALJMB010000250.1 GCA_937982515.1 uncultured Balneolaceae bacterium
GGGGCCAGCCTTATGGCTGCTCCGGCGGCGCTGGTCATTGCCAAGATGTTGTACCCTGAAACCGAAGAACCGGAAACAAAAGGTCATATCAACGTTCAAATTGAGCAAACGGACGCCAATGGTATAGATGCCGCCGCTACGGGCGCCGCTGTTGGACTCAGGTTAGCCGCGAACGTGGGGGGTATGCTGCTGGCGTTTATTGCATTACTTGCCATGGGAAACTATTTTCTGGAGGCCTTTGGTAACCTTACGGGGCTCAATACTCTTATTCCCGGTTCGGGCTTACGGATAGAGACCCTGCTGGGGTGGGCTTTTGCCCCTGTAGCCTGGATTGTGGGAGTTCCCTGGGCAGAAGCTGCCAGCATGGGTTCGCTATTGGGCACCAAGGTGGTGCTCAATGAATTTGTGGCCTACCTGCAGCTTTCTGAACTGATAGGGACTGACAGCTTGTCTCCCAAAACGGTTGTAATGGCTACCTTTGCCCTTTGCGGGTTTGCCAACTTTTCGTCTATAGCTGTACAAATTGGCGGGATCGGGGGGCTGGCTCCCAGCCGCAAATCAGATCTGGCGATGTTTGGAATTAAAGCTGTTATTGCCGGTACGCTGGCTAACCTGATGACAGCGACCGTTGCAGGAATGCTGTTTTAGCGTAGCGTGTCATGGACACGCCGGGCAGGTTACGCACTACAAGTTACGCACCACGAAATATTTAATACCTTATGAAACACTCCATACTTCCTCTGTTCTTGTGCCTCATCCCGGCTATTTTGATATCCGGATGCAACGGATTGAATGGCGACAGCCAGTCCGACAGACTGGCCCGTGTAGGTAACGAATACCTGACCCTTGAAGAAGCCCGTAAAACAATCCCTGACTTTCTGCTTCAGGAAGACAGCACGGGAGTTATGCATACCTACGTTGAAGACTGGATTCAAAAAGAAATTATCCTTCAGGAGGCGGAAAGGCTTCAGCTCCGGCAGAACAAAGATGTTCAGGAGAAGTTAGAAAAAGCCCGGCGGGAGATATTAAGCGAGGCTCTGAAAAGTTATGTAATGGCAAAGTTTAATAAAGACTTGGTTATCACGGATGAAGAGGCCCGCAACTATTATCAGATCCACAAAGACAAGTTTATACTGAACGAGCGTTTTGTACGGTTCAGACACGTTGAAACTCCGGATCTTGAAGCTGCCCGGGCCGCCAAGCGCGACCTGATGCTGGGCGTTCCCTGGCCGGAGGTGGCAAGGAATTACAGTATATCGCCTGAAACAAAAATTGAGAAATCCGAACACTTCTGGCCGGCTTCTCTGGCTGTAGCAGAACTTGATGTCATGAATCGCTATTTGAATGGTGTTATAGGGCAAACAGAGATATCGCCTATCCGCCGCATCGGAAGAAATTATCATTTTGTGCAATTAATGGACTCAAAGGCAAAAGGTGAGCATCCGGATCTCCATTGGCTGATAGAACAAATTAAAGACTGGCTCATTATTGAAAAAAGACGGCGCCATTATAGTTCATACATTAAGAATCTGTATCTTAAAGCCAAATCGAATAATGAAATTGACAACTATCACGTTCTTACACCGAATTCTAACACTCAAAACCACACATCAGATCCCCTTGAGACAGTTAAAGCAAGCAACTAAAACCATCCCCGCTATTCTGGCACTGATCGTATCCGGTGTATGCTCTACAGATGCGCTCGCGCAGGATAGCGCGGACTACACTCCCGTCGATCAGATCATTGCCCAGGTCAACGATCATATCATCTTAAAGTCTGATGTGGATCAAATGGTGCTGGAATATATGTTGCAGCTTCGGCAACAACAGCGGCAGGAAATCGATTTCCATGAAGATATATGGTATTCTGTGTTGCAAAACCAGGTTGAACGGTACATTATGCTGGATCAGGCCAGGGAGGATTCTATTCAGGTGACCAATGAACTGGTAGATGCGCAGATTAACCAGAGAATCAATCAATATGTAGAGCAGGTGGGTAGTGAAGCCGCTCTTGAGCGCCAGCTGGGGAAAAGCATTGTACAGATCAGGGCCGATCTGCGCGAAAGCTACCGCGAAGAGATGATCGTGGGCCAGTACCGGCAGCAAATAATGAACGGGGTTACCATTACCCGCCCGGAGGTGGAAGCATACTTTGAAAATATTCCCGCCGACTCACTGCCCGAAATACCGGAGCAGGTTGCCGTATCTCAGATTGTAGCCATCCCCCCTCCTCTTGAAGATGCCCGCAGAGAGGCACGGCAGCTTGCCGAACAGCTCAGGGATTCTGTTCTTAATCACGGTAAAACCATTGAGGAAATGGCCCGTAAATACAGCGACGGCCCTTCGGCCCCGCACGGCGGCAAACTGCCCACGGTACCCTTAAGCGATCTTGTTCCGGAATACTCGGCTGCCGCTTCTGCCCTTCAGCCGGGAGAAATATCCGAGGTTGTAGAAACATCATTCGGTTTTCACGTCATCAGGCTCAACAGGCGCTCGGGCGATCAAATCGACACAAATCATATCCTGATCAATATCGACAGCGAAAGCTATGACGATCAGACCGCTATACAGAAGCTTGAGCAACTGAGAGACAGTGTGCTTACGCACGAAGGTGTTGAGTTTGCCGAACTGGCCCGGAAGCATTCTGAAGACCCCAACACAGCGCCCATGGGAGGCCGGATCTTAAATCCCCAAACAGGAGAACGCCTGCTCGCATTAGACCAACTGGATCCGGCGTTGTACCGGATTGTATTACTGCTTGAAGAAGAGGGCGATATCTCTGAACCAAAAGAATTTAAGATCGGCAGCGGCAACAATGCTAAAAAGGCGTTTAGAATTGTACGGCTGGACCG
>CALJMB010000251.1 GCA_937982515.1 uncultured Balneolaceae bacterium
TCCTCTCTTGGGCACTATAGTAGCTTATTTTATTATTATAACCTATTGCCCTTCAGTGGGTTATATATTTCATCCCTTCTATAGATAACATAAGCTGGCTGAAAGTAGTTAAGAAGATGCTTTCGGGCAGATAGGGTAACCACGCACATCACGAGGCTTAATATAAATAGTTTCTCAAGGCTTTGAATCCTATAGATTTGGATCATAATCTTGGCCCTTGTCAACTTATACTAACAGCTTTTATTTTTACTGTGCAGATAGTTCGGTAATCAAATTTTTTAAGTGCTGGATCACAATACTGATTACTTGGGTGGATAAAATATTTCCAAGCTAAACCGAATCGATATTTTCCATCTATAATCTTTTTAATTGTTTTAACCCTTCAAAATATCTTTTTAAGCTCCAATTTTAATTAGGCTCTCCTCCCTAGTTGATTATGCCAATCGTGAAGACTAAGCCTATTAAATGTTTTTAGTGCTTAAAACCTAATGAAGATAATTCACAACCTCATTAGGTTGTAGGTTTAGCGAAGATTGAAAAAAATTTGCAAATGATATTTTTCTCCAATAGTTTGCAGTTAAGTATTTGTTTTTATTTAAACAAAAGATAAGCTAAATAGAGAGGGGTACAGATATGAATAAAAAAACTGCCCAAATATTCTTAGCGATACTGATAGCTCTTAGCGTGGGATGTGATAATGATCTTATCAATCATAATCAAGACAACAATATGCCGGTTGAATTGGATCTAGAAGCCGCTAAAGAAGCCTATCTTGCCACCAGAAGTAATAACGACACCCTAAAAACATTTGACGAAATACTGGCTGACATTGCTCTCAAAGTGCCAGGCTATGGAGGTCACTTCATCGACGATGACGGTAACTTAAACGTCTATCTCTTGTCCAATCAGGAACGCGAGGCGATCAAGTCAGTTTTCAGACAACATCACAGAGCCGGCGTACTTACCGCAGGTGATGACCTTCTTTCCGACCTGCGCAGTCGGCAGGGCCAATATAATTTCCTGCAACTCTACAACTGGAAGGCGGAGCTACGAAGCAGTGGTGTCCTAGGGATTAAAGGCGTTACTTTACTTGATATTAATGAAGCACAGAACAACATTACCCTCGGCGTCAAAGATCTTGTTCATAAAGAGAAAGTTTTTGAAAAAGTTCGTCAGATTGGAATCCCTGAATCTGCGATCAACATCATTGAGAGGGACCCTGTGGAATATAACATCCGGAGTAAAAGAACGACCTTGGCAGGTGGCCTTCAAATTCGATACATAGTCGGTTCCTCAACCTATACATGTACCCTTGGCCCCGTGGCTCTGCGGAACGGAGTTAAAGGCTTCATTGTGAATTCGCATTGTACCGCAACTCGATTCACGGTTGATAATGAAAAATTCTACCAGGCTAAGCCAAGTGATCGACACATTGCTACGGAAACGGTCGATCCACCCTATTTTACCGGAGGTGATTGTCCTCCCAGCAGAAGATGTGCGTATGCTGATGCAGCTTTTGCCGAGTGGAAGCACAGAGGAACCTGGAATTTGGGCCGTATCTATAAAACGGAGTATTCGGGTCACCTAAACGGTTCGACACATCGCGTAGGGGCTAGCTTTATCATCAATCGTAAAAGTCATTTGATTACTGTGGGAACTCTAGTCCAGAAAGTAGGAAGAACCACGGGTTGGACCTACGGTGATATAACCAGAACTTGTGTTGATGGCAATGTCTATCAATCTAACATTACCATGCTCTGTCAGTACGCTGCAGACTATGGAAACGGGTCTGGCGACAGCGGTGCTCCTGTGTTTCAAAGAGCAACCCCCATCACAAACGACGTATATTTGAGCGGTATAAATTGGGGCACTAATGGAATCGAGAGCTTCTTCTCAGATATATCTTTTGTTGACAATCATTTGGGGGGTACTATAAACTATTACTAAAACAACAAATCTTAAAGCTGGTCGTAATAATGAACATAGGGATTGTATATCCTTGGCGCCGGGCTTTCATAGTGTTTAAGCGACGAGGTTTTTTAAAAATGAGTACTTCCAAAAAACAAGGTTCAATTATGTACAAAACCATGGAGTGGGGTACCTGCTTACTCCTCAGTGGTTTTCTTGCAGGCTGTTCTCTTCCTCCGTTAGTCGACTCTACTTCAGATGAGGAGGAAGAGCTATCCATGGAGAGTTTCTATATAGAAACCGATCAGGCCGTATATCTGGTAAAAGAGAGCAACAGCCTCCTGGAAATTACGTATACGTACATTAATGAGGGCAAACAAACCTTCTACCTAGGTTCTTGCTTGGGATACCCCTCTGATGTGCTTGAAAAGCTCGTGGATGAAAAATGGGTTCTTGCTTATACCCCTACTTGTCCTGACGTACTTCGTCCCCCAATCAAGGTCGTGCGTGGGGAGCGATATGAGGCAACTATCCAGTTGACCCAGTCGATATGGGATCCTGAACGTCCTAATGCATCATGGCAAGTAAACAATATTGAGGGAACATATCGCATCCGCGAATTAGTCTACCTAGAGTGGGACATAGAGAAGTTTGACGAAGGCACCTTGTCCTCAGAGATCATCGTTTCGAATGCATTTGATATTCGAAGAGCACCCTGACGTGTTTGCATCTGTGGTGTACTCTCTCGCAGTCCTACAATATCGCTAGCTTTCACTTTTTCGCTAACCAAACTAGGGCGTGTGGACAATTAGCCTGGGGAAGCGGATTTGAGGGTGATTTGAGGCAAATCAAGGCGCTTTCCGTCCCGACGGCTGTCGGGATGGTTCATTGGCCAAGGAAAGCAACGCAGAGGTGCCTCAAATCAACCCAAAGACACGCCGCACGTTGAATGTCCACACGCCCTAGAGCGTAGTGATTTATCTACTTAGATTATCATGTAAGTTTCATACACCGAGAACTTGTTACCTGCTATACTCTTACCATACTACTTCCGCACCAGTTTCACTACATTTTAAACCGCTCATGCGCCAGCTTAGACAGGTTCTCCCGGTGATCGGGATGCGCTATTTCAATCAGGGTCTGGGCGCGCTGGCGGAGATTTTTTCCGTAGAGATTGGCCACTCCATATTCTGTAACCACATAGTTGACATGCGCACGGGTTGTCACCACACCGGCACCCTGATTCAGATAAGGCACTATTTTGCTTATTCCCTTATTTGTAACAGACGGCAAAGCTATAATGGGCTTGCCTCCCTCACTGAGTGAGGCGCCGCGGATGAAGTCCATCTGTCCCCCCACTCCCGAATAGTGGTAGGTGCCTATGGAATCGGCTGCAACCTGCCCTGTAATGTCGACCTCTATGGCGCTGTTAATAGCTGTTACTTTGGGATTTTTACGAATTACAGCCGTATCGTTTACATAGGCTACATCCAGCATAGCCACCTGTGGGTTGTCATCTACAAAATCGTATAGCCTGCGGGACCCCATCAAAAAGCTGGAGACGATTTTACCCGGATGCCTTTTCTTCAATCGGTTGTTGATCACCCCCTTTTCTACCAGATCGATGATTCCATCAGAGAACATTTCGGTATGGATACCCAGATCTTTGTGATTGTTCAACTCTCTCAGTACGGCATTGGGGATAGCGCCGATACCCATCTGAAGGGTTGCTCCGTCTTCGATGAGTTCCGCACAGTACCGGCCTATTTTCTGTTCGGTCTCGCCGGGCTCACCTGCGATGTGCTCCGGAAGTGGTTCTTCATGTTCGGTTACGGCATCAAAACGACTAATAGGTACCATTCCGTCTCCATGCGTACGCGGCATCCGGGGGTTGATCTGCGCGATGACCTTCCGGGCGGTCTGTACGGCCGCGGCGGAGGCATCTACGGAGGTGCCCAGTGAGCAGAAACCATGGTTGTCGGGAGGGGAAACCTGAACCATGGCCACATCCAGCGGCAGGATGTTATTTCTGAACAGGCCGGGAACCTCGCTCAGAAATACGGGAATGTAATCGCCCTGGCCTTCATTGACGGCGCGGCGCACGTTGGCCCCTACAAATACGGTATTGATAAAAAAGCTGTCTTTGCATTCGGGCCGGGCGTAAGGCGCCTCCCCTTCCGTATGCAGTTGAACAATTTCCACATCGCGCAGCTCCGGCGCCCGTTTCGTCATTGCGCGTATCAGCTCCTGCGGGGCGGCAGCCACACTGTGAATGTACACCCGATCTCCGGATTCTATGATTTTGACAGCCTCGCCGGAGGAAAGAGAAGTATAGTTTGACATAGTGATCTTAAATGTTACTCAGGGTTAATTGTAGTTAATACCTCAGGGCGTGTTGCCATTCAGCCTGTGCATGTGGATGTGCGGGTGACCCGCAGAGCGCATGGCGCATAGAGCATAGCGACCTTGGGGTTCACGCTATGCTCTATGCACTTTGCTCCTTTCGCCCCTAAATCCCTACTCAGCCAGTTTTTCAATAGTCTGAATGGTGTGTGTAAGCTGGTCTCCCAACTTCTTTTGCTGATGTGCAATTTCCCCCTGAGCATTCAGTACGGTAAGTGTATTGGAATGGGCAAAATCACTATCGCTGATACGTTTGTACTTAATGCCGAGCAGGGCCGCCAGTTCCAGAATGTCTCCGCTGCTTCCGTGAAGCAGTGTCCAGTGCTCTTCCGAAAGATCATTTTCACTGGCAAAGGCACGCAGCTGTTCGGGTGTGTCGCGTTCCGGATCGATGGAAACAATGGTGAAGTTGGTGGAACGAAGGGCTTCTTCCGAAAGCTCATCCCGTATCCGCCTCATATCGGCTATGATGCGCGGACAGGCGTACTCACAGTGGGTGTAGAGCATTGCAACCACCTGTGTTTTACCCCGCAGGTCATCCAGGCGTACTGTTTTACCGTGCCGGTTCTGCCAGGTACTGCTTACATTGTAGATGGAGTGAGTGGATGGTTCTCCCGCTTCCATATGCATTTCAGCATGTCCGGAATGGTTCTGATGGGAATCGTGCCCCCGGCCGGGTTGTTCTTTTCCCGAGCAACCCCAGGTTAGCAGTACAAAGGCGCAAAGTGAAAGTGTAGTCTGTAGCTTTTTCATTATTCTATATCTTTGGCACAGCGAAACCCCAGGTTGTTTACCGTATA
>CALJMB010000252.1 GCA_937982515.1 uncultured Balneolaceae bacterium
GCTGCCATCCTATCGCAGCTTGTCGTATTCGGAGAGATGCGCCGGATCTATACGGGATAGCAGCTGATAGGCCTTGAGCCGGAGGTCTGCGGGGGCATCCTCAAAAATGGATGTGATTTCCCGATACTTGGTATTAAAGAACGTGTTGAACAGCAGATTGCTTGTAGCTTTTTGTGCTGTTTCTTCGATCAACTCCAGGGCCGTAAACACTTGTTGGCGTGCTTCGTCAGGGTTATCCGGGAAGCGATCCAGTCCGTGGCGATGATACAGATACATGGCTTTGCGAAAACCGGTAAAATTAGGATTCATGAGGTCTGCGATTAACTGCATCCGGGCGTTACGCCTGCTGCTACCCGCAGATCCCCACCCACTTGCAGAGCCTGACCGGGCGAGCGCCGTCAGGCTCTGAGCGCGGTTGAACCAGGGAGAACCACCAAGCTCAGAGAAGCTGTCGAAGTCGTACCCCAGGATAACATAAGCGTAGAAATCGAGAAGTGTAGTGATACTGCTGAACCGCAATCCATCATGGATTAATCCTTGATTGGGCGCGTAATTAAAATTCCAGCTTTCATCGTTAAACAAGAAGAGGGAGGTTTGACGATGAGAGTTATATATCGGGCGGTAGGAATTGATTATAAGGTTGGCCTCAAAATTGTAATCATCACTCATGCTCAGGAGTATGATACGTATGGAAACGTTTATTCTTTCATGCTCATTAAAGTGAGAATCTGTCCAGTTGTATTCATTCAGATAGGTCTCCGCTTTTGCCCCAAACGTATCGAGATAATTCAGGGAGGTGCCGCTAAGCCGGCTTTTATCTATCTGAACCCGGACATTCAGTTCCTGCGCCCTGCCTATCTGGCTGCTAACCGACAACAGGATTAAAGTAACCAATAACATTTTTGCCCTTCTCCCGGAGGCAGAACCTGTAGCTGCCGGATTTAAAGAGAACCGGTAATCACCCTCTGGTTTGCGCACATCACGCCAATTTGCCTTCCATATCCTGGATTTTAGCATCGATCAATAATTTTAAACGCCCTTCAGAAAAAAATTTGTAAGGATTCGCCTTCAAAACAGTCTGTAATATATAAGGATTATTTAAAAATCAGGTAATACAACTCAAACTAAAATTAGAAACAGCAAAAACTGTTGGTATATGCTATAAAAAATAAGGTCATGGACGCTCATAATAACAAAACTTTAAGGGGTGGTTCCGTAGCCAGCCCACAACACCTTCTTGGTAAGCGGTATTCGGGAAGATTTGGCATTTTGCCCCTGGCTTTCATTACAGCAATTCTAACCGTTTGGCCTGTCTCTTTGGTGTACGGACAGACAGCGATGGGCGCACGGGAGGTGGGACTGGGCCAGACAGGTACGGCGTTGTATGGCAGCTTGTGGTCGGTATTCGCTAACCCTGCTGCGATAGATCAAAATCACCATACAGTATCCTTTTTTGGAATACGGTATTATGGTTTTTCTAACCTCACCGATGTGGCATTCGTTGCCAACATACCCGTAAAGACAGGGGTTGTGGGAGCGGGAGCCTACCGGTACGGAGACGACCTGTTCAGCGAGAGCCGTCTCCGGCTGGCTTACAAAAATGCTTTTGAAGGGTTCCATTATGGAATGGTTATTTCCTATAACCATGTGGCTATCGGGGGAGGATATGGCTCTGCAGGCGCACTGGGGATAGACGTTGGGGTAGCGGCATCGATTGCAGAGAGATTGTGGATAGGCGCCCGCGCCACCAATATAAACCGGCCTGTTTTTGGAAGTACAGATGAAGAGCTGCCCCGTGAGCTGAGCATCGGCCTGTCTTATATGTTGTCAGATGTGGCTCTTTTTATATCAGACGTGGTAAAGGATGTACGCTTTCCACTTTCCTGGAGGGGAGGGGTTGAAATGACAATCATCGAAAGGCTGCGGGGCAGGGCGGGAGTTACAACCAATCCCCGGACGTTTTCTCTGGGTATGGGTTACGGCAGTCCGTCATGGAGCGTGAATATTGTGGTTCAACAGCATGAAAATCCCGTTCTGGGACTGAGTCCTGGCTTCGACCTGAATATATTCTGGTAAGTGATGATGAAATACCTTTACCTCACAGGACTGTTATTGTACTGCCATGCCGTAGTGGTATTTGCACAGGATAAGGATTCTACACGGGCAGAAGTGCAGGAGGATCTGGAACAGGCGTTGGAAGACTTCGACCCGGAAAGCCCGGAGTTCAATAATGAAAGGCTGGTTCAATATTTGCAGGATTTAGCTGATCAACCTGTAAATATAAACACAGCCGATACAGACATACTTTTGCAGGTTCCGGGTATCAATCTGAAAATAGGCCGCTCCATTATAGAATACCGAAGTAAGGTTAAGCCGTTCGAACGGGTGGATGAACTGGTAAACGTTCCCGGAATAGGCGACGTTACGCTCGAAAAAGTTCGCCCTTATGTAACCGTAGGCGGGGGACCGGGCCTGGCAAGAACACTGTATACCGACCACAGATACTGGACCTACGGCGGCAGAACAGAACTATATTCGCGGTTCGGGCAAACCCTTGAACAGCAGGAAGGGTACAGGCGCGGCCGTTCTGCAGGCGGATATCTTGGCAGCGCGGCAAAGTACTACCAGCGGCTACGCTACAAGAGCAATCACCTGTCGTTAAACCTCACTCAGGAAAAAGATCCGGGAGAACCACTGACGGGACCCGGTTCTTTCGACTATACCTCCTGGCATATAGCCTTAGAAGATAACGGTAAATTACGCAAATTCGTGGCAGGAGACTTCGGCCTTTCTTTCGGGCAGGGGCTGGTGTTATGGGATGGGGGAGCTTTTGGAAAAGGACGGGAGGTGACAGGGGCGGTAAACAGAAACGAACGGGGGGTATCGTCCTATTCCTCGGCCCGGGAGGCCGGCTTCCACCGGGGGGCGGCCGTTACCTACGGTGGCAGGTTTCAGGTTACGGGGTTTTATTCGCACCGCAAACGAACGGCTTCGGTTATCCGGGGAGACACCATCCGTTTTCCTAAAAGTGATGGTTACCACCGGACCGTAAATGAATTGAACCAGCGAAATAACACCCGGCAGAAACTGTATGGAGGGCGTCTCAGGATGGAACTCCCGTTTGGATTTCTTGGCGCTACAGCGTATCAGGCGATGTTTAACAGATATATTAAGCCCGGCAGTTCCGTATACAACCGGTACGATTTCTCAGGAAGTTATGCTTCTGCTGTTGGCGTAGATTATTCACTCATGCTGGGCCATATTTTGGCCTTCGGTGAAGTGGCCCGCAGCCGGAATGGAGGATATGGAGTCATTGCCGGCATTGAAAGTCCGGCTGGTAAAAATACGGATGTTACCCTTGGCTACAGAAGGTATTCCAAAGATTTCCAGTCCATTATGGGCAATGGATTTGGAGAATCATCCGGAGAGCCTCAAAACGAGCTGGGGGTTTATCTGGGCGTTCGGCATGCCCCGGGCAGCAGGATAACACTCAGCGGGTATATAGATCAGTATCGATTTCCAGCTCCGCGCTTCGGAACACATCAGCCCACAAGAGGGTATGACTGGCTGGGCCTGATCGATGTCAGGTTTAGTAAAAGGTTACAGTTTTACCTGCAGGCCCGAAGCGAGACAAAAGAAGAGGAATATGAAGAAACCGGCCCGTCCGGCAGGCTTCTCCGGAAACTGGATCATGCACGGCGAACCAGCCTGCGTATTCATCTGGAGTATCAGGTGAACCCGAAAGTGAGGCTGCGTGCCAGGGGAGAGGCCGTTAAAAGCCGTAAGGCCGGAGAAAAGGCGGAGCACGGTTATCTCTTGTATCAGGATATACGGTTCACCCCGGGTCCCCGATGGAAGGCCGATGCAAGAATAACCGTGTTCGATACCGAAAGTTTTAATACCCGGGTGTATCAGTTTGAAAACGATCTTCTATACGTACTTTCCAATCAAATGCTCTTTGAGCAGGGGCAGAGATTATATCTGTTACTGAATTATAAGCCTTTTGACTTTATGGAAATCTGGGGCAAGTTCGGAATAACTATTTATGAAGACCGACATGTAACAGGCAGCGGCCTTGATGAGATACAGGGTAACAGGCGAAGTGATATCAGGGTGCAGGTGCGGATAAGAATTTGAGGTAATTACGCCGCTCATCAGATAATTTATCAGGGATTTAAACCATCGGAAGCTAGCAGTTAGCGAATTGAAGTCTGGGGTCTCTCTAATCATCCCGTGCTGATTCCTGATGCCGGATAAAAAACACTTTATTCTGGTTTTGCTATTATCTATTATCGGTCACAAAACTGCTCATGTGCGAATAAATTTCAATAAACCGGTTGCGTCAATCAACTGTTAGTTTTTTTTTAAGTACATTAGACTGCTAAATTTTCAAGGTATTATTTCAACGCGTAAAAACTGATGACATTAGCTGCCTGGGGAGTAATCTTCATTATTTTAATGTGCCTGGTGCTTCTGGTGAGTACCAGATTGCCGGCTGATATCGTATTTTTGGGTGGGCTGACCCTGCTTATTGTTTTCAGTATCGTCAGCCCGGAGCAGGCTCTGGTGGGGTTTTCCAATCAGGGAATGCTAACCGTAGCAGCACTCTATGTTGTCGCTGCAGGCTTAAAAGAGACCGGGGCTATTCAGGTAGTGATTAACCGGATCATTGGCCGTTCCAAGACCATCAGGAGAGCACAGCTACGTATAATGGCGCCGGTAATGGTAATCAGCGCATTTTTAAACAATACACCTGTAGTGGCATCTTTTATTCCGGCAATCGAAGATTGGGCCAGGAAAAACCGTATTCCGGCGTCCAAGCTGCTCATTCCTCTGAGCTATTCCGCCATACTCGGTGGTACGTGTACATTAATAGGTACAAGCACAAACCTGATTGTGAACGGGCTGTTGATTGCTGCCGAAGGGAGCAGTTCATCTTTGGGAATTTTTGAGCCAGGCCTGATAGGCATTCCCTGCGCTATTGCCGGATTTATTTATCTTGCTCTCTTTGGCAGAACGCTGCTTCCTATACGCGGTTCCGGTTTTGATACCTTTAAAGATCCACGCGAATACACGATCGAAATGATTGTTGACTCCGGCAGTCAACTGGCCGGGCAGACGGTTGAGGAAGCCGGTTTAAGGCACCTCCCGGGTTTGTTTTTGGTCGAAATTTATCGAAATGATCAGATCATCGCCGCTGTGGATCCGGATATACACCTTAAGGAAAAAGACCGCCTTATTTTCACTGGTATTGTTGAATCGATTGTGGACTTACAGCAGATAAAAGGTTTAAGTCCGGCCACCGATCAGGTATTCAAGCTCAATGCCCCCCGGCGGGAACGATTGCTCATCGAAGCTGTGATTTCACCTTCTCATCCTGGAAACGGCAAGACGATCAGGGAGTGCGGCTTCCGGAACAGATACGATGCCGTAGTGCTTGCAGTTGCACGGAACGGCGAACGTGTCAAGGAGAAAGTGGGTGACATACAGCTCCGAACCGGCGATACGCTTCTGCTGGAAGCACATCCTAATTTTGTAGACTACTATAAAAACTCTAGCGATTTTTACCTGATCAGCAGAATTATGAATTCCACCCCTCCAAACTACGAAAAATCTGCTGTGGCCTGGGCCATTCTGGGCGGCATGATCCTGGTTGTAGCGGCCGGTATATTAAGCATGTTCCAGGCTTCTTTTCTGGCAGCGGGTTTTATGATCGCTACGCGCTGCTGCCGGACTACGGTAGCCAGAAACAGTATAGATTGGACGGTTTTGCTGGTTATTGCAGCTACGCTGGGCTTAGGCAGTGCTCTGGAGACAACGGGGGCAGCCACAGTGATTGCCGGTAAAATTTTAGATTTTGCGAAAAATAGTCCTTATCTGGCCCTGGGGGCAACCTATCTGGCAACATGGGTATTGACCGAATTGATCACAAACAGCGCGGCAGCTACATTGATTTTTCCTATCGCCATTTCCGTAGCCGCTTCTTTTGGGGTCAGCTATATGCCGTTTGTCATAGTAATCATTATGGCGGCTTCAGCCAGTTTTTCTACCCCTATAGGCTACCAGACAAACCTTATGGTTTATGGGCCGGGAGGATATAAGTTTACTGATTTTATAAAAATCGGACTACCTTTGAATTTGATAATTGCAGTGATAACCCTGATTTTAGTGCCTGTTATATGGCCTTTCTAAGGGCAGGGTAGCGGCAAAAGCCAAAATAGTGCGTAACAACCCTGCTTCTAAGATGAGCCAAATTGTAAAATTGAAATGTTATTTGTTTTAAAGACAGCAGTTTTTTGCTAGCGTAGCCATCAAGATCTGATGATCTTTAAAACCAACCTATACAGCTGTACAACACATGCTCAAACATATCACAGAGACGGCACAAAAAGCCGGTGAAGCTATTCTGAATTATTACACAGATGATATTGAGGTTGTGGAAAAGGAAGACAACTCGCCATTAACCAAAGCTGATCTTGCCGCTCATCATATTATTGTCGACGCCCTGGAAGAAATAGATCCTGACACACCGGTTATTTCAGAAGAATCCGGGGTGCCGGAGTATGAGACGCGAAAAGACTGGAAAACGTTTTGGATCATCGATCCACTGGATGGAACCAAGGAGTTCATAAAAAAGAACGGTGAGTTCACGGTAAACATCGCGCTCATAGATCATGGAATTCCTGTTCTGGGAGTGGTATACGCCCCGGCCAAACAGTTGCTTTATTATGGAACCAAAGAAGCAGGCTCATATAAAGCTGAAAATGGAAGTGCCCCGAAGCGTATCTATTCAGAAAGAGCTGATCTGAATCGCCCATTGACCGTTATTCGCAGCCGGTCTCACGGATCGGATAAGCTGGAGCAGGTTCTTGCCGAGCGGGGGATCAAAATAGGTGAATCAATAGCCGCCGGAAGCTCTCTTAAGTTTTGTCTGCTGGCCGAAGGAAAGGCCGATGTGTATCCCCGGCTGGGGCCCACTATGGAGTGGGATGTAGCTGCCGGAGATTGTGTGTATCGTTACTCATCAAAAAACGGGCAGCATGAATCTCCTCTAACCTATAATAAGCCGGACTTGCGGAATGAAGGATTTATTATAGGTCTGTGAAAGGGTAAATAAGCGTGCTTTTCGCTGTTATAATGTTTCATACATATTACACTTAGTAACCATCATATATAACACCAAATAATCAGGTAATATTGACTAAAACAGAAGGTAAAAGATTAAAACCTGCCGTTCTCTGGTTTACAGGGCTTTCCGGATCGGGAAAGAGCACCATATCAGAAAGGGTATATCCAATTTTAAAGGAAAAGGGCTACCGTGTTGAGCATCTTGACGGCGATGCTATCAGGGATATCTTTCCGAAGACGGGCTTCTCTAAAGAAGATCGTATTTCGCACATAAAGAGAGTCGGGTACCTTGCCAGCAGGTTGCAGGCACACGGTGTATTCGTTATCGGTTCGTTTATCTCACCCTACAGAGAATCTCGCGATTTTGTACGGAACCTCTGCGAAGACTTTGTTGAAATATATATCTCCACACCGCTGGAAGAGTGCGAACGGCGTGATGTCAAGGGGTTGTATGAGAGAGCCCGAAAAGGAGAAATCAGACAATTTACAGGTATTGACGATCCTTATGAGCCACCCCTTAACCCGGAACTAAGTATAGATACGACAAATGTGTCGATAGATGAAGCTGTTGGGAGGGTATTAAACTATCTGGAATCACGATAAAGGAGTCGGAACATAAATCTCTGTCTCGGGTAATGTATTTAGCAACAGAGTATCTGCCCGAGAGACGGCAATGGATAAAAGAGAGCATAGGCGTTATTGCATACTGCTTATTTTTGTATTCCAGGACAAAAAGATATGACATACATAGCAGGCACCGGCTGCCCCTCTTTCAAAAAAACCTCCGATTATATACCGCTAATTCGGTGCCCCTATTGCCGATCAGGTTTTCAGGTAGTCTTTAAATGAATTAATCATTAATTTTCGCAACTTTAGAACAAGGCAGATAAATTATATTATTTATGAGATCGTATAAATTAAGTCACATACGACAACTGGAGTCCGAGTCAATTTATGTAATAAGAGAAGTCGCGGCTCAGTTTGAAAACCCCGTACTACTATTTTCAGGGGGGAAAGATTCCATTACCATGGCCAGGCTGGCTCAGAAAGCATTTTGGCCGGGGAGAATCCCCTTTCCATTTCTACATGTAGATACCGGGCACAACTTTGAGGAAACGATCAGGTTCCGGGATAAGCTTGTTGAAGAATTAGGAGTGGAATTGATCGTTGCCAGCGTTCAGGATACGATCGACACAGGGCGGGTTAAAGAGGAGTCAGGGCCTAACGCAAGCCGGAACAAACTACAAACGACAACGTTGCTGGATGCCATTGAAGAGCACGGCTTCGACGCGGCATTCGGAGGAGCCCGCCGGGATGAAGAGAAAGCCCGCGCTAAAGAACGCTTCTTCTCACACCGGGATGAATTCGGCCAATGGGATCCTAAAAACCAACGCCCCGAATTGTGGGATCTGTACAATGGCCGTAAAAGTATGGGTGAACACTTCAGAGTATTCCCGCTCAGCAACTGGACAGAGATGGATGTTTGGCAATACATAGCTGCCGAAGGGCTTGAGATACCTGAACTATATTACTCTCACACCCGCGAGGTGGTAAAACGCAATGGGGTATATCTTGCCAAATGCGAGTATATTACTCTGCTGGAAGGCGAAGAGTATGAAGAGAAGACCATTCGTTTCCGTACTATAGGCGATATGACCTGTACGGGCGCTGTGCTTTCAAAAGCATCGGACCTCACAGAAATTATACAGGAAGTTGCAAGTGCCCGGATAACTGAACGCGGAAACCGTACCGACGACAAACGCTCGGAAGCCGCCATGGAAGAACGGAAGAAGGAAGGGTATTTTTAGAAAAGGCCGAACTCCGAACTCAACATATTCACTAAACAATTTTGGGTTCTGAATTCTGACTGCTGCAGCCGAAGGTCCTGCGCCACCGGTCATTAAATATTCAACATTAAGAATTTAAAATTACTCTAATGAGTACAAACAACGTAGACGCACAGAAATATCTTGACATGGATCTGCTCCGCTTTATCACTGCCGGCAGTGTAGACGATGGCAAGAGCACTCTGATAGGTCGGTTACTGTATGATTCAAAACAGATTTTTGACGACCAGATGGAAGCTATAGAGCAAACCAGCAAGAAAAAAGGACACGATTATACCGACCTCGCTTTATTAACCGATGGCTTATCTGCCGAGCGGGAGCAGGGCATTACCATTGACGTGGCATATCGTTATTTTTCGACACCCAACCGCAAGTTTATTATTGCCGATACTCCAGGGCACGTGCAATATACCAGAAATATGGTAACGGGCGCGTCGACGGCGAACCTGGCCATTATTCTTGTAGATGCCCGCAAGGGAGTAGTAGAACAGACCTGCCGACACTCTTTCATTGCCTCACTGCTTCAGATCAAACACATTATCCTGTGTGTCAACAAAATGGATCTCGTGGACTTTAGTAAAGAACGGTTCCGGGAGATTCAGCAGGAGTTTAAAACATTTTCTTCGAAACTGGATGTGCCTGATGTACATTACATTCCTATCAGTGCTCTGTATGGAGATAACGTTGTAACCAAGTCAGAGAATATGCCGTGGTACGACGGGTCTACTTTGTTGTATACTCTTGAAAATGTGCAGGTTGATAGTGATTACAATCACGTAGACAGCCGTTTTCCCGTACAGTGGGTTATACGTCCCCGGTCTCAGAAATATCCCGACTACCGGGGATATGCCGGCCGCGTAGCCGGGGGAGTATTCAAACCGGGTGACGAAGTTATTGCATTGCCCTCAGGTTTTACGACAAACATAAAAACCATCGATACCTTTGAGAACGAAGAGGAGGAAGCATTTACTCCTATGTCTGTATCCATGACATTGGAAGACGACATAGATATCAGCCGTGGAGATATGCTGGCTAAGCCCGACAACCAGCCGAATGTAGGCCAGGATATCGACCTGATGGTCTGTTGGCTGAATAAAAATCCGCTGCAGCATAAGGGCAAGTACGCTATTAAACACACTACTAAAGATGCCCGGTGTATTATTAAAGATGTGAAGTACAAAGTTGACATCAACACCTTGCACAGAGTGGAAGGCGATAAGGAGATTGGGCTGAATGATATAGGCCGTATTCACATCCGAACCACTGAACCGCTGTTTTACGACAGTTACAAGAAAAACCGCAGCACCGGAAGCCTGCTCATTATCGATGAGTTCACTAATGAAACCGTTGGCGCCGGAATGATTATTTAGAAGTCAGAAATTGGAAGCATCAATGGCGCAAGTGTCCGCTTGCGCCGCCTCATAGTATGCTCGCGGCAGCTCGCTGAATTCCCCAGAGACGGTCATGAATATGATACGATTTGGAATAGCTCAATGCGGCTTTTGGCTAAGCCGGGAAACTTACATGAATTTTGTTAAAAGTCATCCGGAAATTGGCGGGAAGTATATGGATGTGCTTACTGTGGATACGATGGATGTACCAGATATAAGAAAAAGAGATGAGGCCGCTTTTATCAGAAAGCCGGGATGGGAAGAAATAACCGTAGCCTCAGTCAGTGAGAGGTCGAATTATCTTAACTACAAGATATGAGTCCGGTTATCCTCCGAAATACCGAGATATGTGGCAAAGTGACGATGTATAAGTTGGTCAGAGAACTAGTTGATTAGGATACTATTCTAATTATCCTGTTTCCTAATCAACTAAACGCCTCCTTACCGATCTTCCTCGGCCACTATAATCAAATTATGTGTTCGGAGTTCTTCTGCGGCTTCAACACCTTGCTCTGGAGCTCCCTGCAGCACAAGCACGAGAATAGCTGATTCTCCGGCTTCCAGACTGTTACCCAGCACGTTTATCGTTACATCGGCAGAACTGGAATTCGCAGCAAGAGTTACGGGAGAAAGAGTTTCAATCGTATAGTGGACGCCCTCCACAGCTGTAGTGTTTTCAGCATCTACGCCAAACCTGACAGAAAGGTCGGATTCTTTTTGTGCTCCGATTAGCTGAACCGCAATATTGACAGGTCCGGCTCCTTCAATTGTTTCGGCGTTCAGGGGAAAAAACTCCAAAACTTCTCCCTCGAATACTTTCTCAGTATCACCCTTGTCAAATAGAGTATCACAGCCAGCTGCCAAAAGCGGCAGGAGGGGAATGAAGCTGAGTTTGAATATTGCTTTGATGCTTAACATGGCTTGGTTCTCCTAGTTAGTTTAAAATTTATCTGCCTCTCAATATCCCGGGTTTTGTTCTAAGGCGGTGTTGGTTTCTACTTCTGCCGGGTCTATATCATCCAGAATCTTATGAGAATTATAGCTGATTTTAGTAGCACTATTTGGGAAAGGAATATTCCGGCCCAGGCGTTTGAGGTCGAAGAAGCGATGGCCTTCCGCTACAAGCTCGCGTCGGCGCTCATCCAATAATTCGTCGAGAAGGGCAACATTATCAGTAAAATCAGCTTCTGAAAGAGCTGTAAGGCCGCGGGCTTCCCGCAAGTTATTGAGTGGGGCCAATGCTGCTGAAATTCCAGAGGTATTTAGCCGTGCCTCGGCTTGTATAAGCAGGAGTTCAGCTATGCGCATATGTGGTATGTTATCGGCATACTGGCCAAGGTCGCCGTTCCATTTCTGGATTTCCCAGCCTTCGTCATTTACACTGGTACAGTTAGACTCCGGTGAACCTTCATCATCATTGAAACAGGGTGCATACCATCCTAACCGGTAGTCACTTGCTTCGTAGAGGTCAATCAGGCTGTTGGTAGGAATTTGAGCCATCCACTGTGTGGCCGTATACACGTTTGGTGAGTTATTTACTCCCAGGCTTTCGGTGCTGGGGTTTACCTGTACAGTGAAAACTGATTCCGGATGATCTCCGGCCGTTTCGTCAAACATATCAGCTACTCCTGCTGAGTCGGTAACCAGGCTAAGCCCGCTGGTGGCAATAGCATCAGTGGCGTAAGAGTCGGCCTCGGCATAGCGACTCCAATAAAGATAAACTCTGGCAAGCAAGCCCTGAACGAAAGCCTCTGTTACATATTCCGTATTATTTTGTCCTTCCAGCAAAGGGAGGGCTGCCAGCAGGTCAGATTCAATTTGTTCATAAACCTGTTCTACTGTACTACGGGGTCGATCATCTACATCTTCTATTGTTATCGTGGGTTCGGTTCGTATAATGATTCCCAGGTCAAATCCTGCACCAGGACCGCTATCAGGTATCCTACCCGGTTCATAGCCTAAGACACGGACCAGATAGTGCATAGCAAAAGCCCTTAATGTATGGGCTTCCCCCCGATATCTGTTGAGGGTAGCTTCGTCTACAACCCCTTCTTCTACCTCATTGAGAATAAGATTAGCACTTTGAATTAAATCATAAACAGCTTCATACGTATTCTGAGTATCAGTGTCATTTAAACCCGATCTTTCACCATTGTTACTGGAATTATTGTTCAAGCCAAAAAAACGTGAAGCACCCGGCAGAACACTGGTATTGTCAGCCAGAGCATCGGGCCCTAACATCATTCGGGTTACAAATGCGAATCCGTGTAACTCGCTGTACATGGATGCGCGTACAGCATTTACTCCGTCCACAGTGGCTAGTGCTTCTTCTCCAGGAATAGCTGTACTTGGTTCGGTATTATCTAGTATATCACCGCAGCCCGCACTCAGCAGGATAAAAGTTAGTCCGGTGAAAAAAAACATTCGTTCTCTCATGATAAGCCTCTCTTGTGAATTTCTTTTAGCTGTTAGTTAAAACCGCACTTCAATACCGGCATTGACCTGCATAGCTGACGGATAGGAAGCGGCAACAAGGTTGTTGTATATGTCAATGTCTCCGGGAGTGTCAAACGAAACTTCAGGATCATAATATGGCCAATTTGTCCATGTCATAAGATTTATTCCCGAAGCATACAGCCGGATACCGGCTAAGCCCACTCTATCTATGAACAATGCCGGTAATTCGTAGCTGAGTGTAACGCTCTTGAGTCGTATGTAACTGGCGTTGTATATTGAATGGGTGCCTAACTGAGTGCGGTAACTTGCAGTACCTGGATATGTCTCTCCGGTCGTTGCTCTCGGCACATAAGTGATATCTCCGGGCTCCCGCCAGCGGTCTAACACCATATCGTCAAACTGGGCGTACATGTTATATGTACGGGTGAAGTACCAGTCGGTATTGGCAAAGGCCCATTGACCAAAGCTGAACTGAAAAAATACATCCAGCGAAATATCCTTGTAGTTAAAAGTATTACCCAGCCCCCCGATCATATCCTGAACTCCATCTTTATAGTAATCGTAGTCGTCGAGAGTAGGAGTATAGGTGAGGTTACCATCCGCATTATACCACATCGGGCGTCCGTCCGCAGGGTTTACACCGGCCCATTTGGGGACAAAGATTACTCCGATAGGATGACCGACAGCCAGTGTCTGGAATTCATCTCCGGCATTAATCCGATCCTGCCCTTCACTCAGTTCAAGAATTTCATTACCCTGGAAGGCGACATTGAAACGGGTATTCCAGGCAAAATCTCTGCGACTGATATTCGCAGAATTTATTTCGAATTCCAGGCCCCGGTTTCGAATAGAACCGATATTCTCTGTAATTATTCCGTAGCCGCTATCTAAAGGAAGATTCCGGTCCAGCAGCAGATTCTTGTTTTTGCGCTGATATACATCAACTGAGCCGTACAACCGTCCGTCAAATAATGAGTAGTCGAGTCCCAGGTTAATCTCCTGTGCTTCTTCCCAACCGAGGTCGGCATTCGGTAATTGGTCTGGTACAAGTGCCCGATTGCCTATATAAGAACCTTCGGCAGCAAATAATCCTCTGGCTGCAAAGTTTCCGATATTAGCATTTCCGGTTGTGCCGTAACCGACCCGGATTTTCAGGTCTTCAATAACACCGACATTAAAGAAATCCTCTTCAGAAACAGCCCATGCCCCGGAGACAGAAGGGAAGAGGCCCCAGCGAGTATCAGCCCCAAAGCGGGAATGACCGTCATAGCGGCCAACAATGGCAAGGTAATATCGTTCATCATAGTTGTATTTGATCTGACCAAGGTAGCTGGCAAGCCGGAATTCGCTGTTAAATCCGGAAGCGTCTGTAGGTGTGGCGCTGGCATTCAGAACGTCAAAGAGACTGCCCGGAAAACCAATCCCCCGGGTAGATACCAATTCAAAGAATTCACGGCGGTATTCACTGCCTGCAAGTCCGGAAATATTATGTATTTCATCAAATGACTGGCGGAAGCTTAGAATAATATTGCCCATCGTATTGGAGGTTGTCCGGAAATTACGGCTTATGGCGCCACCGTCGCTTGGATTTGCTATAGGTGAATCATACCGTTCATCTGAAATGTCGCGGTAGTCCAGTCCAAAAGTTGTGCTGAGATTTAGCCAGTCGGTAAATTGATAATTGAGAGAAACATCTCCAAGTACTTGTACATTTCCCACCTGCCGCTCAACTTCATTCTGTACCACAGCCGGATTTGTTGAAAGTCCAAATGCCGTGTTAGGGTTATATTCTCCATTTTCCAGGTAGGGAAAAGAAAATGGAGGTTCAAACATAGCCTGGGCAGGAGGGCAGTTTATAAAGTTTCCATCCTGACATATTCCAAACTGATTGCTGCGGGTTAATCCGATATTTACGTCTCCCTGCAACCTGGAAGTAAATTGATGATCTACATTGGCGCGGAGGCTATAGCGATCAAAATTACTACCAAAGACATGACCTTCAGTATTCTCCAGACCTGCGGAAAGGTAAAATGTCGTACTTTCACCTCCGCCTGAAGCAGATATATTGTACTTCTGAGCTATCCCCTGATCATAGATATAATCCTGCCAGTTGAAATTCTGCAGATCATCCAACGTAGCACTGGCACCATATCCATATATACCGCCTATGTCATTTATTAGGAAAGCCTGAGCCTGTTCCCGGCTTATCTCCTGGCCAAGTAAATACCTGTAGTCATTTTGCCATGCTTCAATACCATATTCAGCCCACTGAGCCGAATTTAAATAGCCTACTCTTTGAGTAGCCGTTCGCAATCCGGTCTCAGCTCGTGCAGTAATTTGGGTACGGCCTTCCACACCCCGCTTGGTAGTAATGAGAACAACCCCGGATGCGGCCTGTGAACCATAGATGGCAGCAGCGGCGGCATCTTTTAAAACTTCAATAGATTCAATGTCATTGGGATTAATTGCATTAAGCGGGGAGGAACTGGTTAGTTCAGACTGATTACTGAAACTTATCTGAACTCCATCTACAATATAGAGTGGTTCTGAAGCTGCGTTAATGGAGCCATTTCCCCGGACACGCACCTGGAAGGCTCCGCCGGGGTTTCCCGATGAAGTTGTTACCTGTACCCCTGCCGCTCGTCCCTGAAGAATGGATTCCACATTTTGTACCGGGATATTAGAAAACTCATCGGAACTAACACTGGATATGGAGCCTGTAAGTTCCCGCTTTGATTCCACTCCATAGCCGGTAACAATCAATTCATCCAGGCCGACCGAGCCAACCTCCAGTGCGGCGTTGAACACCGTTTCCTGTCCGGCCGTAATCTGTACTTCTTGGGTAAGTGTTTGATACCCAATAAATGTAATTCTGACCGTGTAGTTACCCGGATTGATGTTCCTGATCTCATAGCTTCCATCGGTATCTGCCGAAGCCCCGCGTGAAATTTCAACAATCAATACGTTAGATCCCGGCAGGGTTTCTCCTGTCTCCGCATCGGTAACCGTTCCTGTCAGGTTCCCAGACTGGGCAAAGGCTGTACCGCCGCCAACAAGAATATATACCATTAATGGTATTAGTCTCTCTCTTAACATGTAGATAACCTCTCTTTTGCTTTATGTACTTATGTGTATATGGAATAGTATTAACTATTTGTATGCAATTAATTTATAACATTAAAGTTTAAAAGACAATAAATGGTAATAAAAACTTGATGGCTCTGGTACACAGGGAATAATTGTGTTTTACTCTCATAGCGTTAATTAACCATTTAGTATTCTAATACCAGATGCAATTCGGGATGTTTTAACAGGATAGATGGGAGGTTGGAAAACACCAACCAGAAATCTGCTGAGGTAAAAGGTGAGAAGGCAGAAGGCGCTGTAGAATGGTAGTGACGTTTGAGGGTTGAATCACCGAATAGCAAATTTCTCGACTGTAGTTGGCAATAAATCTCTTCCGTTTTACGGTCTTATAACCCCTCACCCCCTGAATTCAGAATTCCGGAGATTCGATCTTACCTCCGGTATCAGCCATCCGACCTAACTGAGCTAAATGCTCCGGTTTAATATCTGTCCACTGAGCCAGAGCTGAAGTTGTTGGTATTGTATCTGGAAATAATACTGATTGCGGCGGAGCAGATAGCTGGCAAAGGGATAGAACTCTGATTGCAGCTTGGGTTGATGGAAGTGATAATTATATTCGGGATCATTCCGGTTATAAGCGTAAGACCAGATCATCTGGTCCAGATGCTGTTCTACATACCAGGGCGGGCCGAACAAAATATAGATCATGCCGGTGTCGGTTTTCCATCCCTCTTTGAAGTTGGAAAATTGTTTATTGGCTTCTTCAACACGTTCATAGTACATCCGTATTACGCTTCTGGTTTTACTGGAATTGCCTATATGTTTCAACCAAAACCGGTCTACAGCCTGTTTTAAAGAGTCGGGATCATTGATTCTCATCATCTCTTCATAATCACCACCATCCATCAGATAGGCCAGTGGTTGAGCCATTTCCCGGGAGGATTGGATGGAAGGATAGTTCATGCTTTTAACTCCAAAGTCGCGGGCTTTAAACAATTCCGTGTCTTTAGTGGGTTCAGATCTCACTTCAAACCTGTAATTGCCTCTCGGCTGCTGGGGAAACTTGAATTCAATCAATACACTGCCTGCCTGCGTCAATTTTCTGGTGGTAGACTGAATAACGGTACGGTCGCCAAAGTCTATGCCCTTGTACTGGATAGTTGAGGGGCTGTAATTATTATAGTGCATGGGCCGCGCTATCGTAGTATCCGATTCAAATCGTATCAACTCCGCCCTTACAGTCATGGGTTCCCTGGAGCTGTTGTTGGTTACCTGGAAGATAAACCGAAGAGAATCAACTTTTCCCTGTACATCATAGGTCGTTATCGGAATCCATTCACTTCCTTCTGTATCCACATCCTTGCCCAGCATACGTATGCTTGTGAGGCTCGCCACATTATTTTTAGGGTCTGGAATGAAAGTTTCAGTTGAGCCGGTTATCTGTTTTCCTGATATCTGATCTACGAGGGTAAAGCTTACTTCATATTTGCCCGGTTCAACGGGAATTCGTTCCTCAAAGGTAAATACATCCTGGCTATATACAATGTTGGGATCATCTCTCTCTATTGTAAAATCAAAGCGATTTGTTTTGATGATATTACTGCTGTTTTCCTGATCTAATATCTGCACGTCTATGGCAATCCGGGCCATTAAGGAATCATTTGCATCATTTTTTTTATAAATCAGGCTTCCATAGACAATATCGGCGGCAACATTTATACCCGGTTCGTCTTGCTCGTCTAAAAAACCAATAGCAGAAAACCGGACTTCCGGGTAGCCATCTCTGAAAAGGTATCCCGACCCTCTTTCAATATCGGGATTAAATGATCTGGCACAGCCTGCTAAAGATATAACCAGTGCTAACAGGCAAAATGTGGGGATTGGAATTAGCTGAACCAATTTCATAGCAGATTAAGTGTTATATTTTATAAATGTCTGTAGTATTTTAGGCATTTATTTTAAATTGTGCTCTCAATGGGTTTTATAATAGGTCAAATACCCATTATTAATCCTATGTTCCCTTCAACTGTTAAAAATAGTCGGAGTATTATAGTGTGCCATATAGCATGGTGTTTGAACTCATATTTCACCAATTTTAGCTGTGCAAAGACCACAAGGGACAATTCCATTTGAATCGTGTCTGATTTGTTGTCATTTGTATCAAAATATAACAGCATGTTGAAAGGTTGTCATCCGCAGAATAAATATCAGACGCCTATCCTTCGCCCGACACAGAAGTTTATCCAGGCTGTATTGATATGCCCAGGCTGAATGTCAATACGGCCTAAAGAAAGAAGCTTTTTTTGTACGGATAATTCAAATCAAAAGCTTCATATTAACATTGATATGACAATAAATAACAAAAAATTAACTCTAAATGCATTAGCTTCATCCATAAATTGTCAAAATAGCGACTTTATTTTTTTAAGGTAACATACTTAGTGTTACTTTTGTCCCCAAAACAAAGCAGAATTTGAATCAGTTTACACAATGAATATAAGCCAACGACGCACAAAAATAGTTTGTACTCTCGGTCCAAGTAGTGATAGTGAAGAAAAGATTGAACAGTTGGTGAGAAACGGAATGGATGTGGCAAGAATCAACTTTTCTCACGGAACGCACAAACAACATGGGGAAAAAATAGAAATTTTACGGCGGGTAGCCGATCGGTACGGCAAGAGCCTACCCATATTGGCCGATTTGCAAGGGCCTAAAATCCGTGTAGGGCAAATGAAAGACGGGATTCAGTATCTAGAAGCCGGGCAATATGTTACCCTCACCTCGGATGATGTGATCGGTACAGATGAGGTCATCCCCATAGATTACAGAGAATTGGCTCAGGATGCTGTGGAGGGCAACAAGATTTTGATGGACGACGGTCTTCTGGAACTGAAAATTGTAAAGAAGAATTCTTCGGATTTGGTTGCGCAGGTGGTGGTCGGGGGAGGCCTGAAATCTCGCAAGGGGGTCAACCTGCCTGATGTGAAAATATCTATGCCTTCCTTAACCCAAAAGGATGTGATAGATCTGGAATTTGCGCTGAAGCAGGGTGTCGATTACGTGGCTATGTCGTTTGTAAGGACTGCAAATGATATTCAGGAAGTCATCTCACGCGTACGTGCAGCAGGCAGCCAGGCCGGAATTATTGCTAAAATTGAAAAGCCTGAAGCTGTTGAGGTAATTGATGATATTATTGAAGAGTCCGACGGCATCATGGTAGCGAGGGGAGACCTGGGTATAGAAATAGCCAGTGAAAAAGTTCCTATGGTTCAGAAAAGTATTATTCACAAATGCCGAAAAGCCGGCAAGCCTGTGATAACGGCAACCCAGATGCTTGATTCCATGATTCATAACCCACGGGCTACAAGGGCAGAAAGCTCTGATGTGGCCAATGCTGTATTAGACGGTACCGATGCTGTAATGCTATCTGGAGAAACAGCGGCGGGGGCATACCCTATAGAGGCTATCCAGGCAATGGACAAAATTTGCAGGTCGGTCGAAGAGAGTGCTTCTCATATTTATAACAGCCTGGAGTATAGAAAACCTGAGTGGAAGGAAAAGCAAATTATTGAATCACTGGCTTATTCTTGTGTAATGCTGGCCGAAAATGTAGAGGCAAAAGCAATCAGTACTATCACACATTCGGGAAGTACCGCACGGCGAATAGCCAAGTTTCGTCCTCATGTGCCTATCGTGGCATTCACTGAAAGTAATGAAGTGCGCCGTCAGCTTGGCCTGGTTTGGGGAATAAGCCCTGTAAAACTGGATGAAATTTTTGATACGGATAAAAGCGTCAAATTGATGGAAGAATACCTTAAAGAGAACGGCATGGTTGAGCAAAAGGACCGCATAATTATTGCAACAGGAATGCCGGTAGCTAAAAAGGGACGTACTAATATGGTTAAGGTGAGCATCATTGAATGATAGAGGGCGGAAGCTATAGGTTGGGGATGGTCAGATATAGCACTAAAGACACCACTTAATCCCGCTACCGGCGGATAGGCTCTTAATTAAGGAGAGACAGTACCTCGCTTTACTAAAGCCGGCACTATATTAAGAGATTTTAAATTACTCCATGTTTCGAATGTTGAGCTTCAACCATATCAACATATGGTTTGAAGCAATTATGAGGCAACCAATCAGTTTCTCCTTAATATAGGGGAGATTAAGGGGGTTGTCCGGAATAGGCAATAGGTAAGAGGAATGGGTAACAAGTGAAATTTACTCATCACTCATTAGCCAACCAATGCCTAATAACCAATAACTCATTCCGGGGATGAAGAAACTGGTTTACATATTATCTCTGATCTTCCTGTGGGGATGCAGCGGGCCATTACAAAGTTCCTGGAATAACTTCAGAGCCTATTATAATACACATTACAATGCCAAAAAGAGTTTCAGGGCAGGACTAAAACAAGTTGAAAAACAGCCTGTGGTTATTAATCCAGGCAAGCCCATCCGGGTGCACAGAGAGCCGGGCGATGCAGGGAATGTGTATTTTACCGAGACCATAGATAAGGAGGCCCAGTTGCTTAGAAAGTTTCCGGACAGTAAATGGGCTGAGGACGCCCTTTTTCTTATCGGCAAGGCATATTATTATCGCAAAGAGTTTTATCTGGCGCTGCAGAAGTTTGAAGAGCTTCATACTCTGGATCCGGATCCGCAACTGAGGCAAAAAGCTGTGATTTGGAAGGGGCGTGTGTTGTTAGACCTTGGCCAACATCAGGATGCGATCTTATACCTGGAAAATAAATTGAATGTACCTGACGATACTTGGAATGTATCCCTCAGGGCCCGGGCTCAGGTATTGTTGGCAGAACATTGTGCAATGGAGGGAAAATGGGAGTCTGCAGCCGATTACCTGAACCATGCCCTTTACTTCATCAATGATAAAACATTTTTGGGCCGGGCCTTTTTTCTGTATGGACAGACACTTGAATATCTCGGGCGATACAGTCAGGCCTTTACTGCTTACGATCAGGTATCCAGCCATTTCCCTGACTACGAATATATTTATCAGGCTAATATTAAAAAGGGACAACTGGCTCGTAAAGAAGGTAATTTAGATCTGTCTCTGTCGGTTTTCACCTCTATGAAAAATGACGATAAAAACCATGAGAGGCGAAACGAGCTGAATTTTGAGATTGCCAGAACACAGGAAGTGAAAGGTCATGTCGCAACCGCTGAACAAATGTACAACCGGCTATTGTACTCTGGACCGGACGTAAGGCCTGTTTCCCGTGATCTGCGGGCTAAGGTTTACTTTAGATTGGGAGAAATATACAGTAAGCGGTATCAAAACTATACAGTTGCAGCAGCGTACTATGATTCATCATCTACGCAGGTAACCAATACAAGCCTTATAAGCGAAAATGAGGATGCAGGAGTGCTGGCAGAGGTATATGGCCGGTATGCTCTGCTCAGAGATGAAGCTGATAAAATTGACAGCCTTTTATGGCTTGGTACGCTGTCGGCATCCGAATTAGATTCGGTCATTAAAAAGGCCGGAGAAAAGAAGCGATATGAACTGCGGCAACAAGATGATGGCGAAGAACGTGCCACAGAGCGGTTGTTGGCTAACTTTGAATATGTAGATTATGCTCCGGAAAGTGAGAATGCTTCTCAATATGGATTTCTGAATTATCGGAATCGGGATCTGGCGGCCGATGCAAGAAACAGGTTTCAGGCGATATGGGGCAACAGGCCACTGGTGGATAACTGGAGAAGCATGGAAGCGGTTACCCGCGCAGGTTTTTTTAAAAAGAATGATCGTGCAATAGGTCCGCCTTCTGAGCAGGATCTGGCGGACCATGCTGATCGGTATTCCCCGCAGCCAGATATTAACATTTCTGCAATTCCGGCTACCGAAGAACAAAGGCTTGAGCTGATACGGAGAAGAACAGAAGTCCGGTATGAACTGGGCAGCTTGTTTTTTCTGACGCTGAATGTGCCAGACAGCGCCTCTTCTTATTTTTTGCAGGTTGTTAGAGACCAGCCCGCAGGTGAATTGGAGGCCAAGTCTATGTATTCCCTTTTCGAATTATATCATTTGGAGGGACAGGAGGACAACTCGGTGATGTGGGGCATAAGAATACTGGAAAATTACCCGAACACAAAGTATGCGGAAAGAGTCAGCCGGCGGTTAAATAAAGATTCTGCTATCCGTACCAAGCCATAAAAAAGGCAATTGTACTCTTTTTCCGCATATCGGATTTAACGGTCAATATACTCTAGGGCGTGT
>CALJMB010000253.1 GCA_937982515.1 uncultured Balneolaceae bacterium
CCTGCAGATAGTGGAGAAGACTTTTCCCTGGCCATACAGGCGCTGATCATACTGACGATCCTGTCATTCGGTCCGGCTATCGTTACCATGATGACGAGCTTCACCCGCCTGGTCGTCGTGTTTTTCTTTTTGAGGATGGGGCTCGGTACACAGCAGTCTCCACCCAACCAGGTGCTTATAGGCCTGGCGTTGTTCATTACCATATTTATTATGGGGCCTGTATTCAATCAGATCAATGAAGGGGCCATTCAACCCTACATAGAGGAAGAGATTACACAGGCCCAGGCCCTCGACAGAGCCTCTGTACCGCTCAAAGAGTTTATGGTAAAACAGACGAGGGAAAAAGATCTGCTTCTTTTTATGGATCTGGCCGGTGTAACGAGTGTTGGCAGCGTGGAGGATCTGTCGCTGCATATCGTCGTTCCCTCATACATTCTCAGTGAGCTCCGGATAGCATTTCAGATCGGTTTTTTGATTTATCTGCCATTTATGGTTATAGACCTGGTGGTGGCCTCGGTACTGCTTTCAATGGGTATCATGTTTTTGCCTCCGGTACTTGTATCGCTTCCGTTTAAAATACTGGTTTTCGTACTGTCGGACGGATGGTATCTGCTGGTGGAGTCTATGGTTCAGAGTTTCGCATAACAAAAAGGAATAGAGTATGAATGAAGAAGTAGGCATTTTTTGGCTTCAGGAAGCGCTTACGGCTGTTGTAGTCCTGGCCGGCCCGGTTATGACAGGCGCTCTGGTGGTTGGACTGATTATTGCCGTTTTGCAGGCCGCCACCACCGTTCAGGAGATGACACTGTCATACATCCCGAAGATGATTGCCGTGGTGGTCATCCTGTTTTTATTGTTCGGCTTTATGCTTCAGTACGCGGTTAATTTTACTGAACGCATTTACGACTTTATTCCAAGCATTGCACAATAGGCGGAGGGCCGGGAATTTAGAATTCAGGAGTCAGAATTCTGAATTCAGAAAATATCCGTGCTCCCTCCCTTTGCCGGGATCCAACGCCATTATGCGAAGGGCCGTACCGGCAATAAGGCAAATTGCAGAGAACATCACTAACTCCATTTTGCTAAAGGTGAGATGGATGGTACCCCGGCACCGCACACATTCTGACTTCTGACTCCTGAATTCTGAATTCTGAATTCAGAAGTAAGAATTCCAGCCGCTTTGCAGCCAAAGGCCCGAAACTAAATAAGCCCGGATTGATGAACAAAACCCGCCATGGGAATTTTATCTGTAGAATTTATACTGCCGGCTTTCCTGATTTTCGTCAGGGTAACATCGCTATTGCTGACGGCCCCCTTTTTTAGTTTCCAGACTATTCCCACGCGTGTAAAAGCTTTTTTCGGGATGATGTTAACCGTTGCGCTTTTCCCCGTGATACCCATACAGGCCGGCCACCTCCCCTCCAGTCCCGGCAATCTCGAAGTAGTCATTCTCACCACTATCGAAGCGCTGACAGGTGTGGTTATAGGGCTGGCGGGACAGATCGTTTTCGGAGGCATACAGATAGGCGGCAAGCTGTTAAGCATCAACATAGGGCTCGGTTTTGCACAAGTTGTAGACCCTGTTACCCAAAATCAGAGCAGCGTTATCGGCCAGATGTTAATCTTATTGGGAACGCTGCTCTTTCTGTCGGTAGATGGGCCTCATATGTATGTACACATACTGGCCCACAGTTTTGAACAACTGCCTCTGGGCATGGCGTCTCTGGAGGGTGCTTCGCCTGTTCTTATAGAAATAGCCGTATATATGTTTATCGTAGGCGTGCAGCTCGCCTCGCCTTTCATTGTCGTACTGTTTTTGCTGGATCTCTCCTTTGCCATTTTCGCCCGCATCATGCCCCAGGCCAATATATTCTTTATCGCCCTCCCCTTAAAAATTGGAATCGGGGTTTTGATGCTGATGTTGGTCATTCCTTACGTGCCTGTTACATTCGGCCACTTCTTTAGTGAATTGTGGCGCTACATCTCCGAACTGCTCGCAGCGCTCTGACGGGTTGTGCCTCCGGTGTATTACTCTCCAGGGTGATACCGGGAGACGGTGCCTTTATATGAAGGGATGGCAAAAGAGCAAAGGACAAAGCACGTTCATCACCATTCGCCGCTCTGCCGCGGAACGTAACAGCTCATTCAATTGCATGGTATGATATCGGCCCAATGGCTCCGGCCTGAAGGCCGGGCCATTGGGGGAAGCAGGGGTGGGGCTTTTCCCGGAGCAGGATAGAGCCTTATTCCAGGTTAGGTGCCCGCTGGCAGACCCATCCCTCCCCGACAGGTTTGTCGGGGCAGGCTTTGTTCTCCCTTCCCTCCCGGAACACCACCGGCAAGGAAGGGAGAGACGCCCGCCCGGTGTATGTGGCCGGAGCTATGAAAGGAGTCCCCCCTCCTTGCGTCCCTTATGATGTGGGAAGTCTAGAGACTTCCCACATCATAAGGGACGAAGAGACGAAGAGAGGGAGCGATGCAGAGCGGGGAAACCGGCAAGCATCCCTTAGTCTCCCCCTCTCTCCGTCTCCCCCCCACCCACAGGGGGCCGGGGGTGGGTCTGTACCGGGTCCCGATCCCGGAACGCCTCTCGCATCCACATGGGAACCGTCGTGCGGATGGGCTTCCGCCAGCTGGTGGAGAGAGCCTGTAAAATCCATTTCTTATCTCGAACCCACATTATGTTAGCATAACTACATAGCCGCTGTGGTTACTACTACCTGCCGGCTGTAGCGGAGAAACGTACCACCGCGCGCCGGCGGACCTGCTCATGCGGGAGGGATACAAGGCACTTTCCCCGGCCCGAAACTGTTGAATAAACCGCCTTTCCTTTTATAAAACTCTCATTATAATACGTTTTAACCCGATCAGATAATGAATATGACAGGGAACGTTTTTATTCGGGCAAGGTTAGAGCCGGTGAAGTAGCGTTTTGCTGCGCTGTCCTGTTTCTTTACTGATCCGATCACCCGGAGTGATCGGATCCGTGGAGAGACGGCTGTTCCGGGGTATGATAATACGCTATGGCTTATTGAATAAATCATTAAAAGAGGAGGAACCGATGCTGATCGAACAAATTACGCGCTGCCTCCAGGGGAGGTTAACAGAGGAGGAACAAACAGAGCTTTGGGTGCATCTGATACAGAATCCCGATGACCTGGCTCTTATGAAGACGTACAAAATGTACAGAGAGCTGTTCAAGGCAAAAGCGGTCAAAGAAGAGCAAGAGCACGAAGATCAGGCAAAAAATGGATGCAGAACAACTGGCCAGATTCATACAAACGGGAAGCTGCCCGATTGATTACGCCCAGGTCGCCCTGCATGTCCCGACTACCAGCCGTCCTGATAGTAGTTACTTTCCGGCCAAGAAGTAGCTATAAAACGGTCAAGAAGTAACTACTACTTGGCCAAGAAGTAGCTACTAAACGGGTGAGAAGTAGCTACTTCCCGGTCGAAATGTAGCTACTATTTGGCATATAATACGGATTCCATTAGCTATGTCGGTATACCTAATGGCCCCGGCCTTCAGGCCGGGGATAGCAGAACAACCCAAAACACCAAGGGCTTTAGCCCTTTCCACCACGGAGTAAGGGCTAAAGCTCGGTCTATGCTTCCTGTCCATCTCCGGCTTAAAAGCCGGGGCAATTATACCGGCATCAAGAAATGGAATCCGTATACCTAATCCATAGCCGGTTCTCTGGAAAGCGAAGCTTTTAGTTCGAGCAGTAATTTTCCGATTATTTGAGAGATGCGCGCTTCGGAGAGCCCCAGCAGCAAAGCAATTTCATTAAGTGTGAGGTCTTCATAATAATAGAGGGCCAGGATAAGCCGTTCCCGTTCATTCAGTTTCTTTATCTGTTCTTTCAATTTGTAGGAGATACTTTCCTGATCCAGCCCTGCATCCGGTAAGGGGGCGTCTTTATCTTCTATATAGTTGGCCAGAGATTCACTGCTGCTGCCATCGTACATCCTGTCATCCAGCGAAAGAACACTTCGCTGCTGAACCCCCATTAACAGTTTGTGATACTCCCCCAGAGACATCTTCATGGCTCTTGCAACTTCTTCGTCGGCAGGTTTACGGCCATAACGCTGCATCAGTTCTTCCATCTTTTTCTGAACCTTGCCGTAAGTGGTTCTCTTAATACGGGATACTTCATCGATCTGGCGCAGGTAGTCGATGATATTGCCCCGGATGCGGTAATAGGCAAAGGTGTTGAACTGGATGCTCTTCTCCAGCTTATAGTTGTTCAGCGCCTGTAACAGGCCCAGTATGCCTACGCTCACAAGGTCTTCGTGTTGGGTCAATACGTTATCGGGGCGGCGTATTTTGCCTATGATGCTGCGCACCAGCGGCATCGACTTTGTTATAATAGCATTTCGCAACCCTTGTGTTGGTTCCTGGCAGTAAGCGTTTACAAGGTCTTGCAGAGATCTGCTCATAAATCTATCCCGCTTGTTTAGGATTAATCTTTCCCTGGTATTCTTCCTCATTCTTTAGCTCCTTGCCATTGATGATAATAGCGGCAAAACCAATAGCCCTGATTCCGAGAAACAGGCTCAGAAAGACAAGGGCGCTTCGTATCATGGAAGACTCCACATCAAAGCCGGATAAAATCCGGATTATGAAGACCAGTAATGCAATACACACAGATAAACGGGTAGCCATAGCGTTACTTCCTGTTTTAAATTAAAAGATGTTATTCAGGCTCATGCTCTGCATCAGCGTTATCATGTTGTTGGTGATCTCTTCATACCGGCTGCTGACCTCATGGTGCGGCTGTGCACGTACAATGGGACTCTGACGGTTAATGGAATCCACAATATCCGGGTGCTGCGGCACGCTGCCCAGGCACGGAAATGTCTTGTTAAAGAAGTAATTGCTGATGTTGTCGAACCTGTTTTGCAGAGACGTGGCCGCTTTTTCGCTCTTGCTGCGATTTATAACCATGGCAAAAGGATACTGATCGTCGATATTCAGAACCATTTTGCAGAGCTTGTACATGTTGGAGATCACCGTCGGCTCGTCGACCAGAACCAGCAGGGCCATATCGGATCGGTCCAGAGCCCACAGGTGGTCTTTGGACGCTCCCGCCGCCGTATCGATGAGTACGTAATCAAACGAAGACTGGAGGCCGTACAGCACCTGATCCAGCAGAGAGTAGATGTAAGCCATAACTTCCTCATCCTGTATGGGATCTTCTACGGCTGTGA
>CALJMB010000254.1 GCA_937982515.1 uncultured Balneolaceae bacterium
TATGGGCCGGCACAACCGGAGGGCTCGCCTTTTTACGGCCGGCAGACAGCAGCACGTTCATCCGGCAGGATCAGGGGTTGCCCAGCAATATCGTGTACGCTCTGGAGAAGGATATCCAGGGGCGGATATGGGTCGGCCTTAACGGCATGTCGGCAGTATTGTTGCCGGAGGGAACAGATCTTCCGGTATCCGGCAACGTACGTTTCCATGTCTTGCCGCAGTTAGAGAGAAGGTGGCGCCTGGCCACTGTTCCGTTTGGCAGTGTCTATTTCATTAAACGTCTGCCGCTGCCGACAGATGAGAAGAGACAGGAGACGGAAGAAAGTCTCTGGTTTCTCAGCTACCACAAGATCGTCTGCCTTCTGGAAGACACATGGTTCGTATTAAGAGTGAATGCCGGCTTTCCCGCCACAACCTCTTCCGCCATCGCGGTGGACGACAGCGGCTACGTCTGGGTCGGCACCGACGAAGAGGGCCTCTTTCGCAGCAAATTTCCACTTTCACGCGAGCGCATGTACCGCTTACCGGCCGCCCGGGACAGTAGCCTGAATTTTGCACGTGAAATAACCGTGCCTGTACTGGAACCCGTCTGGAATGAGTCGGCCGGGAAACCGTTGAAAAACATTCAGGCGCTCATCTGGCACAGCGGTATGCTATGGATCGGTACGCCGGAAGGGCTGTTTGTCCTGGAGGGAGGAGATCCTGATGCGTTGACCCGATTGCGGATAGCTGAAAATGTCCGGCAGAACAATGTAATGAGCCTGGCCGTCTCAACTGCGACAAACACCCTTTGGGGCGGTACATCGGGAGGACTGGTGGAGATCGGCCCCGGGGCGCGAAAGATAATCCGGATCGTGACGCGGCAGGATGGGTTGACTAATGATGAAGTCTCATTCCACGGATCGGTCTCCGCTGGAGCAGACGGAGCGGTCTACTTCGGCACGCCGGGGGGGCTGGCCCTCTATCGGCCCGCTCTCGACCGGCCTAACCCGGTGCCTCCTCCCGTACACATCCGAAAGGCGCAATTCACAGAAGATCATTGGGGGAACAATGAATTCACCATTAACTATGCGGCCCCCAGCCTGACTGACGAGAGAGCTGTGCGTTACAAGACGCGGCTCCGGGGATACCGCGATGCCTGGTCTGCTGAAAAGGACGAGACGGCGATTCACCTCACAAATCTGTCCGCTTTTCTGCTGCCGAAGGAATATACTTTTGAAGTTCTTGCCTCAAACAACAGCGGCGTGTGGACAAAAGCCCCCGCTTCGTATTCCTTTACTGTGCAACCTGCCTGGTGGCTGAGGTGGTGGGCCTGCCTTCTGTACCTGCTCGTCCTTACCGGATTCATAGCGGGCGGACTTCGGCTTCAGCGCACCCGTATTGCACGCCAGGAGCGGGAGAAGTCCCTCCTCCTCGAGAGAGAGCTGCGGGCTGAGGCCGCCGAAGCCTGGGCCAACTATCTCCAGGCCGAAAACGAACGGCAGACCCAGGAACTCGAACGGGCCCGTGCGCTCCAGCTCTCATTGCTTCCACAGTCCGTTCCCGAACATCCCGTGGTCAAGATCGCAGTACATATGAAGACGGCAACCGAAGTGGGGGGCGATTACTACGACTTCTATCCGGGCGAGGATGGCACGCTGACACTGGCTATCGGCGATGCAACGGGGCACGGCGCCCAGGCGGGCACGGTGGTCACGGCTGCCAAGACCCTCTTTACGAACTACGCAGACGAGCCGGATTCAGCCGAGATTCTGCACAAGGCTTCCCGCGCGTTGCGGCGCATGCACCTGCCCAGGCTGTACATGGCTTTTGCGTTGGGTAAGCTGAGAGGGCGGACGCTGGAGTTAGCAGGCGCGGGCATGCCGCCGGCACTGGTGTACCGGGCCCGTTCAGGCGAGATTGAAGAGGTACCGTTAAAAGGGATCCCGCTTGGAGGTTCCGGCAACTTTCGCTACAACAGCAAGCAAATTGAGCTTCAGCCCGGCGAAACCGTGATTCTGATGAGTGACGGTTTCCCGGAGCTGCGGAGTGAGGCCGGCCAGATGATCGGCTATGAAGGAGCGGTATCCATCTTTGCGGAAGTAGCCTCCTGCGATCCGGAGGAGATCATTGAGTACTTTATACAGCGTACGAAATTATGGACAGCAGATCAGGCTCAGGATGACGATATCACCTTTATGGTGATGAAGGCAAAGCCCGGGAACCAGACCTCCCGGATTTTTAAAACCCAGGAGGTTTAGGGGGAAGGTTAACTCACTTCCATCCGCCCCAGGTAGACGCTGTCCGATGCATCGGTGCCGTCGGGTGAGGCGAATCCCAGATACACATCCACCGCCCGGCCCGCCAA
>CALJMB010000255.1 GCA_937982515.1 uncultured Balneolaceae bacterium
CTACAGTTCTACAGTTTGTTGCACCCTCTGCCTGAGTCAGGAATCTTTATATTTCTCGATTATACTAACAGCTTTCTCATAGTCTGCCTCGGGCCCGTTACTCCCCATAGATGATTCGATGTAGTTGCCGTTTGCATCGACAAACACTTTATAAGGAATACCCTGAACCCGGAGTTTCTGATGAAGCTTGTCTGCATCCAGCAGATAGACGAAATCGTAATCGTGATTTGAAATAAACTTCCGGGCATCTTCTTCGGTGTCTGCAAAACCCGGAGTGACGGCCAGAACAACGAAATCATCCGGATAGTCGCTCATCAGTTTCTGCATAGTCGGAAAACTATCCAGGCAGGGCTTACACCATGTCTCCCAGAAATCGATCAGAACTACCTTCCCTTTAAATTCAGATAATGCCACAGTATTTCCATCAAAATCCTCAAAGCCGGCCTGTTCCACATAATCGGCGGGCTGCATGGCCTCTTGCTGTTGTTTTGAACTATTCTCCTGCTTGCCACAGCTGATAAACGCCACAACAACCAAGGCCATTACGCTCATATTTTTTAGGGAGTACATAAGAGTTGAATCCGTTTCCTGTTACGATTTTATCTTTATTACTGAAGCTATACTATAAACGGCAGGTAAAGTAAGAAATTTCGGGAGGGTGTCTTAATTAATTTTCCTGCCAGGACGATCTCGTAAGGTATAGCGCGAAGAGCCTGTCCCCAACATGCCCGAGACAAACTCTTCAAAGGGAAACACTTCCTCAAATGATCTCAAACCACTTAGCACGTGTTAAAAGGATTCCGAGGCGGCTAACGCTAATTCAATATATAGCCCTTCGTCACTGCATATGTCGTCTCATCACAAATAGATTAGACCGTAATGACAGAGTTTATAGCCTGATCCCATTCTGTGAAAAGTTTTCAAAGGCATGATGCTTATGGGTTATTCGTGCAGGACATATATACAGCGGGGTGTGGTTTCTGCAATCGTTAAACGCCTGATCATTTTATAGCTTTGCCCTTAAATAGTTATTTACTGTAATATTTACATGTACCTATCAAAATAATAAGAGTTAATGCCAATCATACTGCTATGAATACACCTTATAGAACCTTACTTCTTGCGGCTGTTCTGGTGCTTATGTCACAAAATGCACTGGCACAGTTTACCGTCAGAGGTACGATAACCGATCAAAATACCGGAGAGGCTCTGATAGGAGCCAATGTGTACGATGAGGCTTCTGGCGCCGGTACAACCACAAATATTGAAGGAGAGTTTTCTATTGAACTGCCCGGACAGGCCGCTAATTTGCGGGTTACCTATATAGGATACATCTCAATAAATATGGAAGTATCTGCCAACAATCCGGAAGTAACCATCCGGCTCCGCCCCGATGTGGCAAACCTCGAAGAAGTGGTCGTTACGGGTTTGGCCAGCACCATAAAGCGGCAGAACCTGGCCAACGCCGTATCTACGGTAAGTGCTGAAGAGCTGACAGGGACAGTGGCTCCCCCGACTATAGACAACGCCCTCTCAGGGAAACTGCCCGGAGTTAATATCCGAAGCAATTCCGGTGCGCCTGGTGGCGGCTTTAACGTTCAGCTGCGGGGAGTCAGTACCCTGGGGGCCGGATCGTCACAGCCTCTCTACGTTATTGACGGTGTATATGTTAATAACTCTACCATCAGCAATGGCCGCTATCAAATTACGGGAGCTACAGGATCGGGAGAGGATAACGGAGGGAACCGGCTCGCGGATCTGAACCCTGATGACATTCAAAGTATTGAAATACTAAAAGGCCCTTCTGCGGCAGCTATTTATGGCCAGCGGGCCAACGCGGGCGTAGTAATCATTACCACCAAACGGGGAAGCGCCGGCGACACGCAGGTTAGTGTGGAACAGAATACAGGATTCTCGAGCGCCCTGAACTTATTGGGGGTTGCATCCTGGAATGAAGAGAAGATTCGAAGTTTTTACCCCGAAGAGCCCCGCCAAAGCCAGGAGATACAACGCTATCAGGATGCGGTTGCATCGGGTAACCTGTTTGATTATGAGCGGGAAGTGTATGGCAATACGGGATTTCTGTCTCAATCGAATATAAGCGTCTCCGGCGGTAACGCCCAAACGCGGTTCTATGTCTCCGGCGGATATCACTCTGAAGAAGGAATCATTCGAAACACCCTGTTTAACAGAGGTTCCCTACGCGCTAACCTCGATCATAATATCACAGAGCGTATCCGGGTGTCCTCTAATTCCAGTTTTATTAAAACAGACAACCAGCGGGGATTTACCGGAAACCAAAACGGAACGGGAGGCTCTATAGGATATACCATCTCCGCTACCCCCGCCTACGCACAGCTCTTTCCCGATGTAGAGGGCAACTATCCCATCAACCCCTATTTTGCGGATAATCCGCTTGCTATAATTGCTCATGCAAAGAATGACGAAGATATCACCCGGTTCATACAGTCTCTGGGCCTTGAAGCCGACATCTATCAGGGCCATGCCTCTGTTCTTTCCGTCTCTGTAAAAGGTGGTTTTGACTATCTGAATTACAACAGTATGGTCTACTTCCCCGAGTTTCTGCAAAATCAACAGGCCACTTCCAATCCGGGTGATGTGATCCATACGGCTAATGACAACCTGAATACCAACCTGCAGGCTGTATTACTATTTAATAACGACCTGGATACGGGGATCGGCAGCATGAGCTTAAGTACCCAGGTCGGCTTCTCCCGCTTTGACCAGCAGCAAAACCGGCAACAACTGCGCGGGCAGGGGCTGGTACCCGGACAAACGAGCATTGGCCAATCGGAAGTTCAATCGGTATTAAATCAAAGCGAACAGCAGATTATCGACTTAGGTTGGTTTGGCCAACAGGAAGTAAACTGGGACGATAAGCTGATTGCCACCGTAGGTGCCCGCCTCGATCGTTCTTCCCTGAACTACACACAGGATGATTACCATTTCTATCCCAAAGCTTCACTGGCAGCCAACATCACCAATTTTGATTTCTGGACCATCGATGCCTTTGAACAGCTTAAACTCCGCGTGGCGTATGGCGAAACCGGGGGGCTGCCAAATTTCGGCGATACCTTCCTGGCGCTGAATGGGGTGAACATCGGCGGAAATCTCGGGTTAACCATTTCCTCCCGCGACATCGACCCCACACTGGTTCCCGAACGGGCCAAGGAGCTTGAGTTCGGTACGGATCTGGTCTTTTTAGAAGGCCGGCTTTCTTTCACCGCCACCTACTACAGGAAAACGGTTGAAGACCTGATTCTCGACCTCCCTACCCCCAGCTCAACCGGCGTGACGGCCATCGCCACCAACGCGGCCGAGCTGGTGAACAACGGCATAGAACTGGGGCTGAATGTATCCCCGGTACGCACTTCCGGCTTTTCATGGACCTCAAATCTGCTGTTCTGGTCTAACAAATCAGAAATCACCGAACTAACCATACCCGATGATGTGTCGGGCGGATTCGGGGTCTCTCTCGGTAATTATCTGCTGCAAGAAGGGTACTCGCCTACAACCATTGTAGGCATTCCGCTGACCGAAAGCGGCGAACCGCGTTATACCATCTATGGCAACGCCCAGCCCATCTTTCAGATGTCATTTGGTAATGAGATCGCTCTATACCGGAACTTCCAGTTCAACTTCCTTTTCCACTGGAGCCAGGGCAATCACAACGTAAACCTCTACCAGTTTCTGACAGATGGAGGGGGAACCTCGGCCGACTGGAATGACAATAGCGGCGACGGTACACCGATGGGCAGTCTGCGTCTGAGCCAGCGTCCGCCCGAATCCTATGTACAGGATGCCAGCTATGTAAAACTCAGGGAAGTGGGACTATACTACACCGTACCTGTCGATTTTCTCAGCCGAACCTTCGGAGGTGTCGTGAACCGCATCCGTCTGGGCGTATCGGGCAGTAACTTGTGGATGTGGACGGCTTATGACGGATATGACCCAGAGGTTTCTACCTTCGGAACCCAGGCCATCAACCAATCCATCGATGTGGCCCAATATCCTTCATCCCGGAAAGTGCTTTTCAATGTGAAGTTAGACTTTTAATCTCCAAGAAATTCAGACCTATGACTACGTTAAAAACTTCAACATGTATTCTGATGCTGGCGATAACCGGGTTAGCCGCATGTGATCTGGTCGATCCCAACCGCATCAACGATCCGAACAACCCTTCTGTAAACGAAGTACTGGAAAACGCCACGCCGGGGCAGCTTCAAAATTTGGCCTCGGGACTGGAATCGCGCCACCGCGGAAGTACCGTCGGGGCTTTGGACTTCACCGGAAGCCTCGGGCGGGAGTTCTACCCGATGTACGCCTCGGATCCCCGCTTTATGGACCAGTGGCTTGGCCTTGACAAAAACATCAACGCCGAAACCGAGGAGAGTTTCTACCAGGCCGGACAGATCTGGTCTGTTCCTTACGGGGCTATTAAACAGGCGAACCTTCTGTTACAGGCTGTGCAAAACACCGGCGCCCTGACCGAACAAGAAGCTAACGGGTACCTGGGCTTTGCCAAAACCATCAAGGCGTTTCAGTACCTTATACCGCTGCTTACCCACGGGAAGGATGCCAATACGGGAGGCATTCGCTTTGATGTAGCAGATCCGCTTAATCCGGGACCCTTTATCTCCTTTGACGAAGGCCTTACCCGGATCAGAGCACTGCTTGACGAAGCGCAGACAGATCTGGAAAATGCCGGCAGCAGCTTCGCTTTCAATCTCACCAACGGGCTGGCATCTTTCAATACCCCCGCAACGTTTATCATTCTGAACCGGGCCATCGACGCGCGGACAGCTATTTATGCTGAAGACTGGGGCGGAGCTATCCAATCGTTAGAAGCCGCCGAACCGTTCTTTGAACTGGCGCAGGGAGAAGATGTGATGAATAAAGGAGCCTACTTTGTATATAGCGGGCCGCCCGATCAATTCAACCCCTACTACTATCCCCCCAATGCCGCCACCAACCAGATATTGATGGTGCATCCTTCTATGATTGATGACGCGGAAGCGGGCGATGAGCGGGTCGTCCAAAAGTTTTTTGAACGGGATGATGCGGTGATCCAGGTGGGGCTCTCCTCTGCCTATCAGGATGCACGCTTCGAGTCTAACACATCTCCCGTGCCCTGGATAAGAAATGAAGAATTGATTCTGATCTATGCCGAAGCCAAAGCGCAGCGCAATGAAGGAACCGACCTGGCCAATGCTGTTGATGCCATAAACCTCGTGCGGCAAACCTGGAACCTGGCACCATTCGCCAGTACCGACCGGGAAGATGTTATCGATCAGATTCTTTTTGAACGGCGCTACTCGCTCTGGGGAGAGTTCGGCCATCGCTGGCTCGACGCCATCCGTTACGAACAACTGGATGAACTCCCGACCGATGGCGGCCAGATCTTCAGGTATGTTGCCCGACCGCTCAGTGAAAATACCTGGGAAGATTTTGCCGGCAATAATAACTGAGCGTGAAATAAGAAGCGGCGCTTTAAAATGCATCCCTTGAGGGAGAAGGGTTATTACGTTTTCCTTGAACTCCCGTCTCGTTCCTCCGCCAGTTGGCGGATGCGGAACGCCCGGCCTGCAGTGTGGTGCTCTGCCCCGGTGCCGGTTCGAGGCAGCAGAGCAGCCTCGGGCCGCGTCCCGGGGCAGAGCACCGGGACGAGATCGAACTGAACATAACAGCCCCGCCTGGGGAGTCTACTCCCCGGCCTTCTTATACGGATTTCATTTCTTGATGTCAGTGCAAATTGCCCCGGCTTTTGAGCCGGGGATCACCATGAGCCCTGACAAGACAGGGCTTTAGCCCTTCCGGCTCTGGGTCTTGCCTTATCCCCGGCTTAAATGCCGGAGCCATTGAGTGCACTGGTATAATGAGATGGAATCCGTATTAAATGCTAATTCCGAACGTACGCTGAACAAACCGCAGACCAGATTAAACAAAGCCTCCTCAGGGGAGGCTTTTTTATATTGGGATAATATATCCAGGTTTAATAGTTTCAGGGGCAATAAATTTTTGTTACTGACCTACTTTCTTATCTCAATGACGTACGATTTTATCATAGTCGGAGCCGGTATCGTCGGCCTCTCGGCAGCTTATAAACTATCTGTAATACACCCCGGCCTGAAGATTCTCGTTCTCGAAAAAGAAAATCGTGTTGCCGCTCACCAAACGGGCAACAATTCAGGGGTTATCCACTCGGGCATCTACTATAAGCCCAACAGTTACCGGGCCAGAAACTGTGTGCAGGGCCGTCATCAGCTGGTAGATTTCTGCGAAGAACATAACGTTGCTTACGATATCTGCGGAAAGGTGATTGTAGCCACCGATGAGAAAGAACTGCCCCGGCTGGATGCAATCTTTGAGACAGGAAAAATCAACGGGATCGAAGATATCAAAATTATAGACGCGCAGGAACTGGCGGAGATTGAACCGTACGCCAGCGGACTCAAAGCCATCCACGTGCCCTGCGCGGGGATTGTTGATTTTACTGATGTTTGTATAAAGCTCAGGCAGCTTATTGAAAAGGCCGGTAACCGGGTGATGCTTTCCCATCCTGTAACGCACATCACCCACTCGCAGGGCACGGTAACAGCAATGACCCCTTCAGGAGCCTTCACCGCGAAATATCTGATCAACTGCGCGGGACTGTACTCTGACCGCGTGGCGGCCTCGGCAGGAGTTAAGACACCCGTCCAGATTGTCCCGTTCCGGGGCGAGTACTTCGAACTGAAGCCCAAAGCCGAGCATATGGTAAAGGGACTCATCTACCCTATGCCGAATCCTGAGTTCCCTTTTCTGGGCGTTCACTTTACCCGCATGGCACTGGGTGGGGTGGAGTGCGGTCCCAACGCGGTATTCGCATTTAAACGCGAAGGCTACGACAAACTCTCCTTCAACCTGGAAGAGACGATAGAGACCATAAACTTCCCCGGATTCTGGAATCTGGCCAGACAACATTGGCGGATGGGGATGGAGGAATACTACCGCTCTCTCTCCAGGCGAGCCTTTGTAAAAGGCCTGCAAAAGCTGATTCCCTCTATTCAAGCCTCGGATTTAATCCCCGCCCCTTCAGGAGTCCGCGCCATGGCCCTGCAACCGGACGGCAATATTCTGAACGACTTTTATATCGAGACCACCCGAAATGAAATCCACGTACTCAATGCCCCTAGTCCAGCCGCTACAGCCGGCCTGGCTATCGGAGATGAGATTGTACAACGCGCCGCTGCCAGCTTCGGCCTGTGATAAATAGCCGCGGGTTTTCACTGATGAACGTGGTGGAAAGAGCCACAGATGGGCGCAGATTGGAGGAGTAGGGTTCTTGGGTAGGACGGGCATCCTGCCCGGCATTTCCAGCCCGCGGCGGGGCAGGGAACAGTGAACGGTAAGCAGTAAGCAGCGGCGGTAAGCAGGAGGCAGGTGGGGCTGCCCGAAGGGGCACGAGCGGATCCCGACTGTGGTCGGCGCAGGCTGCTCACGCCATTAAACCCCTAAATCCCCTAAAGGGGACTTTGGGAATGTTGCCGGTTCCGCTTAGATGTAGCATAACCGCCAGCAGGTGAATGTCCTACATCTTCCCTGGCAATACACCAAAGTGGCAACCAGCCAAACAAGTCCCCTTTAGGGGATTTAGGGGCGCCCATCGTGCCCGCATCTGCACGGATTAGGCTGTCTGTCTCTCCTTTACATTCCTCCTAATAAAGTTTATCAGACTTTGCCACGCGGCGCGTGGCAGAGTCTGTTCCACTTGAAGACGGGAGAGGCGGCCTGCAGCAAGCGGCACCTGATCTACAACCAGCGGACACCCCCCAGAATAGTTGCAGAACCTGTGCAGCTATTCATCTCCTCTCGAGGGAAGAGGGTTGGATTTTAGATCCTGCCTCTGATTTTCCATTTTTCTCTTTCCCCAAAATTGTTAGGTTAATCATTCACCGTTTTAGCATATATCCACCATAAATCAGCAGTACTCTATATGAATCACCCGTATAATACGGCCTTACCCATCCACACCGATGAACAGACGCGGCGGCTCTATGCTAATGACGCTTCTATATATGAAGAGCTGCCGCGCGGTGTGGCATTTCCCCGGTCACTGCACGATATCCGCCAGCTGGTGTTAAGGGCGGGCCGGGAGCGGATTAGCATCACCCCCCGAAGCGCGGGTACGAGCCTGGCCGGACAAACTACGGGTAACGGGATCATCATGGATGTATCGCGCCACATGAATCAGATTCTGGAATTGAATCCGGGGAAACTATATGCACGCGTTCAGCCCGGCGTCATCCGGGATACGCTGAACCGGGAAGCCGGAAAACACCAGCTCATGTTCGGCCCCGACACAGCCACGACCAACCGATGCATGCTGGGCGGAATGATCGGTAACAACTCCTGCGGCTCATTTTCCATCAAGCACAAAACCACACGCGAGCATGTACTGGAGATCGAAGCGGTGTTAAGCGACGGATCCATGGCGGTATTTAAACCCCTGACCGGTGAGGAACTGGAACAGAAAAAGCGGCTGGATAGCCTGGAAGGACACATCTACCGGGGCATAACCCGGCTCATAGAGAACAACAGAGAAGCGATCCTCAACGCCTACCCCCATCCCGAAATCATCCGGCGCAACACGGGCTATGCGCTCGATAAACTCTGCACTATGCAACCGTTTGACCCCAATGGCAGGCTGTTCAACATGGCCGAGCTGCTCTGCGGAAGTGAGGGCACCCTGGCTATAACCGTCTCTGCTAAAGTAAACCTCGTGCCGGCGGATCCCTACAAGGTGATGCTCGTGCCGCACTTCTCGTCCATCCGGGGAGCTATGGTAGCCACCAACGAAGCGGTGCGGTACGATCCTGCCGCGGTGGAACTGGTAGACCACATCATTCTGGATGCCACGAAGGGTAACATTGAACAGAAGCGCAACCGCTTCTTTCTGGAGGGCGAGCCCGAGTGCATTCTCATCATCCAGTTTGAAGGGGATGATTATAGCGAGCTTCTGGATAAAGCCCGGTCACTACAGCAGAAACTGGCCTCTCAAAAGCTGTCTGAAGCCGCCCCCCTCCTTACAGATATCAACGACATAAACCGGGTGTGGGAGCTGCGAAAGGCGGGGCTGGGCCTCCTGATGGGGCTGGGAGCGGATGAACAGTCACCCACTTTCTGTGAAGACACAGCCGTGCGGGTACAGGATCTGCCGGACTATGTGGATGATTTTCAGGCCCTCCTCGACAAGTACGATACCAACTGCGTGTTCTATGCGCACGCCTCAGTGGGAGAATTGCACCTGCGTCCGGTTATGGATATCAAAACATCCGAAGGGCGGCAGAAGATGAAGGATATGGCCGGAGAGATCGCCTCGCTGGTACGAACCTACCGGGGGTCGCTCTCCGGCGAGCATGGCGATGGCCGCGCCCGCGCGCCCTATATAGAAAAGGTGCTGGGCGCTGAAATGATGCCGCTGCTCCGGCAGGTGAAAGAACTCTGGGATCCCGGCTATCTGTTTAATCCCGGTAAGATAATCGATCCCAAACCCATTGACGAAGATCTTCGCTTCTCTCCCCCTTACCGGCAGCCAGAGGTCGACACCGTCTTTAACTGGCGGCGGCAGGGCGGTTTCGGCAACGCGCTGGAACTGTGCAACGGGGCCGGCGTGTGCCGAAAACTGGCGGAGAGCGGCGGTACGATGTGCCCCTCGTACATGGCCACCAAAGAAGAGAAAGACAGCACGCGCGGACGTGCCAACCTGTTCCGTCAGCTGTTTGCCGGAAGAGGGCCGGAGGCGTTCTCCTCAGAAGAGCTCCGCGATGCCCTGGATCTCTGCATCAGCTGCAAAGGTTGTAAGAGCGAGTGTCCCGCCAATGTGGACATGGCGCCTATGAAAGCGGAGTTTATGCACGGCTGGCACCAGCGGCACGGAATTTCTCTGTCGGAGCGCTTCTTTGGCCAGGCCGGAAGGCTCTACCCGCTTGCCGCCGCGATGCCGGTACTATCTAACTGGTTTATGCAGACACCCGTGGGGAAAGAACTGCTGCGCCAGTTTGTGAATGTGCATCCCGCACGCACACTCCCGACCTTCGCCCGGGTTCCCTTCATGAAGTGGTTCAACAGAAGAGAAGCCTCATCTGGCCAACAAGCCACCGGGGGCAAGGTTGTGCTTCTGGTCGATATCTTTACCAACTACCACGAACCGCACATCGCCAAAGCCGCCATTTACGTGCTGGAAGCGCTGGGGTATGAAGTGCTGGTGCCGGGGGTAATCGAGACGGGCCGGCCCCAGTTGTCCAAAGGCATGCTGGACGAAGCCAAACGGCTGGCCGACGCCAACATTGAACAGCTGTATGCCTATGCCGATCAGGATATCCCCATTATTGGACTGGAACCTTCGGAGATTCTGACCCTCCGCGACGAGTACACCGATCTGTGCGAAGATAGCAAGCTGAGCCTGGCCACCCGCCTGGCCGGCCAGGCCTATCAGTTTGAGGAGTTCTTTGTCCGCGCCCTGCAAAACCGGCCTGAAAGCAGGTCGCTGTTTAACGGCGGGGAACAGCAGGTACATCTCCACGGCCACTGCCATGCCAAAGCACTGGCCGGCAACGACCCGACGCTCGCGGCGCTGAAGGCGGCCGGATACCGCGTATCAGATCTTGCAACCGGCTGCTGCGGCATGGCCGGGAGCTTCGGCTATGAAGCCGACCACTATGAAGTATCTATGGATATCGGAGAGCTTGTACTCTTCCCGGCGCTCCGGCAAACCGAAACCGGCGGCCTTATCTGTGCCCCCGGCTTCTCCTGCCGGCACCAGATTATGGATGGCGTGGAGAAGAAAGCCTATCATCCTGCCGAGCTAATACACCAGGCGTTGCTTTAGGGCCGCAGAT
>CALJMB010000256.1 GCA_937982515.1 uncultured Balneolaceae bacterium
CTGCGGATCACCCTCAAATCCGCTTCCCCGGGCTAGTTGTCCACACGTCCAAAGATATACGTTTATATCCACTTCAAAAACCATCGCATTTTGTACTGTATTATATACACTGTACACAATTCAGTACACTTTTTTTCAGCCGCTTCTGTGCAATGCTTAAATAATAGCTCTATCAAATAGTACCCCTATAAAACCCTATTGCCTGTTTTCGGTGCCAGATTTTTCCGAGCGGCGGATATCCTCTTCGTAAGGCCTTTTCGGTATAAATGTTGCATTTAACTGTTAAAAATAATCGATGGTCAATCAAAAGTTGAAATGCCAACTATAATTGTTGCTAACTAAATACCATTATCATGAAGGTTGCAATTGTAACTGACTACTTGCTTCAACTTGGGGGTGCAGAGAAAGTAACATCCATTATTAGCGAGCTCTACCCACAGGCAGATGTCTATACTCTAATATGCGATGAAAAAGTAAAAGAGAAATATTTTAAGGGGCGGAACGTGACGGAGCATCCGGCATTTAAGGACTCTTCATGGAAGCGCAAGTACTACCGGGCTCTCTTCCCCCTGTATCCTACATATATAGAAGATTTTGACCTCAAAGCGTACGATCTGATCATTTCGAGTTCCTACCTGTGGGCCAAAGGCGTGTTACCCGATATTGATGCCGTTCACATCTCATATGTGCATACTCCGCTCCGGCAGGCGTGGGTTAAGTATCACGAATACCTGTATAATGAAAATGATATCGGCCGAATCAAACGCTTCCTGCTCCGGTTTATCATGAATTACGTCCGTATTTGGGATGTAACCAACTCTAACCGGGTTGATTACTTTATCGCAAATTCTCAGACGGTAAAACGCAGAATCGAAAAGATTTACCGCCGCCCGGCAGACGTAATCTACCCCCCCATCGAAGTAGCCGACCATAAAAAGCACGCGAAGCAGACGTTTGGAAATCACTACGTCAGCCTGGGGCGCCTCGTCCCTTATAAGCGGGTAGATCTGCTTATCGAAGCCTTTAACAAGTCGATGAACCGGAAACTGTACATTATGGGCGACGGTAATGACCGCAAACGGCTTGAAAAACTCATCCAATCCCCGAACATCCATCTGATGGGTTATGTGGATGAATACACCAAAATGAAAATCATATCTTCTGCCAAAGGGTTCATTTTCGCAACAGAAGAAGACTTTGGCATGAGTCCCGTTGAAGCTATGGCAACCGGCGTGCCGGTTATCGGGTTTGATAAAGGCGGCACCCGCGATTATATCCGCGAAGGTGTAAACGGCACATTCTTTCAGCATCAAACCCCCGAAGCTCTGATCTATGCAATGGATAGGTTCGAAAAGATGCAGTTCGACAAACAAAAAATCATTCAGTCTGTTCAAAAGTTCAGCAAAGCAAGCTTTAAGTATCAGTTTGAGGAATTTGTAGAGAATAAAATCGCTGAAAAGCAACTCCGCGCCGAGCGAGGAGGCATCTATACCACCAGGATGCTTCGCAGTTGAATACGTATGGATAATAACCCGCCACAAATCACAGATGGTTGATTAAAGAATGATTCTTGGCACATACCACCTGATGATGTGATTACCAATACCTCTTTAGCATATGTCTCCACCATTTAAGCCCAACGGACTTAATACTTCCCCTTTTATTAAAAACTCATTATTCAACGGTAACTATACCATGTACTCTGACCAACAGTTTCTCAGAATCTCTACCGTCACCATAGATTATTTCGGAACGTACAACGAACGGCCGAACTGGAAAGAAACGGTAGACATTTTTTTCGGCCTGATAGGGATAATAATCCTCCTGATCCTGTATCCTTTTATCACACTTGGAATCAAGCTTTCATCCAGCGGGCCGGTGCTCTTTAAACAGAAACGCACCGGGCTGAACGGCAGGACTTTCATCTGCTATAAATTCCGCACCATGCATTGCAATCAGCCTGCGCCTGTTAATGGAGGGCCGGATATTACCCAGGAGAAAGATTCCCGCATCTTTAAATTCGGCGAATTTTTACGGAGGACAAACCTGGATGAAATCCCCCAGTTTATCAATGTCATCAAAGGCGACATGAGTATTGTGGGTCCACGCCCTTATCCCGTAGAGGAAAATTCGCACTGGAATTCCACATTCCCTGATTTCTATAAACGGTTTGCCGTACGGCCGGGGCTTACCGGGCTGGCCCAGGCAACGGGTTACCGGGGAGGAACGCTGGATCTGATTCATATGCGTGAGCGTCTTAGGCGGGATCTTATTTATATTGAAGAACGCTCCCTGGCGATGGATCTTCGCGTCATCCAGCTCACCGCCCACAGCATGCTGACGCTGAATACCCACGCCCACTGATTCTTAATTAGGAATTGGTGAATTAGGAGTGATAACCCCCCACCCCCAATTCCCAATTCCTAATTCACCAATTCCCCACCTCCCTTCTTGCTATTATCCCTCCAAAATGAGATCTTTGATGCTTATTATAGGCTTCTGAGCTTTACTTGCTTACATATAATTTTACCCGGTAACCAGCCACTATGGTAGTTTTACATGTTTTGCAGTCACTAACCCTTCTCATCCATCCGCGGCTACGCGGCATGGCCGGGGTGTATCCGTGTCCGCGCCAGCGCCGGATATAACCAGCACCCTGCTATCGGGATTCCCGACCTCTTTCCTCGCCGTCCGTTTTTTAACTTTACCAAACATCCATACATAACAATACCCATTATCGAACCGCCAGTTAATTATAGCACCAGGTTAATCAATGCTCTTGCAGGAACCATCGTCCTCATAAAATACGGGGGCAATGCCATGACAGATGACGAAGTTAAACAGAGTGTGGTAACCGATATTATCCATTTGAAGGAGCTCGGCATCATGCCGGTTATTGTCCACGGCGGGGGAAGAGCGATAAAAGAACTTCTTGACGAAGCGGGCCTTCAATCGGAGTTTGTAGGAGGGCACCGTAAGACGGATGCTGTAACGATGCGCTATGTGGAGATGGCGCTGACGGGCAGAGTAAATTCGGAACTGGTAAGGCTGATAAATGGGGGAGGATTAATGGCCGTGGGCCTGTCTGGCAAAGACGGTGGCATGGTTACCGCGCGTAAACGCCTGCACCGGTTCCTCGCCGACGGTAAAGAGCAAGAGACAGACCTCGGCTTTGTCGGTGATGTGGAAGAAATCGATACCGGGCTCATCCGCCACCTTATCCGTGCAGATTATGTACCGGTTATTTCGCCTGTAGCTACAGGCAGAGACCTGAATGATTATAATATAAATGCCGATATGTTTGCCGGACATATGGCGGGGGCTCTCGGAGCCTCCAGCTACATTGCCTTAACAGATGTAGACGGGCTAATGCGCGATAAAGACGACCCTTCCACGCTGGTTCATGAGATCTCGCTGGAACAGGCCGAGGCCGAGATAGGGGGCATGATTCAGGGAGGAATGATTCCCAAAATAGAATCGTGTATTATTGCACTGAGAAAAGGCGTTCAGTCTGCTCATATTGTAAACGGAATGGCCAAACACAGCATCCTGAAGGCGCTCCTCGCCGAGGAACGTCCAGGCACTATGATAAAAAGGGGATAACAAATAAAGGGTTCACGATTAACAATTAATATGTAGTTATTCGTTACTTGTTATTAGTTACTCGGGGTCCTCTTTCCTAACTAATAACGAAATAACTAATAGCCAATCAACTAAACACCATGAAAGACACCGCACAAGAACTTGCTGATACGTATCATTTTGATCTGTATGGCCGCTACCCCATTACACTCACCGAGGGAAAAGGAGTATATGTGAAAGCCACCAATGGCAAAATGTATCTGGATGCGCTGGCCGGTATTGCTGTAAACAGCCTGGGACATGCTCATCCGGCTGTGGTGAAGGCCATACAAGATCAGGCAGAAAAACTTATCCACGTCTCCAACCTGTATTACAACGAACCACAAAGCAAGCTTGCAAAACTGCTGACGGAGGTAGCCGGCCTGGACCGCGCCTTTTTCTGCAACAGCGGGGCTGAAGCTATAGAAGGCTCTGTAAAACTGGCCCGGAAGTACGCGTATATCAAAGGAAAAACCGGCAACATCCTGTCTATGGAAAACTGTTTCCACGGCCGGACGCTCGGAACTATTGCCATGGGCAAGGAAAAGTATCAGAAGGGCTTTGCCCCCCTCCCTTCCGGTTTTGACCGCGTGCCGATGAATGATATCGAAGCCCTCTCACAAAAGGTTGACGACAACACTATCGCCGTTATCCTGGAGCCGATACAAGGCGAAGGCGGCGTCCATCCGGCCGAAGAATCCTACATCAGGGAAGTACGCGCTCTTTGCGACCGGCACGATGTTTTACTTATTCTGGATGAAATTCAGAGCGGTATCGGGCGGACAGGCAAAATGTTTGCCTATCAGCACTACGGCATCAGGCCGGATATCGTCGCTTCTGCCAAAGCGCTGGGCGGAGGCTTCCCCATCGGCGCCGTTATTGCAACAGAAGAAGTGGCTTCCGCTTTTAAGCATGGCGAACATGGCACAACCTACGGCGGGAACCCACTGGCCTGTGCCGCCGCCCATGCCGCACTCACAACCATCGTCGATGAAGATCTGGCCGGACAAGCTGCCGAAAAGGGGGCCTATTTCATAGAAAAGATGCAGGATATTGCCAGCGGATGGAGTGCCATTAAGGAGATACGTGGCAAGGGACTCATGATCGGTGTAGAACTGGCCTTTCCGGGCGCCAAAGTAGTGAATGCCATGCTTGAGCGGGGCGTGCTTTCCAATTGCGCTTCCGATACCGTTATGCGTATCGTGCCCCCGCTGATCATCTCCAGGGAAGAGCTGGACACACTTATAAACGTATTAACAGAATCTATAAAAGAAGTAGAGGCTCTTCATGTCTAAATATAAAGTTGGAGTTGTCGGGGCCACGGGCTATACAGGTACGGAACTGGTCCGGTTACTCATCCACCATCCCGATATCAGCCTTGAAATCATAACCTCCCAGAGTAAAGCGGGGCACTCTTTTTCTTCCATCCACCCCCACTTTAAGGGGCTAACAGACCTGGAATTGCAGCCAGTAGAGCAGCTAGACGACCACGACCTGGATCTGGTGTTCCTGGCCCTGCCCCATGGCGTTTCCATGGACTTCGTTAAACAGCACAAGCTGGATAAATTTCGGATTATCGACCTATCCGGTGATTTTAGGCTCGGCTCGTCCGAAATGTATGAACAGTGGTACAAAAAGAAGCATGCTGTTCCCGGATTTATTGAAGAAGCCGTATTTGGCCTGCCGGAGCTTTTCCGGGACCAGATCCGTAATGCGCGGCTGGTGGCTAATCCCGGCTGTTATCCAACCGCAGCTATCCTGCCGCTGGCCCCCCTGGTGGAGAGCGACCTCATCGACCCGCACAGTATTATCGTTGATGCCAAATCGGGAGTTACAGGAGCCGGCGCCAAAGCCAAACAACAAACCCACTTTCCCGAAGTATTCGGCAACTTCTCCGCGTATGGATTGCTTTCTCACCGCCACACGCCCGAAATCCAGTTCATTCTGCAGAAATTTACCGGCACAGAACCTCAGGTTCTGTTCACCCCTCATCTGCTGCCTATAGACAGAGGTATCCTCACTACAATCTATGCTACTCCCAAACGGCCCGTCAACCGGGAGATGATAGAAGAAACCTTCCTGGATTTTTACCGCAAAGAACATTTTATCCGGGTTGTAGACCATCCGCCCATGGTAAAGCATGTGCGCGGTTCTAACTACTGCGATATATACGCCACGTATGATGAACGGACGAACAAGATCATAGCCGTTTCCACGATCGATAATCTGGTTAAAGGAGCGGCCGGGCAGGCTGTGCAGAATATGAATCTCATGTTCGGGTTTATCGAACGGTCGGGATTAAAAATCACGCCGTTGAGCCCGTAACCTGTACTTATTATTAGTGGTAATTAAAGAGCAATTAATAACATTTTCTAATCAACTATGATGAATAACATCACTCACGTCCGCGGATTCAAATGCTGGGGGGCACATATGGGTATCAAATCTAAGCGAAGAGATTTGGCGCTCATCTACTCGGAAGTGCCGGCCTCAGCCGCGGCCGTGTTCACCAAAAACATCGTGTGCGCCGAGCCGGTAAAGCTCAGCCGTGAACACATCAAAAGCGGCAAGGCACAGGCCATTGTCTGCAACTCAGGCAATGCCAACGCCTGCACGGGTAAGGAAGGATGGAAAGGTGCCGTTGCCATGGCGGAGGTAACGGCCTCGTGCCTGAACATTCCGAAAGAGAGTGTGCTGGTGGCTTCCACGGGGTTGATTGGCGAGCCCTTCCCTACTGAAAAAGTACTACAGGGAATCCGGGAAAGCGCCGCTAAGCTCTCCGACCGCGATATTGCCGGCTCCCTGACGGCCAACGCCATACTCACAACCGATACTTTTGCCAAAGAGGGTTTCACCTCCTTCGATATAAATGGATCGACCATCAATATGGCGGGTATTGCCAAAGGTTCGGGTATGATCCATCCCAATATGGGAACCATGCTGGCGTTCATTACCTGCGATGTAGCCATATCTCCCGGTCTGCTCGATGAAGCGCTTCGCAAAGTGGTTGACAAAACGTTTAATATGATTACGGTGGACGGCGACACCTCCACCAACGATATGGTTGCCATTTTGTGCAACGGGATGGCGGGTAATGAGGAAATAACCCGGAAAGACAAAAATTATGAAAAGTTCCTTGTACACCTGAAAGACTTGTGTACCCACCTGGCTAAACTGATCGTCTCTGACGGTGAAGGCTCTACCAAGCTTATTGAATACCAGGTTATAAAAGCTAAAAGTGAACAGGAAGCGCGGCAGATCGTCCGGACCATTTCAAATTCGAACCTGGTCAAGACCGCGATCTTTGGTTCAGATCCCAACTGGGGACGCATTGTAGCGGCCGCCGGACGTTCCGGAGTAAACTTCGACCCGGAAAAAATAGACCTTTACATCGGTTCCAACCCGGGTAAAAGCGTACAGGTACTGAAACAGGGACAACCGCTTAACGAAGGCCGGGCAGTCCTGAAGAAGGAGATGAAAGAATCTACAGTCACCATTATCCTGGATCTGAATGAAGGGACGGCTGAAGCAACAGGGTGGGGATCCGATTTTTCGTATGAATACGTCCGTATCAATGCGGAGTATACTACTTGATAATTGAGAGATTGAGAGATTGAGGGATTGTTTGGGATGGTAGGTGCAGATGGATGGATAAGCTTTCTGCTTTGTAAACTGTTTTTGTTATATTTTGTATAACAGTTAAGCAGTAAGTAACAGAAACTATCCTTGCAGAACAACGCTCCTGAATACATACTGGCGGTAGGAATTATCTTCATCCTGCTTTTAGGGGTGGTTGATATAGGTATGGCGCAGGAACGTGACACGACTAAAACAGAAAGGCCCATCCGCAGCCGGCCTTTGTTATTTGAAATGGAAGGGCATAGCGAGCGTTCGGTAAACAACATCCCTTTGCCATCTTCCGGTGTATACAAGGTGCCCGAAGAGACGAAATACTACAAACCGCCCTTTATGGGCCAGCATTATCTGGATATGGCAGTAGAAGCCTACCGGGAGGAGCAACGCGATAAGCTAGGGCTGAACAAGCTTTTCAGATTCATGAACATGCTGGCCCCATATGTCTACAACCAATTCGAGTTCGGAGTCTACCAGATTGAAAACCTGCCAATAGTAGACCGGGACAATCCGCTCTTAAAACCGGATCAGTAGAGAAAGTAGAAAGTAGAAAGTAGAAACGCGCTGCGTTCCAGGCCAGGCGTCTCCCCGGCAGGTGCGATCGATTGTTGGGGCGTACCACGGTACGCCCGGGAACGTGCCGCGTTCTGCGCAAGGCTCTAATGGCGCGAGCGTCCGCTCGTGCCCCTTCCGGTACAGGGAGGAGTGGGCGAAAACAAGCCGCACCCCGCGCCAGGCGTCTCTCCCGACAGGCCTGTCGGGAAGGGGAACAAGGGGTGAGTTCGGCGGGGCAGGGAACAGTGGGCAGTGGGCAGTGGCAGTGGCAGTGGGCAGTGGGCAGGATCCGGGGAGACGGGGATTTAATGGCGTGAGCGTCCGCTCGTGCCCGGGGATGCTGCCTTCTTCGCACGGCGTCTCCCTGTCA
>CALJMB010000257.1 GCA_937982515.1 uncultured Balneolaceae bacterium
CAGCTAACAGCTAACAGCTAACAGCTAACAGCTAACAGCTAACAGCTAACAGCTAACAGCCTTACTCCACCAGCAAGCCATCCTCAGTTTCTGTGAGCTCATCGGGTATGGCATCGATAATCACCTCTGTAAAGGCCTGAATAATATTCCTCTTAAGATACTCTCTGCTGTATACAATGCGGACCTTTCGCCTTGGTACAGGATCATCAAAGTATTTCAGGTAAGCTTTGGCACACTGTTCGTCCATCTGGTTTTTGGCCAGATAAGGAAGAAGCGTCATTCCAAAATCCTGTTCCACCAGCTGCTTTAAGGTTTCCAGATTTCCGCTTTCGAACTCGATATTTGAATGGTTAAGGGATTTCTTCCGCTGTTTTTTGCAAAGTTTTATAGTCTGATCCCTGAAGCAGTGACCTTCGTTCAACAGCCATAGATTGGCAGCATCTAAATCATCGGCTGATAGTTTCTTCTTTGAGGACAGCGGGTGGCTTTCGGAAACATAGCCTATAAAGGGTTCATAATATAAGTCTTCTACGTAGATATGTCCCTGGTCAACCGGTGTGGCAATGATGCCTACATCCAACAGATCCTGTTCCAGCAGTTCCAGCAGTTCTTTGGTGACAACCTCTTCGAAGGTAAGTTTAACTTCGGGATATTTTTCAGTGAATGTGCGCAAAAACAGAGGGAGCAGATAGGGGGCAACGGTTGGTATGATCCCCACGCGGAATGTGCCTCTGATCTGGTTGTCGGTTAAAGCCGCAAGATCTTCGATGTGCTTGGATTGTTTCAGGATCTCTCTGGCTTCTTTAATAATCTTGGCACCGATTTCGGTAGGTACAACAGGAGATTTTGAGCGATCAAAAATAGTTACTCCGAGCTCATCCTCAAGTTTGTGAATTTGCATGCTGAGCGTGGGTTGAGTGACGTACGACTTCTCAGCGGCGGTAGCGAAATGGCGGTAACGGTCTACAGCGACGATATAAGATAATTGAGTAAGAGTCATTAGTGAAAGGTGAAAAGTGAAAGGTCAAGGTGAAAGAGAAAAATCCCCCCCCCTTTTTTATCTGGTTCCGTTGCTCTGCGGCGCCCCGAGGATTCGAGGCCGGACGCTGTGCGTCCTTTCGGTCTAAATATTCCTGATTTACCAATACCCCCCTAATATACCAATTCACAAATAACTAATTCACCGGAAAATGAAGGTTTCCTAAACAGCCATGGAAATGTTATAATGGGAACTAAACTGTGCGAATTGAATATTGTTTTACTAACTACTTAACGGATTGTAATATAGTATGAAGCGAGTACACATATTCATTGAAGGAAGGGTACAGGGCGTGGGCTTTCGTCACTTCACCGCCATCAATGCCGAAGAAGTGGGAGTACAGGGCTGGGTACAGAATTTACCGGACGGACGTGTGGAGGCCGTCTTTGAGGGCCCGGAAGACCATATCCGGGAAATGATTGCCCGCTGCGAAGAGGGGCCGGGGGCCAGCAGGGTGGATATGATAGATGTGGAATGGGAGGAGCCAACCGGCGAGTTTTCTTCATTTGAAGTTGCCTATCACTGATGCGGCTTTTTGTAGCTATACCGCTCCCGGAAGAGGTAAAACACCGCCTGGGAGACCTTCAGCAGCAGGTGGAGGGAATTCGATGGCTTTCAACTCAACAGAGTCATCTCACGCTTCGGTTTATTGGTGAAGTTGAACGGGAAATGGCAAAGGCTGTCAGGAAGCGGTTAGCGGCTATTCAATCTCCGCCTTTTACTATTAACCTGGATGCTTTAGGAGGTTTTCCGATAAGTGGTTTTCCCCGGGTGCTCTGGGTAGGTGTGGAAAGAGAGCCTTCATTACTAAAACTACAGGAAAAGGTGGAACGGGCCTGTATAGATGCGGGGCTGGAGCCCGATCGCCGGAACTTCAGGCCTCACATCACGCTGGGTAAGGTTAAAGGCGCTTCAAGGAAAGATGTGCTGTCGTTCATTCATCAGCATAAGCTGTTTCGCGTGGAGAACATCCGGATATCGGAATTTGTTCTGTATTCCAGCCGGCTGCATCCCGAAGGCGCCATTCATAAGCCGCTGGAGAGGTATTCGTTGGAACGTAATACGTAATGCGTAAGGCCTTAAACATGGTCTAAGCATTATTCCTCTCAGATAGTATTCTTTATTCATTTATGTTTTATGTATAGTTGTTATTCTCTGTCAGCTCCCTCACGCATTACGTATTACGCGTTACGTTCTAAACAAATTTTGTATCAATTCACTTTACACTCATCATCTTAGCTCCTAAATTGAGAGAAATAAAATACTAGGTTTCCTACTTCGTATATACAGGCTATGATCAACTTTTCACATCTGCACTGCCACACTCAATTCAGCATGCTCGACGGGGCCGCCAGTATCTCCCGGCTGATAAGTAAATCCAAAGAGCACGGAATGCCCGCTATCGCCATTACCGACCACGGAAATATGTTTGGAGTTCCGCAGTTTGTAAGAGAGGCACAGAAAACGGGAGTGAAACCCATCATAGGGTGCGAATTTTATATCACGCCCTCGGGTATGGAGAACCGGAAAGACCGCACCCGTTACCACCAGGTGTTGCTGGCAAAAAATATGACCGGCTATAAAAACCTGGCTAAACTCTGCTCACTGGGATATACCGACGGACTCTACTACAAACCCCGTATTGACAAAGAAACCCTCGCCGAACATTCCGAGGGGCTGATTGCAACCACCTGTTGCCTGGCCAGTGAGATTAACCGAACTATTATAAACGGAGGGGAGGCAGAAGGCCGGAAAGTCTTTGAATGGTACCTGAATCTCTTTGGTGATGACTACTACATTGAACTTCAGCGCCATGGGCTGGGGGATCAGGACCGGTGCAATGAAGTGCTGGTGAAGTGGGCGAAAGAGTACAACGTCAAAATGATTGCCACTAACGACTGCCACTACGTAGATAAAGAAGATTCAGAGGCCCATGATATTCTCCTGGCTCTGCAAACCAACGCCGATATCAACGATCCCAACCGCTTCCGCTTTACGGATGATAACAACAACCTGAACACGGAATTCTACCTGAAGACACCTGAAGAGATGCAGGAGTTATTCAGCGATCTGCCGGAATCGGTCGATAACACCAACGAAATAGTAGAGAAGGTCGATGATATAGATCTGAGTTCAGAGCTGCTGCTTCCCCACTACAGCATCCCTCAGGGATTTAATTCGATGGATGACTACCTGAGGCATCTGACGTACGAAGGAGCTAAAAAGAGATATAAAGAGCTGACTCAGGATATCAGCGAGCGTATTGAACAAGAGCTGGCAATTATTGCAAGGATGGGCTTTGCGGGCTATTTTCTCATCGTCCAGGACTTTACTACCGAAGCCCGGAAACGCGATGTTCTGGTAGGGCCCGGGCGGGGATCGGCCGCCGGATCGGTAGTGGCGTATTGCCTGGGTATTATCAACATCGATCCGTTGAAGTACGATCTGCTGTTTGAGCGTTTCCTTAATCCCGAGCGGGTAAGTCCCCCCGATATAGATATCGACTTCGACGATGCCGGCCGCCAGCAGGTTATCGACTACGTAGTGGAGGAGTACGGAAGAAGTAATGTGGCCCAGATTGTAACCTACGGTACCATGAAGGCCAAGACGGCCATACGTGACGTAGGACGTGTGCTCGGTGTACCCCTCCAGGAGGTTAACCGCATAGCCAAGCTCTTTCCCGACCGCCCGGGGCTGGATACCTTCGATAAAGTGCTGGATGCCAGCCAGAATCCCGAATCGGCTAAAGATATCCAACAGCTGTTCGAGCATCCCGATCCCCAGGTACAGAAAATGATGCGTTTTGCACGTACTCTGGAAGGCTCGGCCCGGCAGACCGGCATCCACGCCGCCGGGGTGATCATTGCCCCGGGAGAGATCAATGAGTATGTGCCCGTTGCGCTTTCAAAAGACAGGGAACTGATTACCCAGTACGACGGCCCCAACGCCGAGATGTGCGGCCTGCTTAAAATGGACTTCCTTGGCCTGAAGACCCTGTCTATCCTCAAAACAGCCGTAGAGTATGTAGAAGAAAATCACGGCAAGAGATACGATCTGGATGAGATCCCCTTCGACGATGAAAAGACATTCGAACTGTATCAGAAAGGCAATACCATAGGGACGTTCCAGTTTGAGTCGGATGGAATGCGCAAATACCTGAAGCAGCTGAAACCCACCTCGCTCGATGATCTGATTGCCATGAACGCTCTCTACCGGCCGGGGCCCATGCAGTTCATCCCCGAATACATCGACCGGAAACATGGACGAAAGGAAGTGACGTACCCGCATCCGGACCTGGAAGATTTGCTCAAACCGACCTACGGTATTATGATTTATCAGGAGCAGATCATGAAAGCGGCTCAGCGTATTGCCAACTACTCGCTTGGCGAGGCGGACCTGCTGCGCCGGGCTATGGGCAAGAAGAAGCGCGAAGTGATGGACGAACAGCGCGAGATATTTGTACGAAAGGCCGTAGACAACGGAGTGGGAGAAGAGAAGGCCAAGGAGATCTTTGACATGATGGCCGAGTTTGCCAATTACGGCTTTAACAAGTCGCACTCGGCGGCTTATTCCGTAGTAGCCTATCAGACAGCATTCTTCAAAGCCAACTATCCTGCCGAATATATGGCCGCCGTGCTCAGCCATAACATGGGGGATATCGACAAGGTTTCAAGGTTTATTGAGGAGTGCTACCGGAATGGAATTACTGTAGACCCACCTAACATCAACACAGGGGCCGGTAAGTTTGTTGCGGTGAATGGACGTATCCAATATGGTATGGAGGCTATTAAAGGGGTTGGCTCTAACGCTGTGGCCGAGCTGGTAAAGGAACGGAATGAAAACGGCAAATTCGAATCGGTGTACGATTTCGCCAGGCGCGTAGATTCACGTGTGTGTAACAAGCGAACGCTGGAAAGTCTGTTCCAGGCGGGCGCATTTGACAGCCACGAACCCAATCGCCGGCAGCTGATTGCCAATTTGGATATGATTCTGAGCTATGGATCGCGGGTTCAGGAACTGGAACAATCCAACCAGTCCGACCTTTTCGGCAACGGAGCCGACAATACCTCTGTTATCGATGAACCCCCCATGGAAAAAGTGGAGCCGTGGTCTAATATTGAGCGGCTCAATAAAGAACGGGAATTGATCGGGTTTTACCTGAGTGGACATCCTCTTAACAAGTACAGGCAGGATATCAGGCTGTTCTGTTCGCATACGCTTAAGCCGGAAGCGTTAGAGGCACTGAATGACCGCGCCGAAGTACGCTGTGCGGGCATCATTACAAATGTAAAACGGGTGACCGACAAAAAGGGCCGGCCTTTCGCTTTCCTCCAGATGGAAGACCTCTACGGCACCATTGAGGTTATAACTTTCAATGATACCTACGATCGCTTTTTAGGGATGATACAGGTAGACACACTCGTTGTTGTAGACGGAAACATCGATACCCGGAGTGGGCAGCCTAAAATTATAGCCAATGCGTTTGAACGGATTGAGAGCATGCGGGAGAAATACCAGGATAAGATCGAACTAATGCTGGATATAGACACCGATCTGGTTTCGGATGACGAACTACATCAGATGGCTCGGTTGTTTAAAAAGCATAAGGGGCAGACCAACGTGCGCTTCAATGTGTTAAGCAAGGAGGCGAAACGTCCGTTCATCATGCATGTGCGCAAGTTTGTGGTAGAACCCAGCGAAGAATTGATAGGGGGTTTAAGATCGCTGGTAGGGGAGGATGCCGTCACGCTGGATAAGGTTAATTAGGATTACGGCTAAATAATTCTAAGAATTCAGAGCCTATTCCGGCTGAATTCTGACTCCTGGATCCGGAATTTCCGAATAACAGATATATACCTGTTCCATCACGAGAAGTTGATTCACCGGGGATTCCAACAAACCGCCGCGTCAACAAGATAAGTTTCCCTGATACCGATCATAACAATAAACAATATGAAGTTTAGAGATAAATCTTCGATATTAGCTCCTGAAAATACCAGATGTAACTTGAATTGACATTAATCTACAGGAATTAATTATGAGTAAAGCACAAACATTTACCGACGATTCGTTTGAAGAAGACGTGCTCAATGCCAGCAAACCCGTTTTGGTTGATTTTTGGGCCGAATGGTGTGGGCCGTGCCGAATGGTAGGTCCGGTTGTTGATGAGCTGGCAGGCGAATTCGAAGGTAAAGCTAAGGTAGGTAAGGTTGACGTAGACAATAATCCGGAAGTATCAGCTAAATATGGCATCCGAAGCATTCCCTCCCTGCTCATCTTCAAAGATGGCGAAGTGGTTGATCAGATTGTAGGAGCTGTTCCCAAGTCTCAGCTTAAAAAACAACTTGAAGCACAGCTGACGGGTTAAGAGATTGGTTTTACGTAACTATTCAGAATGAGGCGGTGGGT
>CALJMB010000258.1 GCA_937982515.1 uncultured Balneolaceae bacterium
CCCATTTTGGCTCTTTTTACCAACTCTTCTATGCGTTTGGGTATGTTTTTTGCCTTAAAAACAGCGCTGCCTGCAACCAGGATGTCGGCCCCGGAGCGCGTTATCTGTTCGATGTTATCCAGAGCAACGCCGCCGTCCACTTCAATCAGAAAGTTCAAGCCCTGTTGCTCTCTCAGCCGGCTTATATGCTGTAGCCGGTGGTGGGTAGATTCTATGAATGATTGTCCGCCAAAACCCGGATTCACGCTCATAATTAAAACCAGGTCTACGTATTCAAGAATGGGCTCTATAGCCTGGAGAGGGGTTGCGGGGTTAACGGCAACTCCGGCCGTAATTCCATATTGTTTGATGTTTTGAATAGAGCGGTGTAAGTGCGGGCACGCCTCCTGATGTACAGTTATATGGTCTGCACCCGCATCTGCAAATGATTCTATATACCGGTCGGGGTTATCGATCATCAGATGCACATCGAGGAAGACATCGGCCACCCGGCCGGCTGCTTCAACAACACCGGGGCCAAAGCTGATATTGGGTACAAAATGGCCATCCATGATATCGCAGTGAATCCAGGATGTACCTGCATCTGTGCATTGCCTTATCTCTTTTTCCAGGTTGGTGTAATCCGCTGCCAGAAGAGAAGGAGCGAGGACGGGGAGTTCAAAATTCATAATGTATCAGATATAAGATCGCTTGTTAACGCAGGGAACTGTCGGGATTCTCCATATAGGAAGTATCGGCCTGCACGGCGCCGGATTCGCTTTCTTCCCGGACTTCATAACGTTCGGAAACAATAAGTACTATGGGTTCACCTTCAATGATCTGGTCTTCGTTGGGTGTGTAACCGACTACCGTATTGGGCGTTACTTCCTTCACGGGGCGGAACCGAATCCGTTCTACCCTGAAGCCCGCCTTGCGGAGTTCCTGTTGTGCTTCTGACAGGCGAAGCCCTACAATATCGGGAACCTGAACCATCTTAGCTCCCAGTCCGTCGCTTACCGTTAAGTCGATAGCTGTGCCTTCTTCTACAATTTCCCCCGCGGGAATAGACTGCTTGAGTACGGTAGTCTTGAACCTGGACGGCTCATAGCTGACGGTACCTACCCGGAGACCGTAATTCTGAAGCTGGATCTCGGCATTTCTGTACGACAGGTTTGCCACATCCGGAACCTCCACCTTGGGAGTGGACGGGGTGTTTACAGTGAGGTAAATTTTGCGGTTGGGTTTTACAATTTTAGCAGGCGTTGGCGATTGATCGATGACATAGTCTGCGGGAAATGCGGAGTTTGAACGCCGGTCTGCTATCTCAACCCGCAGGCCGTACGAAGCGAGCATCTTTTCAGCCTCGGTAAGGGAAAGGCGGGTAACATTGGGCACTGTTATGCCTTCATCATAATTAGTGTAAGCCGGCATAAAGACCCTGTCAATGAGTACCAGCAGCAGTGCGCCTGCAACGACGAGCCCGGCGATAGCCAGGTAAAACCTTTTGCTCGTCAATAGTTGTATTAATTCTTTAAGCATCTTCCAGGGGTGATACTTTCGGTTTTATTTGTCAGAATGTGTTGCTATGGCATCAAGGCCATAACGCAGATCATAATCAAGTGTTGTTGGTAGGGCAATAATACGGAATCTATCTCTTAATGTCGCAGTTGAACTGACGGGCAGCCACCGGCAGGCCGGATGAAGCAATGGTGAGGCCTGTATCAATTTGGTGCAGATCATTGAGAGAGCATATGGCCTGGAATGCAATACGCCTGATATGTTTCAGAAATTCAGCAGAAGTCCGAAGCGGGTGGTGTTAGCCAGCGGATGCTCCTCATTATCCAGAGTGTAAATATAGCTGAAATCGACGCCGATGAAATCATACCTGATGCCTGCCCCTATGGTTATATATTGCCGGTCTCCGTTATTGGGATCTTCGTAATAGTAGCCCCCCCGTATAGCAAAAAGATTATTGTACCAATATTCAAACCCGGTCGAGACCATGAATTGTTGCAGAGTGGAAAGTGTAACGATTTCCTGGCCGGTATCTCTTTCAAGGCTGCCCCAGGAAGAAAACAGCGCCCGGAATACACTCTCGGCATCACCCGTGGAGTCGGAACGGGCCATGATTTTTGAAATATCATTGGCAATAGTGAGTGTATTTATACCCTCATCATCCAGGTTCATTTTGAAGGCCCATCCAAAACGAAGAACGGTGGGCAGGGGATCTTTCTGAGCGTTAGCTGTATAGCGTATGCCGGGACCTATGTTCGAAAGATTCAGCCCGGCATCCACTGAGGCCTCTCTGCCGATGAAATCAAACGTATCGGACTTATACAGGGCAGCGATATCCACGCCGAAACTCGAACCGGGACTTATCGACTGCTGCCCCACTTCTCCCTCAAACAGGCTGCTGTAAATAAAACGCAGGCCTGTACCCAGCGCCCACCGGTCGTTTAACCGGTAGCCGTAGGATAGGCCGGCAGAAAACTCATAGCTGTTAAATCGGCCCAGCCCTTCGCCCGTCGGATCCTCAATGGTTGTATGGATTTGCTCTCCCAGATTGAGATAGGTGATATGCGCGCCTACCGTTCCCAGCCCATCGATCTCATATTTGCCCACCAGATAGTCATAAAACAGATCGGCATTAAACTTAGGCAGCCACTCCGAGTGGGTGATGCTCACCTGATTGCCCTGTTGAAAGGCCAGGCCTGCGGGGTTCCAAAACACAGCCGAGGCATTATCGGCAATAGCTACCCCCGTATTTCCCATACCGGCCGCCCTTGAGTCCGGTTCAATTTGAAGAAAAGGCACGGAAGTTATTCCAACCTGAGCTTTGGCAACAGTGATTGCAAATGCAAAAATAACAATTGAACTAAGAAATACTTTTTTTGCCATCTCGCTGGTGGTTTACCGGTATGGTTTATAAAATAATAAACGGAATATGTTCCAAGCCCTTAAAATGTCTGTATTTATCTTCTTCGATGCAACAGACAAGTGCAGTGAATTATTTCGGGGAGCAATTATTATACTGGTTCCTATCCATAACACCTTCCGATCAATTCATCATCTCCACCACCATAGCCGAGGCACCGCCACCTCCGTTACAGATACCTGCGCAGCCGTAATTTCCCCCCGTTCGTTTAAGTGCATGGAGCAGCGTAACCAATATCCGCGCGCCGGAACAGCCAAGCGGGTGGCCGATACTGACAGCCCCGCCGTGGATGTTCACTTTCTCCGGATCCAGCTCCAGGAGCCGGTTATTGATCAGGGAGACTACAGAAAAGGCTTCGTTGATTTCAAAAAGGTCGATTTCATCTATGTCCAGGCCGGCCCGTCGCAACGCTAAGGGGATAGCGTCGGCAGGGGCGGTAGTGAACCATTCGGGTGCTTTCGCGGCGCTGGCCTGGCCAATAATACGGGCCAGGGGCTGCAATCCGAGCTCATCCGCTTTTTCTTTACTCATCAACAGCAGGGCAGCAGCTCCGTCGTTGATACTGCTCGCGTTGGCGGCTGTTACAGTGCCTTTTTCATCAAAGACCGGTTTAAGGGAAGGGATCTTATCGAAACTGACTTTCTTCAGTTCCTCATCCGTTGTAACCTCCGTAACATCTCCTTTGCGGCCGGTTACCTTTATCTTAATGATTTCATCGCTGAAGTACCCTTTCTCATGGGCCTCTATTGCCCTCCGGTAAGAGGTAACGGCAAACTCATCCTGCTGCTCTCGGCTAATATTGCACTCTCTTGCGCAGATCTCCGCGGCGCTGCCCATATGAAAATCTTTATACACATCCCACAAGCCGTCTTTTATGATACCATCCTGAACTTTTTCATGTCCCAGCCTGGAGCCGAACCGTTGTTTGGGCAGATAGTAGGGTACGTTACTCATGCTCTCCATGCCTCCGGCAACAATAACGCCGGCTTCTTCCAGCTGAATCTGGTTGGCGGCGGCCATAACCGCTTTCATCCCGGAGGCGCATACTTTGTTGACGGTGGTGCAGGGTGTGAGCTCAGACAGGCCCGCTTTCATGGCTGCCTGGCGGGCCGGAGCCTGCCCGATACCTGCTGAGAGTACATTGCCAAAAACCACTTCGTTTACATCGTTTGGTTTTATTCTGGCACTTTTTACTACTTCAAGAATGGCTATAGCGCCCAGTTCCGGAGCAGAAAATGAGGACAAACTGCCTCCGAAAGACCCTATAGGCGTCCGTTTGGCTTCAACAATTACTACGTCTTTAGTCATGAGTTGCGAGTCCTGAGTTTTTTGTTAAATAAACCCCTTTAAAACGAAAGAACTACCTTCTGAAGTTCATCTGTCCTGGCAATCAGTTTTTTACCTGCAGCACCTTAGTTTGAGGATATTCCATGCTTTTTTGTTCAGAGATGCCACTACAATTTATAAATCTTTATGGCAAGAACAATTCGCTCCCTTCACGGCCTCTGCGTCCAGCCCTCCGGTTTCCGCCCTAACCTTAAAGAAGACGCATGCGATGCGTCTCTGCAGAAGGGGTTGCCTACTGCATCTGTCTTTTGCTCACGACTCACAACTCACGACCTAAATACTAAAAAGCCTGTTCCAGATCTTTTATAAGGTCTTCCACATCTTCTATGCCTACAGAAAGGCGGATGAGAGAGTCTTTCAGCCCCGCCTTTTCCCGCACTTCTTTCGGGATGGATCCGTGCGTCATAGAGGCAGGATGGCTAACCAGCGACTCCACTCCGCCCAGGCTTTCAGCCAGTACAAAGTAATTCATCCCCGCCATAAATCTTTTGGCCTCTTCAACGCTGTCATTCTTTAGTGAAAATGAGAGCATCGCTCCGTAGTCATCCATCTGCTTTCCGGCAAGCTCATGCTGCGGGTGGGTATCGAGCCCGGGATAGATCACTTCGGCAACGGCAGGATGAGACTGGAGGAAAGCGGCTATCTCTTTGGCATTTTCTACTGCCCGCTGTACACGTACATGCAGAGTCTTTATGCCTCTGAGAGTAAGGTAGCAATCCATGGGGCCGGGAACGGCTCCCGTTGTTTTAACCTGAAAACGCAGCTTCTCCATTACGTCAGTATTGGAAGTCGCTACGGCCCCGCCTATCACGTCCGAATGGCCGCCCAGGTATTTGGTGGTGGAGTGGAGTACTATATCAGCCCCGAGATCCAGCGGCCGCTGCAGGTAAGGAGAAGCAAAGGTGTTGTCGACAGCCGACAGAATTCCCTGTTCACGGGCAAAACCGGCAACAGCTTCGATGTCTACAATACGAAGCAGGGGGTTGGTGGGTGTCTCGATCCAGATCAGCTTTGTACGATCGTTTTTTGCCTGCCTGACGTTTTCAATATCGGTCATATCGATAAACGAAAACTCTATGCCGAACGGCTCAAAGACCTGAGTGAACAGTCGATATGTACCTCCGTACAGATCATCTGAGGCGATAACATGGTCACCGGGCCTGAACATCTTTAAAACGGCATCCATAGCCGCGCATCCGCTCGCAAAACAGGCACACTCTTCGGCGTTTTCCAGCCCGGCGATTAATTTTTCCAATGCTGTCCGGGTAGGATTGCCGACCCGCGCGTAATCATATCCTTTGTTGACATTGGGGGCTTCCTGTACATAGGTGGATGTTTGAAAAATCGGCGGCATCACCGCCCCTGAGGTTTCTTCAGGTTGTTGTCCGGCATGGATGGCTTTGGTATTGAATTTCATTGAATGGAGATCTGGTGTTTAATTATTCTGTTTATAGGGGTCTTGCCACTAAAACACGAAAGCACAAAACAAAGACATTTCAGTGTGTTCGTGTTTTTGTGGTAACAAACACATACTGCTTTTTACCGGCAGCAGTAACAGCAATCAGGAATTACAGATATTGATATCGGTTAACCCCCGGAATATGCATGATGGAGGTGCTCCCCGGGTTATCAATTGACCATAGGTTTAATTTCTTCAGCTTCCTGGCTCATGCCCAAAAAGGTGTAGGCCTGGTAGAGACTTTCCCACAATACTTTATCTGCCGGTTGTTCCCGGGCAAGCGCTACAAAGTGTGGAATAGAAGATTGCAGATAGTCTTCTGTTTTACGGATTACGTGTTTATACATGTCTCCGGTTACATAAGGAGCCAGTTGTTGGTACCCGGCCGCGCTGTTTTTATAGAAGAAAGCCAGCGTCCGTTTTAATTCCTCGTTGTCGGGATTGGAGGTTAATACATTTTTTAGCTGGGTTTCTGCTTCTTCAAACAGAGAATCGGTTACCCGGATGGCCTCAGGCGTTATTTCGTCGGCGGGGTTCGGAGAAGAAATCAAACTGTCTATATGGGCTGCTCCGGAAAGATATAATTCGGTTCCCCGCGTTTGAGCGTAAATGATATTCTCGGGCTCTTTCTCCACAAGCAGATCCAGCAGTTCAACCGCTTTTTTATGATTGCTTACACTGATATACGCATTAGCCAGGCCATGAACAAGGTTGAGATTATCTTCCGAAAAGGATTCAGCTTCCTCATACGCCTCGACGGCTTTCCGGGCCTGGCCTGTTTCCAGATACAAAAACGCCAGTTGTTCCAGTATCAGAGAAGGGATCGGTTCCACATGCCGGCGGGCTTTTTCCAGCGTTTCAATGGCCTCCCGGGGTTCATTATTACTATAATGAGCCCGTGCTTTCATCTTATAAGAAATAACACTATCCGGCAGAATAATTGTGGCATTTTCGAAGTGTACAGCGGCTCTTTTATAGTCACTGCTTTCCAGTGTTTGGTCTGTCTGGATAATTTCTACACCCTGGTTGTGCTCATGACTCCACCTTACTTTAAGCAATTCATCCGTTTTCATCCTTCCTTCGGGCTGCTCCGGCTGGCTGAAAAGCTGTTCTGCTTTTTTAAGCGTGTGTTGCATTTCCCGGTAGATCACACTTCTGTTTGCGGGTTCTCTCTCCAGTTGCGCAAGTTCGCTTAACAGATATCCTTTTTGATAATATAGTTCGGGATCTTCCTGTTCCTGAGATCCGGCAAGCGTATGGTCTATTTTTTTCAGCTCGGCCTGCAGCTCTTTTTTAGAAAAGGCGCTTTCGGTGCCGTAGGCGTGTCGTTCGTTAGAGGAAGATAGTGTAGAACATCCAATAAATAGCCCGAAGGCGATTCCAAAATAAATCGGAATCGCCATTCGGGCAAATGTACTGCGCATATTAAGTTGAACTCGTTTTTAGAATTTTAGCATCGGGGCCGAAGCTACAGGCCGGCTTTCTTCATCGCCTCCATAGCTTGTTTATCCATGCCTAAATTGGTATAGATTTCAAAAAGGCTCTTCCAGTAATTCTGATTCTCAGGGTTAATTTCAGCCGCTTTCTCATAGTAGCTCAAAGACTGCCGTAAAACCTCCCTGGCCTGTGAATCCAGCTCTGATGCCCTTTGGTTGTCTGTAACTTCCCGGTTTCGCTCTTCGAATAAGGCCGCAGCTTTATTCTGGTAAATTATTCCCAGGGTGTTATAGGCAACGTCGTCGTTAGGGCGATATTTTATGACGGTTTGAATTTCTTCGGTTGCCTTTTCTGTTAGTTCATCAATACGGGATTGCAGCTCCTGACTTTCTTCTTCAAGTTTCCCGACCTGTTGTTCAATCTTTTGCTTTTCAGCCCCGCTGGCGCTTCTGGCTTTTTGCTCAAGGTCAAAAATTTCATCATAATTCTCTTTGATCGTTTCGTTCATTTGCAGCACAGACTGATATATCTGGGTGCCCAGTACCAGGTGATACTGCGGGTTTTCCGGATCTTGCTTAATCAGTTCTTCAACAACAGCAATAGATTTTTCCGTTTCGCCGGTACTGGTGTAGGCGTCGGCCAGGTTTTGGACGATCTGTTCATTTTGGGGAAATTTTTCACGGGCCTTTTCAAGTACACCTACGGCCTCTTCAGGTTGTTCATTCAGGCGATAGTATCCCGAGAGGCGCAGATAATCCTCAGCTGTCAGAGAATCCTTTTTCTGGATGGCTATTTCCATGGTCTTTGCCGCCGCTTCGACGTTGTTATCCATGTAATAAACCTGAGACAAAACATCCCATGAAAGCACACTATCCGGGATGATCGTAGTGGCATTTTGCAGGTGGCTGATAGCCAGCTTTAAAGGGTTTTCCGTCACTTGCTTTACACTGTCATTTGCGGCGTATTCAATAGACTTATTGTGCTCGGTCCGCCACAAAACATTTTTAAAGGCATCGATACGCTCAATTTCGCCGGGAGTTTTTTCGGTTTCCTGAGCTACTTCCCGCGCCTGTTCGAAGGCCTCATTCATCTCCTCATAATACTTCTGGCGTTCGGCAGGTTCTTTGGTGCCTGCTATTTCTCCAAGTGCCACGCCCTTGTAGTAATATCCGGTGGGATCCTGAGGATAGTTCTGGATGGATTCTTCGGCTGCCTGTAATGCGGCTTCGTAATTTTGATCTTCAATGCCAGACTTTGCATCCCTTACATGAGGGTTCGAGCTTCCACACCCATAAAAAAGTCCCGCCATCAAAGTTATAATTAAAAGCGGTAGAGTTTTCTTGAACATGATATTAGATTCCTGTAGAATTCAAGGTTAATTATTATTAATAATTTCTTTAATGTGTTGTGAAAGTAACTATATAAAGCTCTTTCTGCAATAATGCCGCTAAGAAATTATTATATTGATGTGTAATGAATTAACGTCATAAAATAGTCTTGAGGAAACAGAATGTTTGATAACAGCAAATTCGACGTCCATCAGGTTGATAATTACAGATTCCTGAAAGTCCCCGCCTCTAAAGATACCGGCTCAAAATCACTGGTATGTTTGCATGGGATGTTTGGCGGATTAAGTAATTTTGATTACCTGATAGAACAGATGGATGAATATTCGGTTTTCGTCCCCGACATCCCTTTATACAGCCTGCCCAAGACGAAACTATCCATATCGGGGTTAACCGAATGGCTGAGGGGATTTATGACGGAAGCAGGTATCCACAAGCCTGTTATTCTGGGGAATTCCATGGGAGGACATATAGCTCTGGAATACGCGCTTCAATACCCAACTGATGTTAGAGCGTTGATTCTTACCGGAAGTTCCGGCTTGCTTGAAAATGGCTTCGGTTCTACGTTTCCGAGGCGCAATGACCCGGAATATATAAGGCAACAGGCTTCTCTTACATTCTATGAAGATTTGGTAGATGATACCATGCTCGAAGAAATTTTAGATGTCGTACAGTCACCTTCCAAGCTGACCCGCCTGCTGTGGATTGCCAGAAGTACCCAAAAACACAATATGGAAGAGGTGCTTCCTGATATTGCCCATCCCACACTGCTTATATGGGGAAAGAATGACGTCATCACACCGCCGGGAGTAGCAGAAACATTTTGCCGGAAAATGCCGGGAGCTTTACTGAAATGGATTGACAAGTGTGGGCATGCCCCCATGATGGAGCGGCCCGAGCAATTCACTTACTTCCTTAAAGAATTCCTGGACGGGCTTGGAATACTTGAAAAAAAGAATAAAAACCACTCAGCATATGAAAAAAAATATTCACACCTCTGAGGCTCCTGTGGCCATAGGGCCTTATAGTCAGGCCGTAGTTCACAACGGAATAGTATACTGTTCAGGCCAGATTGGCCTTGATCCGGAAAGCATGGAGTTTGCAGGGGAAGACGTAGAAAGCCAGACCCGGCAGGTTATGAAAAATCTGGAAGCTGTGTTGAAAGGAGCAGGTACCGGTTTCAGTAACGTATTAAAGTGCAGTATCTTTCTGGCTGATATGGAAGATTTTGCGGCGGTCAATGAAATTTATGCCGGCTATTTCCCTGAGAACCCTCCCGCGCGTGAAACTGTGGCCGTAAAAACATTGCCCAAAAATTCGAGGGTAGAAATAAGTTGCATAGCATATATATGATGCTGGAAGCCGGAGGCCTCCGGCTTCCAGCTAACCTCCGGCATCCAATATAAATGTTTCCGTTCTCTCATTGCCCAATTTGTCATACACCGTAACTTCAATAAGGTTGGTGGTTCGGGGCGTGAAATCGGGATGATAATAGACCAACCGGTTATCCTCAGGTTCATACTCGGCAATTCCACGCACATTATTCACCCGGAAAGCACTCCTCCTGTGGTCGATGCCAGAAAGGTTATCTGAAGTATTAACCAGTACCACCCAGTGGCCATCGGCGCGTTTGGCAAGCCTGGGATTGTCCAAAACCGGCGGTATGGTATCGTTGAGGGCGTAGAACGTGCCCAGTGATTCCGGATAGGCAACCAATCGCGACCCCAGCTGTTCTGTCGGCAGATGTTCAAGCTTATTTCTTCTTTTATTGTAAGCATAAAAAGCGAGGTTAGGCAGAGTCATTTGCGTAGAATCGAGAGCGAGCGACAGCATAAAAGGCTTCCGTATAGGCTGGCTGTCGGGAAAAACATGCACCTGTACAGAGTCAGTTTGGTATGTATGGCTGGTAATGCCTATGGAAAGCGTATCGTATACGGTGGCCGGCTCAAAAGTGGCAAAAACATCCCCGGTCGTTGCCGGAACGATGGAAAAAGCATTTGGGTAGACCCTCCGGGCGATAAAGTGGTCGCGCGAGGTTCGCCGGAAAAAAATATCCCGGGTTTCTGTAAGGTCTATGTTGACAGACTGACTGCCGGAAGATGTCCGCGGAGTAGCTGCTCCTGAGCCGAGTGGGGAGATAATTAAACCCTTTAATTCCGTTTTGGGAATGTTTACCCAATCGTCAAACCAATTCCAATTCTCAGGAGAGAGCCCGGAGGACGCGGCTGCAATTGGCGGGTTTGGCAGAGGAGTTGCAATGGTATCGGATGGATGAACCCGTAAGCCCAGGGAAGCTTCGCTGGTATTGCCGTAATAGTCTTTGGCTACAATGCGCACCTCATGCGTTCCGGCCGGCAAATCGAGTTTCCCCGACTGGCCTGTTTCCCGATAAAAGGGAAGGGTGTTACCCTCAGCAATATAAAGCCTTTGAAAACCCGCTCTCCTTTTTTTTAGTATGGGATACACCCTGTCTATAAACATCTGGTTGGTTTCATTGTAAGCGAAGCTGTCTACTTTGGAGTGAAAGAAGAGCCGATCGTTTACATACATTTTCAATTCGTATACGGCGTAAGCATTGTATACATCATCGGCCTGATCGTACACGTCAACGCCCAGGCCTATAGGGCCTTCTGTATTAATTGTATTAAAGGTGTACCTATTTCCTCTTTTTTGAGCACGGCTGGTATAGGGCTGGTGCTTGTTTTCGATCTTTGAGAATTTGGACAAAGGCTCAACTGAGAGGCTGACAAACCGCGGGGGTATGGTATCCTTTACTTTTGCTTTAAGATTTGTGAGGAGAGGGTTAAATGGTTTCCCGGATGGCGTCCGGAGCTCAAAATGCAGATGGGGAGGGCCGATGCCTGAGTTGCCGCTTAATCCGATGAGATCGCCCTGGCTGACCCTGATATTGAGGCTGTCAAGCGTTTTGTCAAGTTCAAAAGAGTAGTCCTTCATCCGAATGGAATCGGCTATATGCTGGATATGATCCTCAAAACGGAGCAGGTGAGCGTATAGCGAATAAGAGCCGTCGTCGTGTTTCAGATAGACCACCTTCCCATAACCGGTGGGACCAATGGCAATACGGTGCAGTACGCCGTCGCGGGTAGCATAAACGTTATATCCGTTGCGCCCCCAGGTTTTTAGGTCAATGGCGGCATGAAAATGTTTGGAACGTGTTTCCGCAAAGGTTGAACTCAGATAGTTACTGGCGTTGGTAGGCCAGAGGTAAGTAGCATTTCCGGGATGAAATCCACCCTCATTTTGGCTAAAGGCAGAAATGGGAAGCATGAGACAACCGATCAGTAGAACCGGTTTGAATCGGTGAAGCATAGATTTAGGAACTGCAGTAAATTACGGTTAATGCGATTAATTGGTTGTTTGGAGCCGCTCTCACTGTACCTCTATCGTTGATGGGGGACCTGCCAACGCGTGTTCCGATAAAAACCAGATTGCCGGGAGTAAGGGTAAAGAGGGCAAAATAACGGACAACCAAAATACCAACGGGGGAGAACATACTTTGGTATTCAACATAAAAAAGCCTCGATTCCGGTTGGAATCAAGGCTTTAGTCTTCAGGCTATTTTAAAAATAGTAAAACCGCTTAAGCAGGCTCTACGCTTACATATTTGCGTCCACCGGAACGAACATAGAAGGCAACCTGTCCATCGGCTTTAGCAAAGAGCGTATCGTCCTTGCCCCGGCCTACATTTTCGCCGGGATGAAATTTTGTTCCGCGCTGACGTACGATGATATTACCGGCACGAACTGTTTCTCCGCCATACTTCTTTACGCCCAGCCGCTTCGATATCGAATCGCGGCCGTTCCTTGTTGAACCTTGACCTTTCTTATGTGCCATAACAATCTGATTCTTTGGTTATTCTTCTTGCTTGCTTTCCCATGCCTTTAAAACGGTGACCCGCTCTTCGCTGTCCGGAACGAAACCTTCCAACTGATCCAGGGGAGTATTTTTGATATGATCCGCAGCATCTTTAGCCGACATATCTGTAGACAATGAAGTATTATCACCAGACGCTGTTGCGGTTTTCTCATCCTGAGAAGAAGCCGCGGTTTTCTTGCCGGCTTCCTTTTTCTTGCTGCCACTGCCGGACGCAGAAATTCCGCTTATTTCGATCTGAGACATCGGCTGTCGATGCCCTTTCTTGAGCTTATACCCTTTGCGGCGCTTCTTTTTAAATATGATGACTTTATCGGCTTTAATATTGTCAAGCAGTTCAGCCTCTACCACAGCCCCTTCAACTACAGGAGTGCCGACAGATACGCCGCCATTGCCATCATTAATCAGGAGAACACGATCAAAGGTGAGTTTCGTACCGGTTTCACCACCCTGTTTGTCTACAAATAGGACATCTCCTTCAGAAACGCGATATTGATGCCCACCAATTTCTACAACTGCGTACATCTACATGTATGGTTTAGGTTTTAAATTCTTTTGTCTACAGACTCCAAATATACGCTTTGCACACTTGAATACAAAGTAAAAAATATGGTGAACTAAAGGTTCCAAAATGGTATTTTGAGGCATACATAAACAGATAGAATTCAAGCGAAAAATCAGTCTAACTAAACAGTAATAATGGATAACAGAGAATTACCCGATCTTCATAAACAGGCATTCATGTTTAAAAACACCAAGCGGCTGCAGTACGATGGCGGAAGGGCCTGGATCAAGGACTCACAGCTTCACGAAGCCCGCCGGGATGCCAATGGCAAACTCATAACCATTCGCTCAAAAAAGGCCGGCGAGCTTGTTGAAAAAGCTGAAGATCATAAGCCTTCTTTTTAACGTATCACACCCCCTCAGATGACTTTTATATAACTAAAGGTAAATTATGGACTTTGAATTACAGGATTTTGGTAAAGATGTTATTGAGGCAAGTGACTCTGTCCCGGTAGTGATCGATTTCTGGGCTGAGTGGTGCGGCCCCTGCCGACAGCTGGGCCCTGTACTGGAGAAACTGGCCGGAGAGGCACAGGGAAAGTGGAAGCTTGTCAAAATTGACACCGACAGGAATCCTGAAATAGCTGCTCAGTTCAATATAAGGGGTATCCCTGCTGTCAAAATGGTATACCAAAGCCAGATAGTGGCGGAGTTTACCGGCGCACAACCCGAGCATGTGGTAAAACAATGGCTGGAAGAACATTTGCCCAATGGCGAGGCTACAGAGTCTGAAGAAATAATGAATAAGGTTGACGAACTGCTGAAGGAAGGAGACCGACAGCAGGCGGCATCACTGCTGGCTACCGTTATAGACGACAGCACCGCGCCCGAGGAGGTCGTAAAATATGCAATGCTTCTGCTGCCGGATGATATTGAAGAAGCCGAAGCCCTTATTGAAGAGATCGAGCAGGTGGAGAAGTTTGAAATTGAGTTTGAGACGCTGGAAACCGTAAAACATCTGAAGGAAATTGCAGAGGGAAAAGCAGCCCCGTCCTCAGATAATAAACAGGCTTCGGAATTATATATAAGGGGAGCAGAAGCATTCTTCGAGAAAGATTTTGAGAACGCACTGCAAAGTTTTATCCAGAGCCTGCAACTGGACCGGCAGCTGGATGATGACGGAGCCCGAAAAGCGTGCATCGCCTGCTTTACCATACTTTCCCAGGAACATCCTCTTACAACCAAATACCGGCGCCGGTTCTCTATGTCACTCTATTAAGCTTCTGAATTGTAACCGACAGAAACAGATCGCAATAACACGCTCTCCCTTTCTACTCATTACTTTCTACTTATTACTATCCAGCTACTATGCAGGCTTGTATTTAGAAATTTATTGCCACATCTTAATAAGTCTTTCGGACAGAACATTGGTTTTTTCTCCAAAAACGGAATGAATACGAGCCTCTATGAATGATTATGGGAAAACCCGGATACGGTACGTAGTTTTTATTGCGGCAGCGCTGCTCGCTGTGCTTTTTGCAATAGAATATACAACAAGGCAGTTGAACAGATCACCGGGGCAACAGCCCATTACAGACCCCCTTATTACAAAAACCTATCCGGAGCTATATAAAGCTGTTTATAACAGATCCTCTTCCGGCCTCCGGCCTTTTCTGAATCATGAAAGCGAAGCTGTACAACGACAAGCATGGAGGGCACTTGCCGCCAGCCCCGTCGATTCTCTTGACGGGCTCATTCGGGAGGTAAAAGAAGCAGATACTGAAGAAGCGTGGTTTGCACTCGGTATGCAGCCACTTTTAGATGCTCAGCTCCGGGAACTGGAGGAGTTATGGATGCAAGAACCTGAAAAGAGGGCAGGACCAAGTCTGGTACTGGGGCGTCAGGGCGATGAAAGAACACTGGATTTTCTGCTTAGCCATCAGCAAGAAGCTGCCGGAAGTTCTTATGAGTATGCCTATGCCCTGGCTTTAGGACGCCTGATGGCCCAATATAGTGTTGAGTCAGATGAGCAGTTGTCAGTCATCAGCCAGGCATTTGAAGCCGCCGATCCCGCCGTCACCCGGGCTTATTTATATGGATTTTATCGTGGAGAAACCCAGAAACTCAACACTGAAGGGGCAGATTCGCTGTATCAGAAGTGGAAGCTGTATGGCCCGGGCAAAGATGTACATATCGATCAGTACATTGCCAGGATATTAAAACAACGGGTGTTTTATGAGATTGCCCTGTACTATAACTCGGAAGAACTGTTAGAGCGGCGGGTACAGCTGAGTATAGAACTGGCCCGGGTACTTGCGGAACTGAATCTTACGCAGAATACCGCACTGGCTGCTAAAATATTGGTTATACATCCAAATCCACAAGTGGTTCAGCAAACCCTGTCGAGTCTTAAAGGCAAGCTGGAAGAGGGGAGCCATCTGTTTACTTACATTACACAAGACATTTTGAATAATGAACAGGCAGAGGTACTGGTTTGGTTGCAGGCTTTGGAAACCCTGGCTGAAGTTGATCCCGGATTAATTGACAAACACGCCGAGAAGCTGGAGCAGATACGGTCCGGTTACCCATATATGCTGCCCAGGGTGCTGGATATACTAAAAATAAATAACTCGTCCGCCGATTTCCTCGATTTGATAGCTTCCATCGTCAGGAACCGCGATCCGCTGCAGGCACAGCTCGCCATCCAGGCCCTTTCTGGCTACTGGACGGAATTGCCGGAGAGCGAACGAAATACTCAGCTGGCGGAGAATGCCAGAGAAATCGTGTTTGAAGCTCTGTCCCTTTCGGATAGGGGGATAGCCTATACAACACAGAACCTGCTTATGCAGGAAGATCTGTTCTCTCCCGGTGATTTCAGCCGCATCAACCGGCAGCTCACATCCTTTCGGCTGCCTGAGGATATAGAGGTGTATCAGGCTTTCGGATCTCTTTATAAAGATCGCTTTGAAGATCAGGCGCGTCCGGTCATTGATTCGCTGGCTGCACTGGGTTACGTTCCTCTGAACCGCTCACTGTATCAGGCCGGATGGGATGTAGAAGTGCCGGACGTTGTGCAGCAGGAATTCCGAACCGTTAACTGGGAACAGCTCTGGCAAATGGGCAGGAAACCGGTGTGGGTACTTGTCACGGAAAAAGGGACCATCAAAATACAGACGGATGTACTGTCCGCCCCTGCAACGGTATCAGCGATCGACAGCCTGACCAGAGCCGGCGCTTATGACGGGGTGCCCTTTCACCGGGTGGTACCTAACTTCGTAATCCAGGGGGGCGATGTAGAACGGCAGGACGGTTTTGGCGGACCCGATTTTGTGATACCGACTGAACCTGTTGAGGCAGAATTCAGGCGTGGTGCCGCCGGCATAGCCAGCGCCGGCCGCGATACCGAAGGCAGCCAGTACTTTTTTATGCATCAGTGGAGCCCACACCTGAATGGCCGTTATACCTTATTTGGATACGTGGTTGAAGGGATGGATGTCGTAGATCTAATGGTAGAGGGAGACAGAGTTGAGCGGGCCTATTGGGAGCGATGAGTACCGCCGGCGCCACAAGGTCGCTCCTTTTGAAACGTCGTTTGTGGCTGTTATTGCCGTCATACGAAGCGCTCCGGCTCAGGCTTTTTGAAGCCGGGTGTGTCGAATTCAAGGTAAGATATTTTTAGATTTACTTTTGGATGACATAATAGCAGTTTTGGATATCGTGGTCCAGCCTGTTGATTTCTATTTTGCTGAAACCGGCATCGGTTAACATCTCGCGGGCTTTTTCAACACCCCACACAGCTCCCAGTCCCATTCCACCCTGGGCGAGAGATACCGTCATACAGTGCATGCAGGAAATAGTGTATAACGCTGTGCCCAGGGGATGGTCCAGATTTTGGACAACGTCCGATGAAGCGTCAATATCCTGCATCAAAAATGTCCCGTTATCTTTCAGCGCTTTGGATATACCGCTAAGTACATTATCCGGCCGGGCCTGATCATGGATGGCATCGAAGGCGGTGATGAAATCAAATTGTCTGTCCGGTTCAAAGTCGGTAAGATCTTTCTGTTCAAAAGACACATTAGTCAAGCCGTGTTTTCCGGCTTCCGCACGGGCTGTTTCTATAGGCTCCGGGCACAGGTCATATCCGGTAAACCGGCTGTTGGGAAAGTTAAGGGCCATCAGGTTCAGGGCTTTCCCGCTCCCGCAACCGACATCCAGAACATCAATGCCTTGTTCAAGCTTTTCTGTGATTCCGGGAACTATGGGAAGGATACTTTCGGTCAGTGAGGACGATACGGATTGTCCGCTGTCTTCCGCCATTACCTGATGGAACCGGCTGTACTCTTCATAGGGAACACCCCCTCCGTTTTTAAAGCATTCCACAATACGGCTTTCTACTTCACCGAGTACGGAAATGTATTGCATGAATACGCCAATGTTATCTGCACCGGCATCGCTGGTCAGAAATGCAGCATGTGCTGCGGGGAGCTTGAATCGTTTTTCTTCAGGGTCTATGGCCAGAATACCGGCTGTGGTCATCGCTCCCAGCCACTCCCGGACATATCGTTCATTTAACCCGGATGCACCGGCTATCTCTTCGCTGGTTGAGGGGGGCAGGTTCTTCATTACATCGAACAGGCCGGTGCGGTGCCCCACCGATATCATCAGGGCTGAGGTTCCCTTGTTTAAAATATCTACCAGATGCCCTGCGAACTCTTCAGGCTCTTGTATATTCAGGTTACATAGTAAGCACATGACGGTTCCTCTGAAAGTTTTATTGATGAGTTAGTGGTTTATAGCGATCAGATAATCATACTTCTCAGTGAAGAACTATTGTTTAACTGATCCAGACTTATAATAGAGAGGTAATTATTAAACAGCTACGTAGAGATTACCGTAATTGATATTAATATTACCGTAATAGGAAGGCTTAGGTAAGGAATGATGGATACGGAGAGATATCAGGCCATCCCGTCATACAAGGAAATCTCTGTCGAGGGCAATTTTTACAGCTTCGGTACGGCTGCGGCAGTTCAGGCGGCTTAAAATATTACTTACATGCATATCTACCGTACGGGTGCTGAGGTGCAGCCTGGAGGCTATCTCTTTATTAGAAAACCCCTTGGCCATTTCTTGAATAACTTCTGCCTGCCGGAGTGTAAGCCCCGCCCGGTTAATTTCGGCCGGTTGAATGTGATTCCTGGCTTCAGTCTTTGTAACCCCCAGGTGTTCAAGTATCACCGTAAGGTCGCCCGCCCAGGGCCGGAGCCCCAGATCTTTAGCTTTCTTCAGAGCCTGTTTAAATTCTTCAGCAGCATCACCGGGTTCTGATTGCATCATCAGAACTTCGCCATACCCTTTCCGGGCAAGAATTAACTGAAGCGGTGTATTAATTTCATCGAATTGACGGATAGCATGCCGGAACTGTTTGTCTGCATCCGCATATTCTCCGGACAGCTTGAAACGCTGCCCGAGGGCGTAAGCCAGGCTTCCTACGGCTTCAGGATTTCCGGTAGCATCACACACTTCAGATAATATTTTAATGCAGCGGGTTAGCGTCACATGTTTCTTTCTCTCTGCAAAAAAAGTGGAAGCGGCTACCAGTCCCGGGAGCACATCGTGCATATCGTTGAACTCTTCCCCATGCACGATTAAATCATTGTAATACTGTTCGGCCTCTTTATCTTCGCCGTTTAACTTATAGTAGGCAGCATATGCCCAGTCCGATACCAAAGTGATGAGCTTAAAATTTTCTTTCTGAGACAGCATCAGCCCCTGATCCAGATGGTTTTTCGCTTGTTTTAGCTCTCCCCGGTAAGAGCGTATGATACCGACGACGACATTTGCCGCGGCTTTTGAGGGATTATTGGTTTGGGGATCATTTATTACTTCATAGCTGACCTCCAATCCCCGTTTCCAGTCACCCAGTCTGAACAACACCCACGACATGCAGCTCAGGCAAAGCTGAGCCTGTATATTCATATTCTCTTTGTAACAAAAGCTGAGAGCTGTGTCATAAACCTTCAGGGACTGATTGAAATCGGAAGCCTGTTTAAAGGTACCGGCCAGCTTCCTATAGGCATAAGCTACAGACTCTGCATTATTCTCATTCAGAGCGAGTGACATCGCTTTCCTGGCCAATTCATGCCCTTCTGCTGTTTTACCCTGAAGGGAAAGAGCATATCCTTTCATGCCCAGGACCTTGGATTTCAGGTCATTATTTGTGCTATTCCGTAGGTTACCGAGCGCCTTATCTATTGTATCAACGGCCGCTGCAGCATTAAGCTCATTGATATACTGATTAGCCAAAGCACTCCATTCTCTGGCAGCGTCATAATTGAGGCCCGCCGTTTCAAACTCGAGAGCAGCCTGCTTGCGTGCTTGTTTGAATGAGCTCCAGGCACCCTGCAAAGCGTAACAGGTTGCCAGGTCGCGTTGTACTTCTCCCTGTCTCTGAGGGTTATGTTTAAAACCCCTGGCTTCCGCCAACTCGCGGAGGGCCTGGATAGACTCGTATATCTGTCCGCTCAAACGGGCACACCGGGCCGATTCCTGTAACAGTTCAAGGCGCTCTTCCTCTCTGTTGTTAGCAGGCCAGTTTTTCAGAGCTTTCTGCGCGGCAGCCAACGCATCTTTATACGCAAAAATGGAACAGTACCTTCTGGCAGCCCGGGAGAATGCCGTCACCGCTTCATGGTTATTTCCAGCCTTCAGATAAAACTCGCCGGTTACTTTCGGTTCGGCATCACGTCTTGTTAAAGTTTCTGCAATATGTTGATAAATTTGCTGCCGTCTGGACCATAGGATGTTGTACCCGATGGCTTCTCTGAAAAGGGAATGTTTAAAGACACCGGTACCAGGCGGCGACTCCAGTACAAATTCGGTTTTTAACAGCTCATCTACTACTTCCGGATGACCGGTAAGCTGACTTAGTATCTCCAGGCTGAATTCGTCGCCGAGTAGTGCTGCAATTTCCAGGGCATATTTAAGATCCTGCGGTAAATTTTTTGTCTGAAGGATTACAACATCACGGATGGAATCGGGGACAGGGATATCCCCTCCGGTGAAAGTAATTCTATCTCCGCATGTTGTGAGCAGGTTCTTCCCCCGAAGCGCTCTGACCAATTCCAGGCTAAACAGAGGATTCCCGGCTGTTTTTTTATAAATACCCTGAACCAGGTCAGAATCAGGGGGTGTTTGCAGTTCGTGTTGCAGCAGTTCAGATAGGTCATCCCGGGAAAGCGCATCCAGAGATAGTTCAAGAAATAGGTTACTTCGTCTGAGCTCGGTACGAAGCCACCTCAGTTTATGGTCAGGTGACAATTGTTCATCTCTGTATGTCCCGACAAACAGCAAGGGGGCGGAATAAGAGAAACTCTCCAGGTGTTGGGGTATCAACTCTAATGTAGCGGCATCTGCCCGGTGCATATCTTCAATGACAAAAATAAGAAAAGCCTGTTCCATGACCTTAAGAAAGACCTCCCGGATGGCTTCACTCATCGACTGCCGGCTGGCCTGCACAGGTTCCTCCTGTTGCAATTCCGGAAGCAGGGGATACAGGTGGTCTGACAAAATCAGCTGCTGTTGTATTTCCGGGAACATCTGAAAGATGGCCCGCATAGCCGAAGTGTACGGGGCGTATGGCAGGGAGACCGAATCAATAATCCGTGTGTTGAGGGCAACGGCATCAGGGTACAGGCCCAACAGATGATTGACAAACGTCGTTTTGCCTATTCCTGACGGACCACCTATCAGCAGAACTCCGGGTTCACCGTTTTTTGAACGGTCTGCGTGGTCTGAAGCTTTGATAATATCTTGCTCTCTGCCCGTCATAGAACCTTTTATACTGATGAAGTAATAGAAAGATACAGCAGAAGATAAAATAAAGGAACAGTTAAATCAGGAAATTGCCGACTGTACGCTATATATCTCTGTTGACAAGATCCGGAGAAAAAGCCGGCAGGCATATCGAAATATACTCTGCACCTTTGGATGATGGAGTACTGTACCTCACCCATTCACCCTGTTGTACCAGTATGGCCTGACCTTGCTCAAGGTCAATTTCTTCATCTTTTAATGACACGTGCAATGAGCCCTCCAAAACCACAGTGTACTCATCAAATTCGGGAGTTTGCCCCGGTTCGGCCCAGCCGGGCGGACTTTTCATCCGTGCAATGCTAATGTCGTCCGTGTTCGAGTTTACCCGTCCTACAAATTCTTCGATTTTCTTGGGTGGTTCTCCCGCCGCAGGAACAACCGTAGGTGCCGGTATTACTTTTGCCATAGTTTCTTTATAGGTTATGCAGAGAGTATTTCAGGTATTTAGAATGTGAGTTTGAAATAAGAGCGTAGTAAAAGGTAAAAAGAACACTGTCTGTCGGGGCGTAGTGGTGGAGGGGTCTTATCCCGGCCGCCCGGGCTGCATGTGTGGTACAGGGCAAGATTCTCCGGCCCCCGGTCACTACGGCCGCGTCAGGCCCTTTGGGATGCGGCCGGATAGATAAACCATATTCAACCCTCCGGTGAGGTAGACTATTCCACGGCGGGCAGGCCCGGCATCATAAAAGAGGTTCGGCACAAAAGGCGAATATTACTCCGCTTCGGCAGGTTGTTTCTTTTCCTCAGGCACTTCATTGCCTCTGGGAACAAACGCCTGGATCCCCGTCACTTCCCTGCCTAAAATCAGCCCGTGGATGTCATACGTGCCTTCATAGGTATTCACCGACTCCAGATTCATTACGTGATGGATAACCCTGTAGTCTCCGGTAATACCGTTGGCGCCGTGCATATCCCGCGCGGTGCGGGCAATCTCCAAAGCTTTGCCACAGTTATTACGCTTGGCCAGAGAAACCATGGAGTGATGAAGACGGCCGGAATCCTTCAGTACGCCCAGCCGCCACGCCAGCAGCTGCATTTGGGTGATGTCGGTCAGCATGTTGGCCAGCTTAGTCTGAGGCAGCTGATTAGCTGCCAGGGGATGGCCGAACTGAGTACGCTCCTGTACATATTGCCGGGCTCTTTGATAACAGAACTCCGCGGCTCCAAGAGAGCCCCAAACAATGCCATACCGGGCGCTGTTCAGGCACATAAACGGACCTTTAAGTCCTCTGATTTCGGGAAAGATGTTTTGATCCGGTACAAAGACGTCATCAAATACCAGTTCGCCCGTTTCTGAGGCGCGCAGCGACATCTTGTACTTGGTAGCCGGAGCCGTGAAGCCCTCCATTCCTTTCTCCACCAGAAAGCCGCGGATCACCCCTTCTTCACCCTTGCGTTCTTTGGCCTTCGCCCACACCACAGCCACATCGGCAATAGGGGAGTTGGTGATCCACATCTTGGCTCCGTTCAGTATCCATCCGCCATCGGTTTTAACGGCGGTGGTAGCCATTGAACCCGGATCAGAACCATGGTCGGGCTCCGTCAGTCCAAAGCAGCCGATCATCTCTCCGGTAGCCAGTTTGGGAAGAAAACGCTCCTTTTGCTCCTCTGTTCCGAATGTGAAGATGGGATACATTACCAGCGAAGACTGCACCGACATGAACGAGCGGTAACCGGAATCCACCCGTTCTATTTCACGGGCAATGAGGCCGTACGCGGTCTGGCTGGCCCCAACGCCTCCGTATTCGGGCGGCAGATAAGATCCCAACAGGCCCAGCTCGCCCATTTCCGCGGCAATGTCGGGATCGAAGTATTCTTCCTGGTTGCCCTTCAGGGCGCGGGGTTCCAGCTTACTCTGAGCATACTCACGCGCCGATTCCATGATCATACGATCTTCTTCATTAAGCTCAGATTCAAACAGAAAAGCATCATCGGGATTGAAGCTGTTTTTGGCCATAACTGTGAGGGTTAATAATTAATTAGTCAATCTAAGATAAATGAAATTTTGAATTTTGAATGTTTAATTTTGATTTATTACCAAAGTCAGTATTTAATATAGTCTTCCGATATCAACTGAGGGAATTATTGTGAAAAGGGATAATAGAATAAGGGATAAAAGTTTTGCATTTGCACTCCATATCATTCAGTTATATAGAAGCCTTATAAAAGAAAAAGAGTTCGTTATATCAAAACAGCTTCTAAAAAGCGGGGCCAGTATCGGAGCTAAGGTGGAAGAGGCCATGGCTGGGCAATCCCGGAAGGATGTTCTACCTAAAATATTCATTGCTTCTAAGGAGGCCCGTGAAACTAGTTATGGGTTACAACTTCTGGATAAAAGTTAAATTACGAATCTTGGCGTATCGTATTACCTAGATGAAAAAGAACAAATAAACAGAATTCTAACTTCAATCGTGAAAACAACGAAGGGATTTATTAAGGGTTAATTCAAAATTTAACATTCAAAATCCAACATTAACCGTGGCCCTGTTCTCTCTTCAGCTCCCGCGCAATAATCATCCGCTGAATCTCCGAAGTGCCTTCTCCGATGGTCATCAGCTTGGCATCCCGAAGAAACCGTTCCACGTGATACTCCTTGATATAGCCATAGCCGCCGTGAATTTGTACAGCCTCATTCGCCGCCCGGACGGCCAGTTCCGATGCAAAGAGCTTGCCCATAGAGGCCTCTTTGGTAAACGGGCGGCCCTGATCTTTCAGCCAGGCGGCACGGTGTACCAGAAACCGGGCCGCGTCAATTTCCGTAGCCATGTCGGCCAGCTTGTTTTCTATGGACTGGTAATCGCCTATCGGAGAGCCAAATTGCCTGCGCTCGCGGGAATACCGGAGCGACTCCTCCAGCGCGCCTCTGGCAATACCTACCGAAAGGGCGCCAATGCCGATACGTCCGCCATCCAGCACCCGCATTGTATCGATGAAGCCGTTTCCCTGCTTACCCAGCAGGTTCTCTTCCGGTACCTCCACATTTTCAAAATAGACTTCCGTGGTATCTGAGGCGTTCATCCCCAGCTTTTCCATCTTTTTACCCGGTTTCACACCATCCCATTCCCGCTCCACAATAAAAGCGCTGACGCCTTTTTTCCCCTTGTCGGGATCGGTCTTTGCCAAAACCACATAGATGCCTCCCACAGAGCCCTGAGTAATAAATATTTTGGAACCGTTCAGGATCCATACATCGCCCTTTCTTACGGCGGCAGACTTCATCCCTGAAGCGTCGCTCCCCGATCCCGGCTCCGTCAGGCACCAGGCCCCCAGCTTTTCACCGGTAGTGAGTTGCGAGAGGTATTTCTTCTTCTGCTCGTGGTTTCCTGCCAGCGCTATGTGTCCCGATGCCAGTGAGGTATGAGAGGCAACCGTCAGAGCCAGGGAGGCATCCCAGCGGGCTATCTCCTCAATCATCAGGCAGAAGCTGATGTGATCCACCCCGCCGCCGTTGTATTCCTCCGGGTGAACCATCCCCATCAACCCCTGTTCCGCCAGCTTGCGAACCAGTTCATGCGGGAACTCTTTGTCCGCATCCCGTTCTCTTACATCGGGAGCTATATATCGGGAGGCGAAATCGCGTACGCTGTCGCGTATCATTTGTTGATCATAAGACAGCTCGAAGGAGAGGGATTTAGGTGATTGCAAGGTTTCTGTACTCATATTGATGGTATTTTGATTAATATGGAGGGTAAGATGAAAAGCTCACTTCTGCCTTTAAAAAATGCCGGCTGCATGATTTTACTTCTCTCACTATAATTTCAGAAAAAGCTTTTAACCTCTCGATGCTATTAAAATACAATAATTCAGCAAAGTTGCTGATAAGAATGCCTGATCGTGAAATGTCTCTCCCTTAATTGACCTCGCAGCGTCGGGTGGGGTACAGAGACTTCCTAAGTTTCCCAAACTTAGGAAATCTGAATTTCTAGAAGCCGTCTCCCCTCAAAGGGAGAGCTTATAGAATCCATTTATGTTCGAAATCACGTTAAGCTCAGGAATCCAGCCCCACTTCAATAACCCGCTCCAGGGCAGGTTTTGGCTGGTTATTCCGGTCAAACAGCAGGGGATGGTTGGTCCGCCCCCTTACAGGCCAGTTATTCTTCCAGGATTGCCGGTCATTCACCCCCCAGAACGTTACGCGGCTGATCTTGTCGCTCTGTTTTTTCAGCAGGCTGAACAGTTTTCCATACCTGTCGGCCAGCCCGGATTGAACCGATTCAGGTAATCCATCCTGATAAGGATCCAGGAAGGCCCGGCGCTCCATATCGGCCGTAATATTATCCGGTATGTCTCCTTCCGACGGCAACACATCCACATCCAGCTCGGTAATCATCACTTTAATTCCCAGTTCTGAGAAGGTTTCGATACTTGCTTCTATCTCCTCAACCGGAGGATGTTCCAGCCCCCAGTGCGCCTGCATGCCAATACCGTCGATATCCACTCCGGCTTCCTGTAAATGTGTGACGAGCCTCACCGCTCCCGCACGTTTTTCCGGATTCCACAGGTTATAATCGTTATAATAAAGCTCCGCATCGGGGTCTGCCTCCCGGGCGGCCCGGAAGGCCTCTTCAATATACGAGAGGCCCGCGATGTCATACCAGGCAGATTCACGCCAGCTGCCATCCTCATTCAGCGCCTCGTTGACGACATCCCATCCGTGGATACGGCCCTTATACCTGTCCACAACGTTATAGATGTGATCCCTCATCCTTTTCAGCAACTCTTCTTCTGCCAGCCGGCCGCCATCCTCATTTTTAAAAACCCAGGCCGGGGTCTGATTGTGCCAAACCAGCGTGTGGCCTACTATAAACATGTCATTGGCCTCACCGTATGCAATAAAACGGTCGGCCAGATCGAAATTGTAGGTTTCAGGTTCGGGGTGTACCCGCTCCCATTTCAGCAGATTTTCCGGAGTGATGGTATTGAAATGTTTTTCCACCACAGCCTGGTCATCCGCCAGTGTGCCGGATATCTGAAAGTGATTCAGAGCCGTTCCCACAAGAAAATCATTTTCATACACCTGTTTCAACGCCGGCATCGGCTGCTCTTCATTGGAGGCAGAGCCCGTACAGCAAACAGTACTTACCAGTAAGGCGGTACAATAAAAGAGGATAAAAGGGTGGAAATATATTTTCTGTTGCTGTTTCATATTATTTACGGGGCTGTTTTTTATAAGGTTACGGTAACAGTATAAGATAAATGAACAGCGGTAAAATACAAATGATTGTATCAGATTATTGTGTGAATCCTTTTTCACCAGCCTGGCATGGCAAGGGTCGAAGACAGATGACGGATGGCCGGAGTGGCTGCCGCGATCATCCGTCATCCGTCGCCGGCCTTCTTCATAATATTATGCCGACCTTATGAAATGGAGTCCGCATTACACCGCTTGTTAGCCCGGCTTAGAGGCGCTTTTGTGCTACGCATAGCAGATAAGAATGCATGTCTCGCAGCTCAGATAAAGAAAGTATCAGGCATGATGTTTTGCATGATAACTTCAATCATATAATGCTTTAAAAAAGCAATATAAGTCCGATGTATCTTCATACTTTGCCCGGGGCAAGTCCGGCCCATCTCCGGCCCAACTCCGGGCCATCCCCGGGCCAACCCCGGCACACCTTCGATACTCCTTCGATACCCCTTCGATA
>CALJMB010000259.1 GCA_937982515.1 uncultured Balneolaceae bacterium
CGGCGTAATCCTCCAGCCTGAATTCAGCCTTTATCTTTACTGGCTGTTCATAGTTCGAAACGTCTGAGAGCTCGACCCCGGAAAAGGTGACATTGGTGTATCCGTCGAATACCACCTGGCTCAGTATCGACTCCGGCGGTTCCCCCCCGGCGGCCTGTCTGCGGATAATCTGCGCCGGATAGCCGGAACTGGCTGTGGCAATCTCACCCGATACCGTGCCCTGGGGGTCAAGCCGGGCGTCTACAGTAATATCGATAGCGAAGAGGCTTTTGGGCGGAGATATGTCAATCCACGAAAAAGACTCCGGCTGTAACAACAAGCCCGACTCGTTGTAGGTATCGACGGGAATCAGGTTGGGCTGGCTGTGTGGGAAGCTGGCATCCATAAAGTAGTCCTCCCCCCCGATGCGCGACCAGGCAAGCTGTCCGTTGAACTGAAAGAAGGAAGGAAACGACTTGTTGATCTGCCCGAACTCGCGGGTAGATATCAGCACAGGCCAGGCCTCAATACCGGCTCCCCGCAGCATGGCAATCAATGTCTGGTTGATGGCGGCCTGATCAGCAGGCCGGCCGTCAAGTACAGTTGTATCTGGGAGCTTACTGTAAGGGCTTTTGATGCCGCTGTAGTTTACATGCGCCTGCATATACCTGAACAGGCTATCCTGCACCGCTACCGGGTTGCTCAGCTTATCTCGGACAGACCGGCCGATCTTTTCGGCGCGGGTGTTGCCGGCTATATATTCCAGGATGTTCTGGTTGCGGCGGAGTTGGGCGACGACAAATTCCCAGCTGTTTTCCAGCTTCTGCCTGGGTACGCCGAATTCACTGAGCTGAAACTTCAACTTGCCCCGGTAATCGTCCAGCGAGGATATATAGGCCTCCTCTTCAACCGCCGGCACCCGGTAGGCGGCCCATGTTTCTTTGAGCAGCGGCTCGGGTTGGGTTACGGTGAATATCTTGGCTACGGTACTGGTATCGATCCGCTGCTCCTCATGGTGCAGGGTGCCCTCAAAGTTTTCAGGTACCGCGCTGTAGCGCAAATAGGGCGGGCAGGTGATGCTGACCCGGGCCAGCGATGTCGGCACCTGATGGGCCAGGAAGAAGTCGGGCAGTTCTTCGATGTACCGCCTGCGAATTCGGTAGCTGTATTCCAAAACAGCGCCATCCTCAACGGCGGGCATGCTAAACTCTATAACGTTGTACCTGGAGTTGATATTAATCGTTCTGATGGCCTGCTCTTCCAGAGGAATGCGCCGGCCCGAAGAGGTGTGCGTTACCGCCCGTATCTGTTCTACAGCTTCGATCTGATCCTCAAAATAGTAGGGGATGGCCACCAGCGAAGCCTGCCGCGCCGAACCGTCGAACACTTTTACCCGCACATGATAATCGAGTAAGGCTACGATAGACCGCTCATCTTCTCCAAACGAGACTTCCAGTTCCTTTAGAGCGTAAATAAACGGGGCGGAAGGATCGGGCTCGTAGGTACCCATCTGAAGCAGGGAGTCGGGGATAACGCCGAACTGCGTCTCCGACTCAGGAAAACCGGCCACACCCTGGGCCAGGCAGACGGCGCCCAAGCCGGATAAAGCGGCCGTTATAAAAAGACAGTATGTGAACAGACGATATCGTCTCACCATAAACAGATGTTTGGCAAGTGTAACGGTTCTGAAACGGGATTAATTTTGCGGGTGGATGCGGTTAAAGGTGCCAGATCCGGCATAACCCTGACAGGGTTCGAAACCCTGTCAGGGTTATGCCGGAGACACAGGCTACATCTTTCGACCCCTAAATCCCCTGAAGGGGACTTGTCGGGCCTGTGCCAGTTCAGTGTACAGAGTCAATTCTGGAAAAGGTATTAATACATGAAAACAGGCTCCGCAGGTGGTACAAGCATGTAACCCAAAGCCCCCTTCAGGGATTTAGGGGTGAACCGGACGGGCTGCCAGCTTGATCTTATATTTAAGCCTGCCTGGTCAATCCCCCTAGCCCCCTTCTCCAGGGGGGAAAGGTATAAATTATGCTCGTTAGCTATACATAGCTGCGATCGCAAGATCTACGGCCAACCCTATCCGTGTTTCATCCGCGAAAATCCGCGGCCCGCTAATTACCGCTACCGCCTACAATTCATTAACAACAAACTGTCCCTTATTGTAGATCGCTTCCGCCCTTCCAATCATTTCCGCTCCCAGATAGGGCGAGTTCTTTGACTTGGATTTTACATGAGACTCCCCGAACACCCACTTCTCATCCGTATTGAAAAGCGTCAGGTTGGCGGCCGCGCCTTCCTTCAATTCCGGCACATCGAGGTTCAGGATGGTGCGGGGATTGTCAACCAGTTTCTTTAAGATTGCCTGAAGGTCCATTTTGCCCGATTTAAGCAACCGCCGCACACTTATGCTCCAGGCCGTTTCCAGCCCGATAATTCCGTTGGGAGCGTAGATAAACTCCACCTCCTTCTCTTCAATGGCATGGGGGGCATGGTCGGTGCAGATCACATCGATGGTGCCATCGGCCAGTCCTTCGATCATGGCGTCTACATCTTCCTGCGTGCGCAGCGGCGGATGCATCTTGCAGTTGGTATCGAAGTGGCGGCGGTCGATCTCTTCATCGGTCAGATCGAAGTGATGCGTACAGACTTCAGTCGTCACCTTTATTCCGTCGGCCTTCGCCCGGCGCACCAGTTCCACCGCTTTAGCCGTACTGATGTGGGCTACGTGGATGTGTCCGCCGGTGAATTCCGCCAGCAGAATATCGCGGGCAATCATAACTTCTTCGGCTATGCCCGGGGTTCCCTCCAATCCCAGGCGGGTAGATACCTTGCCCTCGTGCATGTGTCCGGGCCTGGAGAGTTTGAGATCTTCTTCATGGTTGATGATGGGCATATTCAGCATAGACGAATACTCCAGGGCCACGCGCATCAGCTCCGAATCGTAGACGGGATCGCCGTCATCGCTAAAGGCTACCGCGCCGCCATCTTTCATATCGGCCATCTCGGCAATAGACTTCCCGGCCCGCTCTTTGGATACACAGCCGATAGGATGCACCTCTACCGGCAGCGGTTTCGACTTGTTCTTAATATATTCCACGACATCCCGGGTGTGGATAGGCGGATTGGTATTGGGCATGCAGGCCACTTCGGTAAAACCGCCGAATGCCGCGGCCCGGCAACCCGTTTCGATAGTCTCTTTGTGTTCATACCCCGGCTCCCGGAAGTGCACGTGCATATCCATCCAGCCGGGAGACAGCCAGGAGCCCTTCGCATCATGAACTTTTTCGCTGCCGCCGGCTTCGAGGTTCTTGCCAATTTCGGCTATCTTACCCTTTCGGATGCGTACATCGTTTTCAGAGTTGCCTTTATGCTTCTGGCTGATAAGCTTTACATTCTTAATCAGTAAATCCGGAGTATGACTCATACAATCTTTCTGTTATTTTTGAGCACAAATATACACGTTTTAATTTGAATTCAATAAATGCTAAATAGAACACGGATAACACAGATCAGGCAGATAGATTGGATGTTTTTTCCTCTGTGTTCCTTTGCGTCTCCTCTGTGTAACTCTGTGGCACAGTTCGGGCGTGTACCGGATTATTCCACAAAGGTACTCAAAGAAGGCACAGAGGTACACGAAGTTTTCGTTTCTCATCCCATACAACTGCGAGTATCTGCCCGATCCGCGTCATCTGTGTTCCAATTATCCGATTATGCCACAAGCTGATTTATTTGCTTCTCCTTCTGTGCTCTCTGTTACCGAACTGACCGGCGAAATAAAGGCTCTGCTCGAGGGTAGTTTCCTGGATATTAAGGTGGAAGGCGAGGTAAGCAACACCGGAAAGAGTGCAAACGGACACATCTATTTCACACTCAAAGACGAGCATGCGCAGCTTTCATGCGTGGTATGGAGAAGCGTTGTCCGGTCGCTGGACATGGAACTGGCCGACGGCCAGCAGATTATTGCAGGCGGCGAGATACAGGTCTACCCGCCCCACGGCAGGTATCAGCTGATTGTACGCTCAATAAAACAGGCAGGCATCGGAGCCTTGCAGGAAGCGTTTGAAAAGCTGAAGCGAAAGCTTAAGAAAGAAGGGCTTTTTGACGAGGTGCACAAGCAGCCGCTTCCCCGGTTCCCGAAACGCATCGGAGTCATCACTTCCGCAACGGGAGCGGCCTTTCATGATATCCGCGATACGCTGGAACGCCGCTGGCCGCTGGCTACGGTTGTGCTCCACCACGCGAGTGTGCAGGGAGTGAACGCAGCGCCGGAACTGGTCAAAGCCATCAACTACTTTTCAGAGCGGCAGAACGTGGATGTACTTATTGTGGGACGCGGCGGCGGGTCGATAGAAGACCTCTGGCCTTTTAATGAAGAGGCGGTAGCCCGCGCCATATTCGCCTGTAAGGTGCCGGTCATCAGCGCCGTGGGACACGAGGTGGATTTCAGTATCTCCGACTTTGTTGCCGACATCCGCGCCTCTACGCCGACTCAGTCTGCCGTTATCGCCACCCCCGATATCAACGAGCTAAGAATCTATACCGACGACCTCTCCAACAGGCTGACAACGGTACTCTCCGACCGGCTGAAGCTGCAGAAAGACCGCGTACAGCAGCTGATGAAATCTCACGCTCTGCAGGTAGTCAGAGAGAGGGTGCGCTCCCATCACGATCGCCTCGGCTATCTGTCCGAGCGGCTCAACCACAAACGGGAGTTATTCTTTTTAAGATTACGGGAACGGATTCACGACCTCGACTGCCGCCTGGAGCTGATGAATCCCAACGCCCCGCTGGAACACGGTTATGTACGGGTATGGCAGGACGGCCAGTGGATTAAGAAAGCTTCCGGGTTTGATGCCGGGCAGGAAGCCAAACTGGAGTGGGGGGATGGGGAAATAGGAGTTAAGAGTTAGGAAAGTGGGTTTCCTTTGTGCCCCTCTGTGTCTTCTTAGTGTAACTCAGCATCATAATTAAGAGTATCACAGAGAGGCACAGAGTTGCGCAGAGTAATCCTTCACTCAACTTCGAAACACACTCCGGATGCTCTGCTTCCATCCGAATACCTGTTTAAATTAAATCTCTATTCTTTTTGTTCTTTATTACGTTAATTATATCCATCCCTTAGTTACAAACGGTGCAGTTATGACAATGGGCAAAGTAGAAGACCTTGAATCAATTATAGCCAGATTAAAAAAAGAGCTCCCTTTCATACAGAAAGTATATGGGGTTGAATCTCTTTCTGTGTTTGGTTCTTACTCTCGTGGAGAACAGCAGCAGAACAGCGACTTAGACCTGCTGGTTACCTTCTATGAAACGCCCGGTTTTTTTCAGTTTATAAGATTAGAAAACTATCTTTCTGACCTGTTAGAAGTAAAAGTAGATCTGGTAATGAGAGATGCCGTGAAAAATCATATCGCTGAAAATATTTCCAACGATCTGGTCTCCATTCCATGAGCTCTTCCAGCTATCCCGATTATTTTCAAGATATATTAGAAACCTCTGAAAAAGCCTGTAGCTTTATTATTGGTATTTCTTTTGCCCAATTCAAAACTGATGATAAAACGCTCTTTGCATGTATCAGAGCTTTAGAAATAATAGGAGAAGCCGCCAACAAGATTCCAAAAGAGGTTCAAAATAAATACCCGGACATCCCATGGAAAGAGGTAGTCGGAATGCGAAACAAATTAATCCATGATTACATGGGTGTGAACAAAGAAGTAGTTTGGAAAACCATACAAGAAGATCTACCCGAGCTCGAGAAGCAAATCAAAAAAGTTATAGAATAATAATTTCTTTCAACCAAAAAGTTTAAGTAGTGGGAAAATTAACTTAGATATCTCTCTGTGCCCCTCTGTGTCTTCTTAGTGCTACTCCGTGTAACTCAGCATCATAGTTAAGAGTATCACAGAGAGGCGCGGAGAAAGCACAGAGTTGCGCAAAGAAACCCTTGTTACGCATCCTCATCTCCATTCCCCACCTGTGCCGGATAGCAACCCAGCACTTTAAGTGAGCTGGCGCGTTTTCTCATTTCTTCCAGCGCCCCGGCGATGTCCGGATCATCCACATTTCCTTCAATGTCCAGATAGAACATGTACTTCCAGGGTTCGTTGGGCTTGGGGCGTGATTCCAGCTTGGTCATTCGGATGTCATGATCACCCAGTACGTTCAGACAGTTGATAAGCGCTCCCTTATCGTGAGAGGTTACCATCAGCAGTGAAGTTTTGCAGGGTATTTGCAGATCGCACTGTATAGGTTCCGGGCTCACAACGACAAAGCGGGTAAAGTTTTCAGACTGGTTGGCAATATCCCGTTTCAGGATCTGAAGCCCGTACAGCTGTGCCGCATAGCTGCCCGCGATAGCCGCCTGAGACAGGTCTCCGTCTTCCACTACTTTTTTTGCCGACATGGCCGTATCCAGATAGGATTCTACTGTACAGCGGTGCATCTCAGACAGAAAGTGGCTGCACTGCGCCAGCGCCTGTGGGTGAGACATGATACGCCGGATACGGTCTAGTGGTACATCTTCGATAGCCAGCAGGCAGTGAATGATGCGCAATGCTTCCTCGCCGACTATATGCAGCTTCCCTTCTCCCAGAATATCATAGGTCTGGTTGATAGATCCGGCTGTAGTGTTCTCTATGGGAAGTATGGCATAGTCCACCTCTCCCTGCTCCACAGCTTCCGCCGCCTGTTGAAAGGTATCGTATCCGTAGCAATCTACCCGGGCGTAGCGCTCCTCAAAATGGCGAAACGCCGCCTGATGGCTGAACGCCCCCTCCGTACCCTGATAGGCGACGCTGACCGTCTCGTTCGGAACTTTTCTGTTCTGATGGTCAACCAGTGTATGCGTCTGAAAACGTACGGAGTGGTGAATGATGTCCCGAAAGAGCTGCTCTGCGAAATAGCGGTCCAGCCCGGCTTCGCGGGCGAGCTCCTTGATCCGGTTCAGGAGTTGCTCTTCCCGGCCCAGATCCCTGATATTCTTTGTCTTGTCAATCTTAAAAGAAGAAACCTCCCGAACCAGCTTCTGCCGTTCTGCCAGAGCTTCCACAATTTTTCTGTCGGTCTTGTCCAACAGCTTCCTGATTTCTTCCAGTTTTCTGCTCATATGTATCTTTTATTTAAACTCATTAACGCACCGGAAGAATATCGGATTACGCTCATTTTTAAAAGGGGTATTTTAGTCTAAATTTTGGTGCTGCCAGTGGTACCAGAGAAGGCACAGAGCTGCACAAAGAGGCAATGTTGGTGTTTTAGTATTTACACACCCCTAAATCCTCCGCCAGTGGACGGAGAATTTAGGGGTAAAACAGGTGATTTAAAACCATTCACCTGCCAAAGTACCAGTATTTAAGAACTCGCCTTCCTGTACCTGAACACAGCTGCCGGCAGAATAACGGCCGCCATGAGTGCCAGCCCGCCGATCAAGTGCTGGATATCCGTCCACCCGGCTCCTTTGAGCAGCACCATCCGCATAATCTTTATAAAATAGTAGATAGGGTTAAGCAGTGTGAGCTCCTGCGCCCAGCGGGGCATGCTCTCTACAGGGGTAAACAATCCACCCATAAGAATAAATACGACCATAAAAAACCAGGCGATAAACATGGCCTGTTGCTGGGTATGGGTAATGGTTGAGATAAATAGCCCCAGCCCCTGTACAACCAGCATGTATATCCCCGCCACAAAAAAGAGCAGCAACACACTACCCTCAAACGGAATATCGAATCCGAAGCGTGCTATTGCCAGTCCCACAGCCAATTCAAAGAGAGCAATAATCCAGAACGGCAGGAGCTTACCGGTTATAAACTGGTAGCGTTTGATAGGAGTAACGTTCAGCTGTTCAATGGTACCCATTTCCCGTTCCCGTACAATATTCATCCCCGATAAAAACATCCCGATCATCGAAACCAGCACCACCAGTATGCCCGGCACCATGTAATTGATGTAATCCAGATTCGCATTATACCAAAAGGATGGAATAATATTCATGCCGGGGGATCTCTCCTGGCTTATCGGTCCGCCCGCAAGTTGTATTTCACGGTTAAAATCCTGAATGATTGATTCCGTATATCCACGTATGAGTCCGGCTGTGGTACCGTCTACAGCATCAATGGCAATCTGCACATCTGCCGGCTGCCCAAGCTGTAAGTTACGGCTGAAGTTATGGGGGACGGTCAGTACCATATTGGCTTTGTTCTGCCGGAGCTTTCGTACGCCCTCTTCGGTGCTGAACGAATAACTCTCCAGATTGAAATATCCGGTAGCCTGAAGCTTGGCAACCAGTTCCCGTGAGGTCGAAGACTGGTCGAAGTCAACCAGATGGAAATCTACTTCCTTAAGCTCATAAGTAGCGGCATAGGATAACACCACAAGCTGAATAACCGGCATAAAAAATATGATAGGAAGCATCCCCCTGTTCCGGAATATCTGGAGGAATTCTTTTTGCAGAAGGAATTTTATGGTTCTCATTTTAGCCTTGGTTTACATTATTTGTAGATTTGTTGCACAGAGTAACACAAAGGAGACACAAAGAACCACAGAGAAAACCTTTGTGTAACTCTGTGTGATAACGTGCGCAACAACCTCTTTCATCACTCCAGCCTTACTTTGAAGTTTCTGATACTCAGGCCAATGAAGAAGAGCGTCATACCGGCCAGTATAAGCGTCTCCTGCCATACATGGATGAGCCCTGCTCCTTTTAGCATGATACTTCTTACAATAACCAGGAACCAGCGGGCGGGTATTACATTGCTAATTACCTGCAGTATTACCGGCATACTGGAAATGGGAAAAATAAACCCGGATAGCAGCACAGTGGGGAGCAGCAACCCGGCCAGGGATACCATCATGGCCGTCTGCTGGTTGTTGGCTTTGGTGGAAATAAACACCCCCAGCGCCAGAGCGCAAAAAATGAACAGGCATGATTCTATCAAGAAAAACACATAAGAGCCGCGAAAAGGCACGCCGAACACCCAATCGGCCAGCAACAGAATGGTTACCACATTGATGAACGATAGCGCCAGATAAGGCAGCACTTTTCCTATAATTATCTGATGCGGTTTTAAAGGCGAGACGAGCAGTATCTCCATATTTCCCATCTCTTTTTCCCGGGTAATGGATATGGAGGTCATGAGGGCGCATATCAGCATTAAAATTACCGCTATCAATCCCGGCACAAAAAGGTTGACGCTTTCCAGCTGCGGATTGAACATCATGGATATTTTAGGGACAACTCCCTGTATCGGCACTTCCGATACCGCTATGTCCTGCCGGTAATCGGTGATGATGGCTGAGGTGTATTGTTGTATCAGCTGCGCGAGGTTGGGATTAGAAGCATCCGTTACAATCATTACGGCCGGCTGTTCTCCTCTTTCCAATTTCCGGGCAAAATGGGTATCAAAGACGATGACTTCATCTATCCCCCCCTCTTTAAATAGTTCTTCTATCTGGCCATAATGCTGCAACTCTCCCTTTACCTGGAAATAGTTTGAAGCATCCAGCTTGTGTACAATTTCCCGGGTCACTTCATCGTGAGAGTGATCCAGAATCATCACCTTTATATTTTCCACTTCGTTGCGGATGGCAAAACCGAACACAAGCATCTGTATAACCGGCATCCCGAACAGCACAATCAGCGTTCGCTTATCGCGTATAATCTGTTTGAACTCTTTTATAATAAAACCTTTAAATGACTGCATAGTTATCAGCTTTCAGCTTATAGCAATCAGCTTTCAGCTTCTCTGGCTGCCGAAGGCTGCTTACCGACTGTTTGTTTTCAATCTCCGCGCTGTGCACCTCGGGCAAGTTGAACAAACACCTCCTCAATCGAATCAGCACGGTACCGCTGCTTCAGGCCTGCGGGCGATCCCAGAGCATCAATCCGTCCGTCTACCATAATGGATACGCGGTTGCAGTACTCGGCTTCATCCATGTAGTGTGTTGTCACAAAAACGGTAGTTCCTTCCTCCGCAACCTTGTAAATCTGTTCCCAGAACTGCCGGCGGGTGATCGGGTCAACGCCGCCGGTGGGTTCATCCAGAAAAACGATCTTCGGATTATGTAACAGCGCTACAGAGAAAGCCAGCTTCTGTTTCCAGCCCAGGGGCAGAGCCCCAATCTTTTTTTTGCTCATCTCCTGCATCCCCAGTGTTTCAAGCAACGCGCCGGATTTCTGCCGGATCTCTTTATTGCTCAGTCCATAGATTCCGCCGTAAAGGCGGATGTTTTCCTGAACGGTCAGATCTTCGTACAGGGAAAAGCGTTGGCTCATATATCCTATCTGCTTTTTAATCTGTTCGTGCTCACTGTACACGTCGAAACCGGCTACCTCTGCATCGCCGGAGGTGGGAATCAGCAATCCCGTCAGCATTCGCATAGCGGTCGTTTTTCCGGCTCCGTTGGCTCCCAGAAAACCAAATATTTCTCCCTCCTGAACCTCAAAGCTGATATGATCTACAGCCGTGAAATCACCAAATTTCCGCGTCAGATTGTCAGCTCTGATAATTGCATCAGCCATAGTTTGCCTCCCGCTCCATCAGGTACATAAACGTATCTTCGATGTCTGGGTTTATATCTTTCACTACTACATTGGCGCACCCTCTGTTTTCCAGGTACGTTTTCAGTGCCTGTTTCTCTATGTGTCCCCGGCTATCGGTATAGTGAATGTATTCTCCAAAAGGGTGGACCGATGCAGCAAACTCATAGGCTTTGAGTGTCTGAATAAGGGTATAAGTGTTATCGGATTTAACAGCAACAAGTGGCCTGTCAAAAGCTGCAACGGTGGCAGCCGGGGTATCGATGGAAAGAATTTTTCCATCCTGAATCAACGCGATACGATCACACTGACGGGTTTCATCCATATAGGGAGTTGAAACTATGATGGTGATGTTTTCGGCTCTCAGGCCATGGAGCATCTCCCAAAATTCTTTGCGGGAAACGGCATCCACTCCGGTTGTCGGTTCATCCAGCAACAATACTTTCGGCTTGTGGATGAGCGCACAGCTTAAGGCCAGTTTCTGTTTCATCCCCCCCGAAAGCGCCCCTGCCCGGCGTTCTATGAAAGGTTCTAGCTGACTGAATATCGGACGGATCAAGTCGTAGTTTTCCTCAACGGTAGTTCCGAAGACGGAGGCAAAAAACTCCAGGTTTTCCTGTACCGTCAGGTCTTGGTATAGAGAAAAACGTCCCGGCATATAACCCAGCAGGGGACGAATCGTCTTGTAATCTTCCACAACATCCAAACCCAGAATCTGCGCCTCACCCTTATCCGGCTTCCGTAAAGTTGTGAGTATATGAAACAATGAGGTCTTGCCGGCGCCATCAGGACCAATCAACCCGAAAAGCTCTCCTTCCTCCACTTCGAAAGAAACTTCTCTGAGGGCCTTAACTTTCCCGTAACTCTTGCTTACGTTTTGGACATGTACAATACTCATGGTTCTTCCTGTTTAGGCCGCGGATTGGCGCGGGTTTTAACGGATATACCGGCACGAGCAGACAACTGCTCTATGTGTGCCACAGATGAACAGAGATGGAACCAGATCAATCCGTGCCCATCCGTGAAGATCCGTGGCTAAAGTTAACTTCGCCCGGCATTCCTATTTTCAATATCCCTTCCGGATTGGGCACGCGGATCTTTACAGCATATACCTGGGTTACCCGTTCTTCTTTTGTCTGAATCATCTTGGGCGTGAACTCCGCTTCCGATGCAATCCAACTCACCGTACCACGCATAACCTGATCCTCTTTTGCATTCTTATCTACCAGTACCTCGGCCTGTCCGCCTATTTTAACAGACGGAAGCTGCGCCCCGCTTATATATACCCGCAGGTCCAGCGTATCCAGGCTGGCTATCTGATAGAGCGGCGTTCCGGCCTGAACCAGTTCGTGGCGCTCGGCATAAGACCGCAACACCGTACCGTTGACAGGATTGATAATCCAGGCGTCTTTAAGTTGCTCGTTTACTTGACTGATACGCGATTGTATGGCCTGTATTTCGGCCCGCACAGCTTGCTTCTGTGTTTCTAAAGCAGAAATCTGTTTCTGAAGGATCTGAAACCGGCCCCGGATATCATCCATCTGTTTTTGGGTTGCCGCTTTATCCTGCAGAAGCGCACGGGTCCTATTCAGGTCTGTTCGGGTTGTTTCCAGCTGTTCCTGCTGGACTTCAATCTGCGCATCGATGTTAACAATTTTGGCTTGTGTAGCCAGTAACTGAGCCTCCAGCTCATCCCGCTGAAGAGCCAGGCTGGTGGTGTCCGTCAATCCCACTCTTGCTCCCGCTTTCAGTACATCCCCCTCATCAGCTTTAAACCGGATAAGCTCGCCACCCATCCTGGAAGAAACGGTTATCCTGGTTGCTTCGAACTGGCCATAAGCATCCGAGCCCTCATTTGTAGAACAGCCGCCTGCCAGAAGCAGCACTATCCCTGTCATCAACAAAAAATTCTTTGTGTACATATTTCGTATCATCTTGCTGTTTATTTTAAAGCGGACCCGCCCCGGCCCGGTACCGGAATCCCTTTTGCTGTTGCATAGTTTATTTTCATCCGGGCCAGTTGTATCTGATGAGTAAACAACATCAGCTGTGCCTGGTTCGCCCGCGTCAGTTGGGTTATATATTCCGTGGCTGTGATAACCCCCTTTTCCAGCTGGCTTGAACTCTCCGCAACTACTTTCTCTCTCAACGCTATTATATCTTTATCGCGCTCGATCTGATTTTCTAGCAGAGTGATATGCTGTGTGATCCGATCTAAAACAGCGGAGAGCTGCCGGGTAAAAGCCTGTTCATCTTTTTCGATCTCTTGCTGACGAATAGCGAGTATTTGCTGCTCATCCGCACTATTTTTCCAGTTCCAAAAATTCCAGCTAACTCTCACCCCAACTCGGTAATACTCATGAAAGTCATCGTTCAGAAAGTTATAACCGGGGCGTCCATATGCCAGGGAGCCGAAAGCCGACACCTGTGGCCATTGTCTGGCGGCGGATAAGTTTTTCTGCTGTTCAAGCAGGTGTTTACTACTCTGGAATAAGGCAAACTCGGGTCGTTCGGCCTCTGTCCGGGTTAGCGGTTCATACCTTATTTCAGGAATTATCAGAACATCATCCTCTGACAATTCCTTATCTATCAATTCACCCAGTACCTGATAACCGGTCTCAATATTTGATACAATCCCTGATGAATCCTGCAGAGCCTTAATTAATTCAGCTTCCAGTATGTACTGTTGGCTTGCCAGCAACATCCCGTTCTTCACCCTTGAAATAACGGTTTCTAGCTGTGAACGAAGGCTTTTTATCATCAGTTCATTTGTACGGCTTTGCTGCTGTGCCAACAGAATATTAAAATAGACGTCATCTACCTGAGAGCGGAGTTCCTGTAGCTGAACCTCTGTAGATAGCTGCTCCCGGCGGCCCCGCTCCCGCTCCAGATTTTTTCTGATCCCCACCGCGCCGCCATTATACACAGGCTGGTTGATATCTATAGATACCTGATACTGATCTTTGCTTATACCGGGCAAAGCTTGTCCGCCGGGCCCTGCCGGTATGGTTGTCACCTCAGACTGATAGCTTGCCGAACCACCCAATTCCAGCTGTGGATAGTACCCCGTGTTAGCTATCCTGACATTCAGATCGGCCACCTTTGCCTGCAATTCCTGCTTTTGGGCCAATGGGTAATGCTCTCGTATGCGCTCATAGCAGTATTTCAGGCTCAGTGTATCCGGTTGAACCGGCCCGGCGCCCGTCCACCCTCCAATAGCTAGTGCTACGATGATTAATTTCATACCCTTTATTTTTGAATGGCGTTAAGAATGAATTTCGGTAGTTCTTTCTTCCTTTTTTCCAGGAACATGCCGAACTGCTCATCATTTATACCTAAAACCACCTCAATCATGGGACGGGCAACCAGTGGAAATACGCACAATCCAATGGTATTTATGAGGAATTCCCTTACATCCATTCGTCTCATCGTGCCGGCTTCCATCTCAGCCTGTATCTGCTTTATAAACTGCTCCGGTATACGAAACGATGTGGTTTTCATAAACTCCTTAAACCTGTCGGGGTGCTGATTCATCTCGTGAATAATGAATGACGGCAGGTGAGGTTTTTCTTCAAACTTGGTATAGTACGCCTCCACCAGGGCTTCGATTTTAGGAATCAGAGCAAGGTCAGAACTAAGTACGTTAAAGATTACGGGAAAGAACTGTCTCATCCCCTCCTGAAATACCTTCTGGAAAAGCTTCTCTTTACTCCTGTAATAATAGTGCAACATAGACTTATTGATACCCGCCTCATCTGCGATATCCTGCATGCGGGCACCGGCATATCCGTCTCTTTGGAATACACGCTCTGCCGCTTCAAAAATCTGTTCTTCTGTTTCCTTCTTCTTATCCACCATAATTTCTGTTTCTACCGCTTTATGTGTCCAATTACATATTACGGAATTCAACCCTGCAATTCAACCATATGGTTGAATTTTATAGTTGACACCCTTGCACACCCATACAACATGCTATAAAACAATCACTTATAGGATAAAATATATTTCGATGGGAAATTCAGGAGAGGATGATGGTTACCTGTTGAATTTACTTCCGGATTGAGGGATTGAGGCAATCTAAAATCACTCAATCTCTCAATCTAAAATCTCTCAATAGCCCATCTCACCCCACCCGGAACTTCAACTCTTCAATTCGGCTGAGCAGTTCATCACGGTCTGCATCCCGATATTGTTTAGGCAGTAGCTCGCGTGAAGTACACTCAATGATTGCACTGAGGGTTTGAAGTTCTATTTCTTCCGGGTACGTGGGCGGCAGAAAATCATTAAGGGCAAGATCCAGGATTTCAGGAGTCACTTTATCCAGTCCCTGCGCGGCAGCCCTGAATTTAGACCGCGTCAGCGCCGCTTCCATATCCGCCCCTGAAAAGGACTTGATTCCCTTCTCAATAACATCCGGAATATACTCTTCGGTAAGCTGCAGTCCGGTTTTCTTCTTTATGACTTCAAAAAGTTCTACCCTCTCCTCTTTAGTCTGAGGAGGGAAAAGCGGCAGATGTTCTTCAGCACGTCCCTGGCGTTTTAAATCTACAGGCATAAGATCCGGGCGGGCCGTCATCAAGAACCAGATGATGCGCCCCCTGTTACGCGTATCACTCATAAAACTCGCAATCTGGGAAAAGACGCGGCTGGAAACCCCGCTGTCTCCGCTGGCATCCCTGTCGCCCAGATAGGCGTCTGCTTCATCGATCATCACGGCAACCGGAGCCATAGCCTTAAGCAGTTCCAGAATCTTCTCCAGATTGCCTTCCGTAACTCCCTGCCACTGGCTTCTGAAATTCTTTAACTTAACCATCGGAATGCCTACTTCACTGGCAAAACAGGTAACCATAAACGTTTTGCCTGTCCCCACCGGGCCGCAAACCAGATAACCCATCGGGAGAACATCCTGCCGGCCTTGTTTCAACGCCATAACAGCCTGTCTCAGATGATTCTTTACACCTGCATGGCCCGCTACATTATCCAGTGTGTAATCCGTTTCAACGAATTCAAGAAGTCCGTAAGCTTCAGCTTCTATCAGCTCTTTCTTGGCCTCAGATAACCTGTCATGGGTAATTTTCAGCTTGTTTTCTCGGGCGTTTGAGAGGATACTGCGCAGGTTTATAAAGTTAAGGCCCGCTGTCTGCTGTGCAAGAATAACATCACTGATCTCTGAAATTTCCTTATACGCATTCTGGTCTGCCTCTCCGCGTATGAAAGACAACCGTTGCTGTTCACTGGGAATTTCTACCCGTATACTGGCGGTATAGGGATTCTGGATAAGCGTCTTGTTTAAATCCGCCAGATTCTCCGAAATCAATACGATGGTAAAGTCTGAAGCTAAAAACAGGGGATCATGAGACCAGCGGGATAAATAGACCAATGAATTGCGGTCTTCAGACCCTGTAGAACTTGTCTCACTCATGGGAACTATCGTCTCTGCGTAATCGACGATAAAAGCCAGGCTCTTTTTCCCATCTAAACGGATGCGGAAATACTGTTCCAAAAGCGCAAAAACTCTTACCGGGTCTTTGGGAAGTTTATTGGCATAGTCTGTTCCTAACAAGGAATCCCTGCCGGCAACCGCCCGGTTAAAGTCTTTCTGAGTTTCTTTGTCCCGGAAGTAAATGCCGGATGAACGGTCGTAGAAAATAACATAGTCGCGGGCGCCAAAGAATTCATCCGACAAGAACGTCTTAAGCCGTACAAAATCGGTATCGCTACCCCGTTTTAAAGGAACAAAATCGTGTATATTTCCATGCAGAATAAACTGATTAATCGTCCGGCTCAGGTACTTCTGCGCAAACTCTCTGGCCCATTTTGGATAGTTCTCGAACATGTATCGGTTGTTGATTATTAGTTACTGGTTATTAGGATGGGCAGGTTGGGGGGACTGCCAGGTATCGGAGAATTCAGAATTCTAAATTCAGGAGGGCGTAGAAGCGTAGAACTGTACAATCGTAGAATCGTGAAAAAAACAGCCGCTCTACAGTTCTACGGCCGGGCGCCATCCGCCTCCCCGGGTCCGGACAACCCATCCTGCCCACTGATCACTGATCACTGCCCCACCGAACCTGCCTGATGACACTGTACGGACACGCCATACCGTGTCTCTCTGCGTAACCTACTCTAAAACTACCACTTTTACGGTTTCTATTCGGCTTGGTGTCGCTTTACTGATAATAAACTTGTTTCCATCAAGCAGCAGCTCTTCATTTACCTTTGGTATGCGCCCCAGGGTATTAATTATGTATCCGGCCAGTGTTTCATAACCGGAAGTTTCGACCGGAAGGTTAATTTCCGGATATGCATCCAGCAGATCTTCGATTTCCACACCTCCGCTTACAACATATGTTTTCTCTGAGAGCTTCTTCATGATGAGGTCTTCCGTGTCGTACTCGTCTTGTATATCACCGACTACTTCCTCAAGGAGATCTTCAATGGTTACCATCCCGGCCGTTCCACCATATTCATCGATGACCACAGCCACAGATATATTGGATTTGCGAAATTCGGAAAGCAAATCTTTGGATTTTTGGGAGGCAGGCACCAGTTTAATAGGCCTCATGATTTCAGTCAAATTACCGGGATTACTGAACAGATCATACGCAAAAATCACCCCGATAATATCATCGATGGTCTCTTGATAAACAGGCAGTTTGGAGAAACCTGATGAAATAAACACTTTAAGCGTTTCCTCAATGCTGGTATTTTTTTCAATAGCCACGATATCCGTACGTGGAATCATCGACTCTTTTACACGCTTATTTGAAAGCTCGAGTACATTATGTAAAATTTCGGAGTCTTCTTTATCCAGATCGCTTCCTCCTGCATCGCGCAGCTCTTTAAAAACAAGTGCCACATCCTGACGCCGAAAAATCTGTCCGGCGGGTGCTGAATCAAGCTGAACCAGTTTAATGACCAGACTTGACGCCTGGTTTGTTATTGCAATAAACGGCCTGAGCAGCCAATAGAAAAACTGCTGCGGTATCGCTACTATTTTAACCCACCAGTCGGCATGAATCCTGAAAAGCACCTTCGGTATAATTTCCCCGAATAACATAATGATAACCGAGGCGATGATGGTTTGAATAATCAACAGAGTAGCCGGAGACGGTTGGCGCCCCATCCACAGGAGATACGTATTTGCTATAGGATCGGCCAGGAACAGGACCATGAGGGTTGCATAGACAACATTCACAATGTTATTCCCAACCAAAATGGTTGTAAGGAATGCTTCAGGATTACGAACAAAGCGGTTAACTACTTTTCCGGTCCAGGAGTTTTTTCTTGATTCAATCTCAAGCTTCAGGCGATTTGATGTAACGAATGCAATCTCGGATCCCGAAAAAAAAGCGCTGAGGATGATGGTAATTAGTATGAAAGAGAGTTCAAGCATCCAGTTTGATCATTTTAGCTTCTTCAAATAGTTTAAAACAAAACATTACAACACAGATAAACGAACATCAAAGATCAGTGGAAATTCGCATTATCCGCTCCATCTGCATTCTATTCTCCTTTAAATTCTGGCTTTCTCTTTTCAAGAAAAGCAGAAGTACCTTCTTTAAAATCTTCCGTGCCACAGAGATGGCCAAACAATTCGGCCTCGGTCTGAAAGCCGGTTCCTTCATCTGAACTATATACCGCTTTTATAGCGCTTCCGATAGCCAGGGGACCATTCTTTAAAATTTCCCTTAGTAGCTTGCGGGCCTCCTCTGCAGGATCATCGGCAAGCCTGTTCACCAGGCCCGTTTGTAAAGCTTCATCAGCATGCATATGCCTGCCTGTCAAAATCATTTCCAGAGCGCGGGACCGGCCCACCAGCCGGGAAAGCCGCTGAGTACCCCCATACCCGGGGATGATACCCAGCCCTGCTTCAGGTAAGCCAAACACGGAACCAGGCGATGCAACCCGAAGATGACAGGCCATCGCCAGCTCCGCGCCGCCTCCCAAGGCGTAGCCTTTTACAGCGGCAACCACGGGCTTGCGCATATCTTCTACAGACTGAAAAATTTGCTGCCCTTTTCGGGATGCTTCTCTTCCCGACTGCTCATCAAGCGTCTGCAATTCATTGATATCGGCACCTGCCACAAAAGCTTTATCTCCCGAGCCGGTAAGAATCACGGCACGAACCTGGTCATTTATTTGAACTTGATTAATAACATCGGTTAGTTCACTCAATACTTCGTTGTTCAGGGCGTTCAGCTTATCCGGCCGGTTTATTGTAATAGTTGTTATACCATGGGCGTCAATTTCGAAGAGAAGTGTCTTGTAAGGCTGGGCCATTTGTTTGGGCTTAGGTATAGGGTATAGGGTATAAGGACTCCTGTTGGATAAACTTCAGCTGTTTATCCTTTTTTGCTTTTTCACAAATCCAATATATCCATTTAAGGTTTTCTTCGCATCTTCAACTAACTCTAATCCTTCCTTAAGCAGCTCCTCATTTATATAAGCAAAGTCAAAACAGCTTATAAGATGATCTTTCAGCTCATAGAGTGAGCCTCTGGCAATCCTATAAAACTGAATTCCTTCCTGGTAGTGAAACCGCCCATAACCTTCGGCAATATTAGCTGTAGTACTAACCGATGCTTTCCTGCTATGAGAACCCAATCCATAAATTTCTTCTTTAGGGAGAAGGGGAAGAACGCACCTGTAACAAAACAACTTCACCCTTCGAGCTTTTTTCCATGCATTAAGTGTGGTAAAATCCCGGCTTGCATCATATAGTACAGAATCATCTTCTGCCATATCAAATATCAGCTTATCGAGTTCACTTTTCATGCAAATTCCCCCATATACCATATACCCTATACCTTATTCCTTACCTTCTTCTCCTCTACCTTTGCAAGCTCGGCATCTAAATCCATACTATTAAGATCAGAATATATGGGCAAGATATCCCGGTCCAGATCGTCAATCAGCTGTGAAGTCTCTTCCACTTCCTCCAGCAAGTTATCCAGCTGGAATCCAATCTCTTCCGGATTACTCATAGTCATCGACTGTTCATAAATATAATGAATGGCATCTTCGATGGTCTCCAGATGAGTTTCACAGATTAAATATTTCTCTTTCGCTATCTCAAATTTCTTTAACCTTTTTTTGAGGATAGCGATCCGGCGCTCCTTGGTACGCTTTAATCGCTCAGACTGCAGGCTCTCGATATGCTTCTCTTCGTTTGCCACTTCCTGCTTTAATGTTTCCTCTACCGAGGTATTCATATAAAGCTGATAGCGTTTATGCAGATCCAACAGGGTAAGGTAGTTAGAAAGCAGATCTTCCATTCTCTTACGGATGCTTTCTAACAGTCCCTGTGAACTATAAGGAAGCTTGTCAAAATTTTCTTTAATAAGCTTTGCCAGGTGTTTGAGAACCAGAAAACGCTTTTTGCTTTTTTGATCCAGGGCCCTGAAAACAGATCTGTCTTCCGATGCTGCACTCCGCTCGCGAAGCTTTCGCAACCTGACATTCTTGCGGAACCGGGGCAGGCGCGGCACGATTCCCAGATACATAAGCTCCACGCCGAAACCCATCGACAAAATGCCGTTTGGAATCATTCCCATATCACTTAACACAAACGCTGATATCGTGACTATTAAAAGAGCCCCCAAGTTAAGCGGATGCAAGAACGCCTCCCGGGTATAATTAATGAATTGCTCTTTTTCCATATCGGTTTATTGACTCTTCTTTGATTCCTGGTTTGCGGTTCCTGAGCTTTTGTCTCCGGTAGCTTTATTGTCCGAACCTACCGTTTTTTCTACCTTGATGACACCGGCCTGGCGCTCCAGCTCACTGTAGAGCAGGCCCATTTCAATTTTTACCTGCCTCAGGGTTTCTTTAGCCTGCTCTTTACGAAGTTCCTCATCGCGCCGTTCAGCCGCCTCAAAACCTTCATCAGCCGGAACCAGACTGTCCATAGCTACATCCAGCTGTGCTTCTACTTTAGCCACTTTACTTTTAACCTTGAAAAGAAAGTCGTCAAATGTATCCATCAGCTGGGATGTATCCATATTCCTGAGAGCATCTGTTATATTTCTTCTCTTTTCAACGCGGGATAAACGCTCTTTAGCATCCCGCATTTTTCTGTAATGCTCTTTATATTCTTCTTTAAGACGTTCACGCTCCCGTCGGCTGTCAGATTCCATCTTGGTTGTTAGTTGCCTGTTGTTAGTTGTCAGAGGCGCTGGTTTTCAGGTTTGAAACCAAAAGGCAGTTTCCGCACCCATGTTCGCTGATCATTGCCTTACTGCCTTCTCGCTTTTCACTTCTTACTTCTCCTTCCTTTTCTACTCAAGACTCGCGACTCAAAACCCATGACTATTATCAAGATTTCGACCGTTCCTTATTACCAATGGTTTTACTTTGTTCTTTATCTTTGCTGAGGCCATCTTCTTCGATGTCAATGGTTTTTTCCTTTGCATCGCTTTGCCTTTCCTGCTCTCTTGCATCTCCGACACCCATCTCATTTTTAAACTGTTGTACAAGCTCATGAGCACGGATCTTTTCTGCATTGGCCTCAATTTCCATTGTTTCCGTGTCGAGGCTATCCAATGCCAGCTCCATACGGGCTTCATTTTTAGCCGTCTGTTCATTGAGCCTGTTTACCATTTCATCATGGGTTTGATCCAGGCCACCCACTTCAAACTGCTCCAGTGCATCGGCTACCCTGGCTTGCCACTCGGCACGCTCGCTTGCCCGTAAAGCCTCTTTCGCTTCCTGAATTTTGATATCTTTTTCACGCACAAACGCCTTTTTTACTTTGAGTGCTTTTTCATACGCCTGCTCGGCAAACCGCATCTGACTCTGTGAGCTATCCAGGTTCTCTTTTGCTTTTTCCAGCTGCAAGGCGTAACCCTCGGCTATATCATCCCGATCGGCCTGGATGGCCGACTTTATTTTTGCCGTAAGGTCTGCAATGCTCTTTTCATACTTCTTTACTTCCTTTTGGAGCATCATCAGATTTGCCTTCACCGTGGCGATGTTCTCGTTCATCTGGGGAATCTGATCATTCAAATCCCGGATATTTTGTTCCAGAATAAGCTTCGGATCTTCTATTGAACTGACAAACCCACCGAATATGGACTTGATTGCGCGAATGAATCGTTTAAACATGATATTATTTTTTAATTATTAATGCCCTGCCCTAACTACTCTTAAACGTATGAGACGAAGTTTTTTATATAAGTATATGTTACTCGTTATGTGGTTAGGATGCCCTGTATCACCGGTTCTGCATTCGTGCCCGGACACCCCTCAGATTTCTGAGGCTGTCCAAAAAGTATAAAATACCAGACAGTAGCTTTATTTATTAAGGGCGCCTGCCTGCAGATCCAGGGTCATCCCCCTAATCACGGAAAACCGCCGTGATTTTTCCCCCTTCGAAGGGGGACTAAGGGGGATGATAGCCCGCTCTGTACAGGCTCACCGTTAAGTTCTAAGGCAACCCCATCGGTGTGAAACTTTTTTGGACAGCCTCATTAAGGGGGTTGTCCCTGCGGCGCAGACAAGGCCGAGAGGTCCTCATCCAACCGTACAACATATTAAAGTTATATTATTTTGATCACATTTCAATAATTTTATCTGCTCTTGTCTTTTAACTGAAAGAGGCCGGTTTTGTTCACCTTATAGGTAACCATTTGAGCCGGCGCCGGAGGTTCCTTTCCAATAGACAGTGCAGACGCAAGCAGCTCCATTGCCGTATCGGCCATATGGTAGTTGTTCGTAAATCCGATGGCTATTGTTTCATCTTTTTCCACATAATCTCCAACTTTCTTTTTAAATTTAACGCCTGCCGGGGGATCTATAGTGCTTTCTTTAGTTCGCCGGCCTGCTCCAAGTTCCAGTGCGGCCATTCCAACAGCATAGGCATCTATCGCCTGCAGGTAGCCCGTTTCGGGTGCTGTAACGGTAAGTTGATGCTCCGCCCGGGCATACCGGCCCGGATTTTTCAGAAAGGCAGTATCTCCGCCCTGTTCTCTGACCAGCTCCAGCCATTTATTCCACGCCCGGCCGCTTTGAATGGCTTCTTTACTCATTTCGATCCCCTCTTCTGTTGTACCGGCCTGCTCCCCCAGGTAAATCATCGTTCCGGCCAGTAAATGAGTTACCTCCATCACATCTTTCGGGCCTTTTCCCTTTAACGCTTCTATTGCTTCTTCAACTTCCAGCCAGTTCCCTATATTATAACCCAGAGGTTGATCCATATGTGTGAGATATGCAATGGTCTCTTTTCCAAAACTTTCCCCTATGGCAACCAGGGTCTTAGCCAGCTCCAGCGCCTCTTCAATTTTATTCATAAAAGCGCCCGATCCGTATTTTACATCCAGTACGAGCGCGTCAATTCCTTCAGCAAGTTTCTTGCTCATAATGCTCCCCGCAATTAACGGGATGGATTCTACCGTAGCCGTTACATCCCGCAAAGCATATAAGCGCTTGTCGGCAGGCGCAATCTCCCGGGTCTGCCCGGCTATAACCAGATTGTGTTTCTTCAAAATCCGCCTGTATTCGCTGAGGGTGATATCCACAGTAAACCCCGGAATGGATTCCAGTTTGTCCAGCGTTCCTCCGGTGTGACCTAGCCCGCGGCCTGCTATCATCGGCACCGGCACCCCGCAGCTGGCAACAATGGGCGCCAGAATGAGCGAGAGCTTGTCTCCTACCCCTCCGGTTGAGTGTTTGTCCACTTTCTTGCCCGGAATATCGCTCAAATCCAGAACTTCTCCAGAGTTAAGCATGGAAGAGGTCAGAGAGGAAGCTTCCTCAGCATTCAATCCGTTCAGAAAGGCAGCCATTAAAAAAGCACTCATCTGATAATCGGGTATGTTGCCGTGGGTATATTGTTCAACCAAATAAACAATTTCATCCTTATCCAGTATGTTACCATCTCGTTTCTTTCTGATTATTGATACCGGGTTGTATATTTTGGATGACATTGACATTATGTTGCGCCTGGTTAATGTTCGGCCCGAAGGCTGTGTACGGCCTTAACGTACAAATAATCTTCCTGGGGCGTGTGGACAATTAACCTGACAAAGTGGATGCGCTATGCCCGTAACACAGAGATGCATCAAAACCTGTCTGCCTGCCGGCGGATCAGCCCAAAGACACGCCGCACGCTAATTGTCCACACGCCCTGACCTGTTTTGCCGATTCCTCTTAAAACAAGCCGTTTGTTTTCACCGGATGACTGGGTTCGTCACCCGGTGAATAAACGGCGGCTTCTTCGCTCACCCGCTCACAACTGCAGTGAGCGGGTGAGGGTTTTAATATGCACTGTTAAAATTAAACATAAAATCAGTACCGTGTTTTTACCCCTAAATCCCCTAAGGAGACTTGTTGGGATGATGTCAGATCAAGGTTCTGAGAACATTCGCAGACAGGCACCCGGTTTCCGGCCGGGGCTGTTATGTTTTCTGGGAGTTTGTCTTTCGGCCAATATAACCCTGACAGGGTTTCGAAACCCTGTCAGGGTTATATTGAAGGCACAGGCTACATCCGGGCAAAACATCATAGCCTTGCGGTTTCCGGAGGTAGTCTGAGCAGAAAGTCGAAGCACATTTAAAGGTCCCCTTTAGGGGATTTAGGGGTACCCGTACCCCTGATCCAACCAAATAAACAGACACATGATTACCATTTTTGCCGATAAACATCTGTATAAGCTTGACTCATTCCTCCCGCCAAACGTGCAGCTGAATTACTATGATCCCCAAAATGGCCTGCCGGAACAGATGGATGGGATTGATGCCCTCCTGATACGAACGGTCACAAAAATTGATGCCGTATCTCTGGCCAGGATTCCCGAGTCCCTGAAGTTTATCGGAACAGGATCTGCCGGCAGAGATCATGTCGATACTCAGCTGCTTCGGGAGAAGGGAATAACATTTGCAAGCGCTGCCGGGTGTAACGCCCGTGCAGTAGCCGAATACGTGGCCACGGCGCTGCTGATCTGGGCGGATGAGAAATCCCGCAATCTCTCAGAATGTTCGGTGGGCATTGTCGGAGCAGGGCACGTGGGCTCGTCTCTGAAAAATATACTAGGCCGGCTAAATATTTCTGTTGTCGTCTATGACCCTCCCCGGGAGCTGAGGGATCCGCATTTCGTATCAGCCGGCATAGAGGATGTCTTGCGTACAGATATCCTGACCTTTCATACTCCGCTCACCCCGGCGGGTACCCACCCCACCCTTAACTGGCTGGATTCAGAAAAACTATACGGCCGATCTTTTGATCTGATCATTAACACCTCCCGGGGAGGCGTGGTCAATGAACAGGCTGTACTCTCTGCCCATGCCGAAGGTAAAGTGAAAGACATGATCATTGATGTGTGGGACGGCGAACCCGTTTTTAATGATGAACTTGCCCGCAGGGCATTTATAAAAACTCCACATATTGCCGGATATTCAGTTCAGGCTAAGTTGAATGCCTCCCGCATCATCGCTGAGAAGCTTATGGAATGTTTCAAGCTTTCGCTGCCCGATACCCACGCCTACCCGCAAGCCGCAACGCAGGCAGACATCCCCGATTCTGTTCAAAGCATTTCTGATGCGCTCGCATGCATACACCCCATACTTGATTACCAGAAAGGACTAACCGGCCTGATCGGAACTGAACCGCCGCAAAAAAGGATCGGATTCAACAAACTGCGCACCGGATTTCCCCTCAGAAATGAATACGCTGCTATGGATGTGCCTGACCTGATACTTGATTACTATCCTTCCCTGAAAGCTCTTTTTCAATGAAAAAAATTCTCCTTTTACCAGGGATCAATAAAAGAAGTTACGTTAATTCCCTCACATGGGTAATTTCATTTGTTTTAACTGGACGAATGTGATGGGCCAGGAGTGTCTCAACAGTATATGTCTTTCCCTCCAGCGTGAAGAACTCCACCTCATATCCTTCTCCTTTATGGTGGATCATAACGACTGTACCTACATCCCCCTGCTTGAGGTTTTTACCAGGCATATCCTGGGTCAGCACTACGCGGTCGAATAATTGTACCATCTTATATGGGATAAACAGTTATTAAAATAGGATTCTGTTCATTTATTCTAATCATCCATACGGATCTTATCAATACTTTATTGAATTTCGGAGTCTCCAGAAAACCTTCTATAACATATTTGGTTCCAAATGGAGTCTTTTGTTCAGATTTAACCGGAAATAACATAGCATGATTCCGAATAGCTCTGGCAAAAGTACGCCAACCGGAAGGATCAAAACCATGTCTGATAAAAAACCGGGCTTTGCTTCCGCCATCAGGGTGATCAGTATTTAACAGATATTGCCTCACCTTTTGCTCTTCAATGAGGAGTTGATCTGCTGTAAATTGTTTCATCTTCTCATAAATAAATTAATTCCAGCTTACATACAAGGTTACAGACTAACAAATATTTTCATTTATCTGCAACGAGAGAACGGACTGAAGGAAGTACCGGGGAGGTTAGAACATTGAGGATTGGTGCTTATTTAGGATTTGTCATTTGATACTTACCTGTTATGAAGCAGACCGGCCTTTCACTCCTCCCGATACGCCAGTGTGGTGGCCCGTTCATTGGTATGGTCTGTCAGGAGGCCGCTAAAACACAAAAGCACGGATTATGTTGTGGTTCTGTGTTTTAGTGGCGATAAACCCAAACTGCTTTTTAACCGGTAGCAACACTGGTGTTCACCTCCTCGATCCCCCTCCGGGGGCAGGGCTGCTAAGTTCTATAAATAAAGCTACCCGATCTTGTCATCCCGAGGAGCGGGGTGTGCGACGAGGGATCTCACCTGTGGAAAAGGCACGCGCTCAGCACCTCCAGCGGAGCCTTCACAACGTTTGAGATCCCTCACGCCTGAAAGGGGTACGTATTTAGCGTCTGATCTATTCTATAGCCTCTTCGTCCACGCTTCAAGGATCCGCCGGCT
>CALJMB010000260.1 GCA_937982515.1 uncultured Balneolaceae bacterium
AGTTGACCGAGTAGTTCTCCCATGAATCTTCTACTCCCTGCAGCCCGGCCCGCGCTCTGACACGGTCCACGTATTCATAGACTTCAGCTGAGGGACCACTGGCTTCATTTAAGGCTTCGGCATACATCAGATAGAGGTCTGCCAGCCTGAGCTCCGGCCATGGATACTCCTTATAGGTGGCTCCGGACTCACTCATGGTTTGGTTCCAGTCAACAAATTTCTTGATGTAATAGCCCGTCACGTTGAAATGGAAAGCATGGTGAGAGCCGGCATAGTCGGCAAATTTGGCTTCTATAACCCAGGTATTCTCATCCGAGTTGCTGGGGCTGTCATACTTATACCAGGTACTTCCGTCAAAACCAAGGTAGGCATAAAAGCGGGGCTCCCGGTCAAAATTGATACGGGCAGTCTCGTATCCCTCTTTAATGTTATACTGTTCATCTGCCACAGCTGTACGAAGTTCGGCCTCATTGGAAAAGTCAAGGGTATTATCTTCCTGAAGAGGCACGCCGTTTTCCGAGTAGAACAGCCGCGCCATCTTGAGTGGGGCAGAGAGTATTTTTTGTGCATTATTGTGATTGTGCTCTACATGAAGCGGTGCCATACTGTACTGCTGCAGATTCCAGGTTCGGCTGTTCGGATTGCCCCAGATGATTTCAGGATTCCATCGCTCGCTGATCGCCTGCCGCACACTCAGTTTGGTAAGGGTGGTATCGGAAAGATCAAATGCCGTATCCCCGAACTCAAAGAGCTCATGCCCATTCTCTTCGGCCACCTGTATCGCCTCCAATGCCGCGTCCGCTGCAGCCTGCCACTTTGCCGGGTCTTCATCAGGGTTGATAAAGGGAGTGCCGTCCTCATCTGTAAATGCAGTGTAATCTGAATTCCCGTTAAACAGCGGACTGGCGGCAGTCAACAGCACCCTCGCCTTAATTCCCAATACAATCGGACGGGTAATACGGCCCAATTCCGTAGTCCGGTCAGTGATCATATCCGGCAGTTTTTCGGCTGAAGAATCCAACAGTTCCACGATATACTCCACCACCTCATCTACCGGTTGCCGGGAGCGTTGTACTTCCTCTTCAGGGGCATCGACAGGTATGTTTTCTTTTATAATGGGGATGGGCCCGTACATCCGCATCAGGAGAAAGTGAAAATACGCCTTTAGGAACTCAGCCTCTCCAATCCACCGCTTCCTCTCAAGGCCCGACAGATCTGGTACCCGATCGGGATCACTTATATTTTCCAGGAAAATATTACAATGCCGGATTCCCTGAAACAACGGGTAGTTATCTCCGGGGCCGCCGCCGTTCCAGTTGCCCGACCACGCATTAACATAGGGATCGGATGTGCGCTGGTTGCCCCGGGCTATTTCAAATGAAAAGACATTACCGATACTGGTTTCGTACGGAATCCAGAGCTCGTCTCCGGCCAGCATACCGGTATTGAAATACACATCGCCGTTTCTGGGCAAATACGAGTAGAGGGTAAAGAGATACTTTTCCGCCTCGTTCCGAAGTTTAAACGCGTGGTCTGTCGTTGCCACATTATCCGGCACCACATCCAGGAAGTTACAGGACGGCAAGGCTAAGGTCATTCCCGCTAATACCAGGCCAACTAACGCTTTTCGTAAACTTTCTAATGCTTTCATACTAGCTTCTTTTTTGTAAAATTTCATGCTGTCATTCGTTTTAAATCCCTGTAATCGGCTGCCTATATATCCAGCTCCACACCAACGTTAAATACACTTTGGATCGGGTATCCCAGACCCTTTCCTCCCATTTCGGGATCCCACAGTTTGAAATTGCTCCAAACCGCCAGGTTCGTAGCGCTGGCATAGGCCCTGAGGCTGCGAATATTAAGCTTATCCGTTAGCCTTATGGGTAAATTGTAGCCCAGTTCCAGGGTTTTCAGGCGCAGGAAGGATCCGTCACGCATCCACCAGGTAGACGTCGTGTTGTTGTTGTCAATGAATGTGTTACTAAGCCTTGGCCAGAAAGCGTACAGGTTTCGCTTTTCTTCCGACCAGTGATCATCAGCTATTACTTTCAGCAAGCCGTTTTGTGCGCTGCCATTGATTACAAATGGAGATATGGCCTCCGAGTCAATGAAGAAAGAAGAGCGCGCCGACCCCTGGAAAAAGAAGCTGAAATCAAAATTCTTATACCCTATCGTACCTCCGAAGCCATATATAATTTCGGGTGTGGTAGGATAGCCTATCGGCACTCTGTCGGCATCAGAGATAACGCCGTCTCCATTCATATCGTAGTACTTAATATCACCCCCCATATAGGTACCGAACTGAGTGGGAGAGTTACTGACCTCCTGATCGTCCACAAACAGGCGCTCGGCAATGTACCCAAACTCCTGTGCGATAGAATGCCCCACCCTGGAACGGTAAGCCATCTCATCGGGGTAATCAATTTCGTCGTATTTCAGAATTTCGCTGGTGGCATAGGTAAAGTTCCCTCTCATGCTGGTCCACCAGTTTTGAGATAGCTGCTTTTGATAGTCCAGCGCGAGGTCTATACCCTGGCTTAGAGCTTCTCCGGTATTGGCCTGGGGGATAGCCATCAGTCCCATGCTTGGCCCCAGGTGCGACCGATTCAGCAGAATGTTGGTACGATGCTGCCGGTAGACATCAGCGGTCAGATTAACCGATGAGTGAAACAGCGACAGATCTAACCCCAGGTTAATCTGCTCCGACTTTTCCCAGCTGATGTTCGGATTGGAATATCTGGAAATAGAAATGCCCGGACGGGAATAACCAAATTCTTCTCCGAATGTGGCACCGTATACGCCGTCATTCAGGTTCACGCTGGAGAGATAGAAGAAACGGTCGTTCACTCTCCCGATGGCGTCATTACCGATAAGCCCGTAGCTGGCCCGCAGTTTGAGTTCGCTTATAGCGCCCACATTAAAGAATCTTTCGTTAGACAATCGGTAAGCCACTCCTACAGAAGGGAAAAAACCAAACCGGTGTCCCTCGGCAAACCGCTCCGAACCGTTATAGCCAAAGTTGAATTCCATCAGATACCGCTCGTCAAACCCATAGGTTAACCGTCCCGATACTCCCAGGTTACGCTGTGGCAGTGAAGACTGTACGTCTCCCGCATTTCCGGTCTGATAGCTTGATATAAGCCCTATCACCATCCCCGATACGTCGTGCCTTTCCTCAAATGTTTGTTTGTAATTAAATGCGGCCTCCAGATACATGTTTGAGTTCAGATCCTTGTTACCTTCATTGTAATTCAGATATTCGGAACCTGTGACGCCTACTGAATTAGTGCTGCCGTCATTTAATACGGAGAGTACGGGCTCACCTGTTACGGGATCCCGGTAAGCTTCGTAGTAAAACGGGTTATAATGTCTGGCCACATCAAAATAGGAGTATCGCTTGAGGTAGCCCATGGCACGGGCGCTAAGGCCCGGAGTAATGCCGCCCAAATCCTGCTTTAATTCTATCTGGGGCTGGATGGTAGATCGCTTATACACCTGGTAGCCCTTTACCATCTCTGCGTAAGGGTTCGTCAGCAGGGTAGTGCTCCCGCGCCCCGTCACAGCTCCTCCGAACATCGGGTGCTCCAGCCACGGCCTCATAGAGGAGGGGTATACGGCCGGAAACTCTACCGGATTGGACCAAATGGCCGCCTTGAATATTCTCTCCCCTCCGTCTATCCGCCTGCCATTTTCATATCCACCTACGGGCCCTGTATAATTATCAAACTGGCCATATACCCGAATGGTGGCATCAGTTGTAGAGGTGAGTTTCAGGTCTACATTACTTCTGACCGAGTAGTTCTGCAGTTTGATATTACTGTTAAAATTATTCAACCCATCCACTTTCAGTACCCCGTTATCAATGGAATACGTGCCTGCCACATAATACCGGGCCTGCTCGCTTCCGCCACTGGCGCTCATATTATAGCTCTGATTGACGGTGTAGTCTTTGATGAGCTGTTCAATCCAGTTGTTGCTTGGATAAAGCAGTGGATTAGCCCCGGCTGCGGTGTTGTCTATCTTAGATCGCGTGTAGGGAAGTATGGCGTTGGGGTCGCGGGTCAACGCCGCCTCATTTGCCAGATTCATGTAGCTGATGTTATCCGCAAACTGAAAGTTCTGGGTATTTGAGGAGACCCTGGTTTCCGCCCTGAAACTAAACCGTGTATCGCCGGCCTGGCCAGACTTGGTTTGGATGAGCACCACTCCGTTGGCTCCCCTCGCCCCATAGACAGCCGCCGCCGTCGCGTCTTTCAGTACAGAAAAAGCCTGAATATCATCTGGCTGCAGACGGGCCATATCCGTGGTAGATGATTCGATACCGTCGATCAGAATAAGCGGATTCACCTGGCCGGTTCCGAAGGTGCCTAATCCACGGATAAAAAATTCGGAGTTATCGGCTCCCGGCTCTCCACTTCGCTGATAGGCGATCATACCCGCTACCCTTCCCTGCATCATAGTCGTCAGGTTGCTCGAAGGCGTTTTTTGAAGGTCACCCACCGATACCGTTGTAATAGAGCTAACCAGACTGGTTTTTTCCTGCTCCCCGAAGCCGACAATGACCATCTCTTCTCCTTCAATGGCCTGAGAAAGCATCTCTACATCTATTTCCGTACGCCCGTTGATCGGTATATTCAGAGTCTGATAACCAATAAATGAGTATACCAGGGTATCCTGCAGCGATGGAACTTCCAGGATGTATGCTCCCTCTCCATTTGTAGATGTACCGATGGTCGTTCCCTTAACAACCACGTTCACTCCCGGAAGAGATTCCCTGGATTCCGCATCGGTTACACGGCCTGAAACCACTTGCAGCTGATGCGGGACCTTCTTTTCAGGGCGTTTTCCACTATCAAAAACAATAACCTTTCCCCTCTGTGATATGGCATACCGCATGCCCGTCCCTTCCAGCAATGTGTACATTACCCGGTTAAAGGTAACATCCTCCATATCCAACGTTATCGATTTGTTCAGAGGAAGTATTTCCCTGCTGTAAGAAAGACTTAAACCATTACTTTTAACAACCTGATGAATGGCATCAAGCAGGCTGACATCTTCAAAATGGATGGAGATAATTTTATTAGCTACCGAAGCATAGTTTTCCTGCACCAGATAACCCTGATCGGAATAGCTTATCATTGGTTCCGGCACCACACTCAGCCTGGCGCCCTCGCCCCGGGAAACCGTTTGTCCCAGGGCCAGCGACTGAGATCCAAATATTAACGCTAACAAAATATTACATACCCCTGCTATGACAGAGCGAAGTCTGTTACTATGTATCTGCATATATACCCCGATTAAATTTTTATTGAACCGTTGCTTTTGAACTAAAGGTTATACGTCTGTCTTCCTCCTCGTAAGTCATTCCCACGGAAAGCGAAATTATATTTAAAACTTCCGCCATCGATTCTTCCTCAAAATCTCCCGTAACTGTCCGCTTTTTTAACAGCGAATCTGCCAGCACACACTCTATATCGTACCACCGCTCCAGCCTTTCCATAACCTGAAGCATGGGAGTATCTTTAAATATCAACCGGCCTTTTATCCATCCCGTATAGAGGTTCATATTCTTGACCGGGTAGACGGAAGCCTCTTTATCATCAGATAATACACCCATCTGATTTCTGACCAGTTCCACCGGCCTGCTTCCCGTTTCACGCCGGCCAAAGGCTACTTTCCCTTCCTCCACCACAATACGAACCTCTTTTTCGGGATAAGCCTGCAGGTTAAACTGCGTTCCGAGAACCCGGGTTATTGAATGTTCTGT
>CALJMB010000261.1 GCA_937982515.1 uncultured Balneolaceae bacterium
ACGGTGTTGATACGGAGTTCATACGGAGACTATACGGAGTTGATGCGCAGTTGCATAAAGGCTGGTATGAGAGATATACGGGCATCGCATGGAGAGGTTATCAGGAAAGCCTTGTGTTATCATATATTTTATATTGGAAATTATCTTACCTGGGTGTGTTGACATTCAGCCTGAGCATGTGGATGTGCGGGCGGGTGATTCGCAGAGCGCATGGCGCAAAGGGCATAGCGTCCCCGGGGTTCGCTGCTGAGTTCTTCTACTGATCCGATCACTTGGAGTGATCGGATCAGTGAAAAGGCACATTCCGCATCCGTCAGGCAGTGGAGGAATGAGATGGAAATTCAATGGAGAGTGTACTAATCCCTGCCCTGCTGAGCCCGCGGGTGGGTGTAGATCACCGGCCCTCAGGCCCCCATCGTTGCCGGGCCGCACGGATAGTAGCAACATTTTCAGGCACACGGCCGGCCAAGGCATCCCGCCATTGAGATGGATCGGGCAGACCGCGCCATAAACCTTACGATCTGTCGGATATCTGGCGGATAAGTTCAATAGCGGTAGTTTTATACAATGGGTTTAAACGAACAACCGGCCGGATAAAATCGGTACCTACACCGTGTGGGCCTAAGAATAGTATAATCTGGACTTTATCCGCGGGATGATATATAATGGGGTGTTTGGATAATATTATGTTAGCGGTCTTAAATTCAGAATACAATCAATAGAAAAAAGTAACTATGGAAAATCTATTTTGGAAACATGAAGGTGGTACAGAAAGCCTCGTTTCTACTCCATTTGAAACAGAAGAGAAATTTGAAAGATTAATTTTTAATACTCCTGAAATATTAGAGGATATTTTTCTTCTCAAAAGACAAATCCGAGGGGGAAATAAAAATGGTATCCCTGACATTGTCGGAATAGACTACGATGGGAATGTTTGTATTGTGGAAATGAAAAATGTAAATGTTGATGCTTCAATTATTCCTCAAGTACTTCAATATGCGTTTTGGGCGGAAACAAATCCAGACAGTATCAAAACACTTTGGCTGGAAACTGATGACAAACCAGATGATTTGAGTATAAGTTGGGATGATTTCAAAGTCCGCATAATTGTCATTGCTCCAAAAATTCTTCCTTCAAGCTTACATATCGTTGAAAAAATCAACTATCAAGTTGACTTAATTGAAATTAGCAGATGGGTTAAAGATTCTGATCATCTTCTATTTGTTAAGAAACTTGAAGAAGAAAAGAGAACCAAATCAAAACCTGTTTCTGGACAGGAAGAGTACGATGAAGAATATTATAAAAGAGAGAACAACAAGGACAGCGCAAAACATTTTATTCGCTTCACAAATGAAGCCGAGCAGCTTATCAACAAGAAGGGATGGGCATTAGAAAAAAAGTACAACAAACATTATTGTGGTTTTAAGGCAGGTTTCTTTAACGCATTTGGCATCAAGTGGATTGGCACGAAAACATTTGCCTTTTTCTTCAAGCTAACGGAAGAAGAAGCAACAAATATCAATCCTGAAATGACCAAGTATGAAACGCAATGGAAAGAAGCTATTTACTACATTGATCCCAAGAAAACTAAGACCGAAGATTTCACTCCATTATTCGAAAAAGCATACAAAAAACTTACTGGAAGTTAAGAATCGACCGCTAACATGCGCATTAAGGGGGACGTGCCTCGCCGCTGGCTTCCGGTTTCGATTTAATCAGTTTCCATAGTACATTTTAAAACAAATTCTGCGTTGTTTTGCACGCCCCCTTATGCGCCGGGTCGTTAGCCGTATTAATCTTCCTTTCTCATATACCTTTTGTTTTTTAATTCGTATGCTTATGTTAATAACTTCGTAAGAACATAAAACAATACGATTATGATTAAGAAACTTCAAAAAATTGGCAACAGTCGTGGAGTCTTGCTTGAAAAAGCCTTACTCAAGCTTTTGAAAGTCGAAGACGATGACCAGGTCGAAATTATCCCACAAGATGAAGGACTTTTGATTAAAAAAGTCGGTGCAAAGTCTGCTTATGAGGAAGTCAGCAAGAAGCATCGTAAGTCTTTAGATAAATTGGGTGAATAATGGACGAACCTTCCTTCCTGTCGATGGAAGATATTCTTTTCATCCATGAGCAAGAGATTCAAAAAGCAGGCGGCGATCCCGGTATTCGGCAAAAACAAGACATTCAGGCTTGTGCAGATTCACCTAAAGCAAGCTTTGATGGAGAGTATCTGAATGACCTATTCGAAATGGCCGCCAGCTACATCATTTGTCTAACGATCCGGCATCCATTTGTCGATGGAAATAAACGAACAGCCTTAGCTGCTGCCCTGACCTTTTTGTATCTCAATAGATATCAAGTTAAAGAATCGTATGATCTGGAACTTGCTGATTTAATCTTAGACTTTTTGTCAAAAGATATTTCCAGAGAAGATGTTGCCAAGCACCTAAAAGAGAATGCTATTAAGAGGTAGAAAATACGGCTGACAAGGCGCTTCAAGGCTGACGCACCTAACAGCAGGTAGCTCGATACTGGCTTTTTAACTTTTCTATCACTATCTAACATATCATGGTCATCCGTGCGCACCTTAAGCGCAAGGTCGTTATGGTGCTCACTCTTTTCCTGTAAACATCTTTGGACACCTTTTAATGATCCGTATCGTTAAAAGAATAAATTAATTACCTTATTCATATGAAATCTCTCACGGTAAACATACCGAGTACAGCTGATATCGATGGCAAAGAGGCTCGAATGTCATTGGCATCTAAGCTCTATGAAAGGGGTAAATTAACGCTTGGCCAGGCGGCTGAGCTGGCAGATTATACCAAAGAAACATTTATGGAACTTCTTTCGGAGTATAATGTTGCCCTTATCAATCATTCGGCAGACGAACTTGATCAAGACATAGAGAATGCCCAACGTCATAGTATCTGACACAAGCTGCCTCATCCTTTTCTATAAAATCGGTGAGCTTGATCTGTTGAAAAAACTTTTCGGGAAGCTTCTCATTACCGATACAGTTCTTAATGAGTTTAACCAATCGATTCCAGATCGGATAGAAGTGGTCAATCCAACTTCCAACGTTGACAAGGGTTTATCCATGTATTCATCCGCTTTGCAGGTACTCATGCCGAATATGACAAAATTGATGCAATGACCATTTAAAGCGAATATTAATCATGCAGATTCATCCCATACATACCGAAGAAGATTATCAAAAAGCATTAAATCGTATTGAAGAAATTTTTGATGCCAGGCACGGAAGTAAAGAAGGGGACGAACTGGAAATATTGGGAATTTTAGTGGATGAGTATGAAAAAACACTTCCCTATTGTAGCTCCAAAACCGGTTGAGGCCATAAAATTCCGAATGGAACAATTAGGGATGCAACAAGAAGATTTGGCCAAAGTTTTGGGATCAAAATCACGGGCCAGTGAACTACTCTCGGGCAAACGCCCGCTTTCACTCCGTCATATTAAATTACTGCATAAAAAACTTGTAATTCCTGCAGAAGTTTTAATCCAAGAACCAGAACCGGCTCCATAACAACGGTTTAAATTCAGACTTGGCTGCTGTTTGCCTTTCAAGTCGGTTGGTTAAAAGAAATTCCCAGCTCTAAACTACATTACCAGCCAGTAAGCCCAAGCCGGTTGTATGCTGAGCCGAGATACGGTGATATTGTCAGTCATCGGATTAAAGTGAGAAGAAATTTAAGCAGAAACTATTGTGCATTTTGGAGGTTTGTTAAAATAGACCAAACGTGACCGGATGTCTGGCGTGTTGACCTTGAGCCTGGGAATGTGTGGACGTGCGGGCGAATGATTCGCAGAGCGCATGGTGCATAGCGTCTCCGGAGTTCGCGCTATGCGCCATGCTCTATGCGCTCTGCCCGTACATAGAGATGCGCTAAATCCACCCAAAGACACGCCGTGTGCTGAATATCAACGCCCCTGGTATCATTTAGATACATCCGGGTTTAATTTAAAAAAGAGTTGAATCATGAACATAAAAAATGTAACGGTTGCGGGAACGGGAGTTTTAGGAAGCCAGATCGCTTTTCAAACGGCATTTAAAGGATTTGAGGTGTCGGCTTATGATATTAATGATGAAGCATTAGAAAAGGCGAAAGAAAGATTCAAGGTCTTAAAAGAACGCTATCAAGAAGATAATTACGGCACAAAAGAGGAAGTTGATGCGGCCTATAATCGCATTTCTCTTTATACCGATTTGGCAAAAGCTGTAGAGAATGCTGATTTGGTCATTGAGGCGGTTCCGGAAGTGCTCGAGATAAAGCAACAATTCTATAAGGAATTGTCAGAAGTTGCGAAAGATGAAACCATTTTCGCTTCCAACTCATCTACTATGATACCAAGTCAGCTTGTAGATTATACCGATCGTCCGGAAAAATATTTGCATCTCCATTTTGCCAATGAAATTTGGAAACTTAATATTGCTGAAATCATGAGGCATGAGCAAACCTCTCCGGAAGTATTTGAAGAAGTAATTGAGTTTGCAAAAGCCATTGCAATGGTTCCGATTCCACTTCACAAAGAGCAGCCGGGTTATGTTTTAAACACGCTTTTGGTTCCTTTCTTAAAAGCCGCGATGCAATTAGCTGTTGACGGTGTTGCGGAACCCAAGGTGGTCGATAAGACCTGGATGATTTCAACGGGCGCTCCGCTTGGGCCATTCGCATTTTTGGATATCATCGGACCTAACACCCCCTATAACTTGTACAAAACATGGGGAGAGGAAGGAGATGAAGTTTCTGCAAAGGTTGCCGGATGGATAAAATCGGAATACCTGGATAAAGGCAGAATGGGGACCGCAAACGGCAAAGGGGTATATACGTATCCGGATCCGGCCTATAAAGATCCCGATTTTCTGAAATAATATATCCATGGAAAGGGAAAATCTATCCGGCAGCCTGGGGTAGATTTTCCGTTTTGAAGCTGCTCCTCGCAAATTTTCCTTTAACGGGTGTGTTGAGACTACACGGGGGGCAATTCCAC
>CALJMB010000262.1 GCA_937982515.1 uncultured Balneolaceae bacterium
GCTGATAGCTGTCAATACGACCATTTTACCCGGAAGAAGAGCAGGTTGGGCGTTTCGGTGAGATCTTCCAGGACCGATCCTTTCAGGATTTGTGCCAGTACCATCAGATCCAGGTTGTTGCCCAGCGAATGGGTGACCTGCGGGATGAAGATGATCGCCGGCCGCGAGAAGCTGCCCATTATTCCTCCGCTGATGCTGGTCAGTGGATTGATAGGGTAGGAGGCATTCACAAAATATCCGGTGCGGGCTATGAATAAGTCATCGGCTGTAGGCGGACGGATAAGCTCTGCTACGGGGTTTCCGGCGCGCTCCCAGCCGCCGTTGTAGAGCAGCTCTCCGGTAAGATAGACGGAGCCCGGCAGCATGTAGTCGGCTCCTGCCGTGGCAGTGAAGTGTCCGGTTTCATCAAAGAAATTACTCCGGGGGTGAAAGTAGGTAACTTCTCCCCGGAAGCCTGCGGATTTCAGGTAGCCGGCCCAGCCGCCTCCGATAGCCAGATGCTCCAGGTAGCTTCCGCCTATCAGCTGTATGTCGTAGTTTCGGAGGCTGCCACGGTACATGAAGGCGATAACCGATTCATCAAACGTTTCTCCCAGGCGGTAACCCAGGTTCACGCTGGATGCGTAGCTCCAGTTGTACTGCACGTACAGCGCGTCCGTGCCGGGACGTTCCTCGTAATCGAAATCCAGATAGGCGTACGCGTTAAACAGATCGTTGGGATTCCACACCATCGTTTTGCCCCAGTTGATGCGCTGCCGCCCGGCGTGCACCTCCCAAGGGCCGTTGATGTACGAGAGATGAAACCGGTCGCTGGCCGAGTGCAGGATGGTCTCATCCGTATCAATCCAGGTCCGGTTCAGGTCGAAATACCCTGCATCCTGATCCAGGAATTCCCCATAGCCGGGCGTATTGCGAACCGACCATCCGTTCAGCAGCCGGGTGCGCAGGTCGGCTCGGATCTCAAAGCCTTTGCCCAGCTCGAACAGGCTTTCAATGCGGTGGTGCAGGATGTTGTCGTAACGGACGGTACGGAAGTCATTGCTCAGGCTGATGCTTCCCAATTCTTTAATATAGCCGCGAAAGTCGGTTTTAATGCCGTCTTGGGCGTAGAGCGGATGGGAGATAAGAAAAAGGAATGATAACAGAAGTGCCGGGAAGAATATTAAATAACAAACAGGGAGTGTTGAACAATGAACTGCCTTTAGGATTCGACATTCCCTGTTCGTTAGTTTGCAGTTCTCTGTATGCTTTTTAGTCATAATTACACTTCCTGAACTATTTCTACCGCATCTCATCTTTATCAATTTTCCCGTCTACCAGGGTCACCACGCGGCGGGCCCGGTCAATAACTCTTTGATCGTGTGTAGAGAAAACAAAGGTTATCTGCTCTTTTTCGTTCAGCTCGGCCATCATATCCAGCAGGCCGGCGCTGGATACCGAATCGAGATTGGCGGTTGGCTCATCCGCCAGCACAAAGTCAGGTTTGGAAGAGAGCGCCCGGGCCACAGCTACCCGCTGCTGCTGCCCGCCGGAGAGTTCGGAAGGGCGTTTGTCGATCTTATCTGCCAGGCCTACGTCATTCAGCAGCTGAAGGCTTCGCTCCCGGCATTCCTGCTCGCTGCGTCCCTGCATCTGCATAACGAAGGAGACATTTTCTTCGGCCGTGAGTACGGGAATCAGATTATAGGCCTGGAAGATGAACCCGATGTGCCGCAGCCGAAAGTCGATGAGTTCCCGGTCGGAGAGGGTACTCAGATCGGTGCCCTGAATCTTTACGGTTCCTTCAGTAGGCGCATCAAGCCCGCCGATGATATTGAGCAGCGTCGTCTTGCCCGATCCCGAGGGGCCGACGATGGCGGTAAACTCTCCCTTTTTAATATCCAGGTCTACTCCGTTAAGCGCGTGAACGGGCACTTGGTCCGGATTGTAGACTTTGGTAACACCTCTGGTTTCTATAACGGCCATGATATGTTGTATTTCAGATTACGGGTTTTGAATTTCGCGCTGTTTACTTTGCTAGCAACACTGTCTGTGCCCTGCTTAAAATCATTA
>CALJMB010000263.1 GCA_937982515.1 uncultured Balneolaceae bacterium
ATCACTTGCTTGAGGGTGTACCCGTATATAAAAGTGTTTCTGTGGAGCGGTTTTACGGGGAGTGATTTTAGAGTTACCCGCCCCCTGAAAGCAGCTGCCTCTGTTGCGTGCATCCTTTGCTTCCAGGGGATCCTTCGACGGAGCTCAGAATGACAGGCGTTGGCAGAGAGTCTCTTTACGGCAGGTAGCCTCCGCTTCCGGGCGATTGACAGGCATTGTTGGAGGGAGGAATCGTAACTCTGCCCCGGGCATCTTTTGCTTCTGGGGATATCGGCCTAATGGCCCCGGCGTTTAAGCCGGGGATGGACATGAACCACAAACAGACAGGGCTTTAGCCCTTACAGCACGGTGGAAAGGGCTAAAGCCCTGTTGGTATATGATTCGGACTTCTAACCCCGGCCTGAAGGCAGGGGCCATTGAAGTGAAGGGGAAAGAATGAGTTGCGCTTTATCAGGCTTTTGGGCTACTGCCCCTGATCCGTGCCGGGGTGTTATACTCATGGACAATCCCGGTCTGAAATGAGGATAAGCCGTCTTCGTGTGCTCCCGTCCAGGAGCAGGGCTGTTCCGTTCTATAAATAAAGCTACCCGATCTTGTCATCCCGGGGAGCGGGTTGTGCGGCGAGGGATCCCCCAGTGGGCGGATCCATCCATCGTATCTAACCCTGACAGGGTTTCAAACCCTATCAGGGTTGATGTGACGCCTGCAGCCCGAAAGAACACCCCTCGTTCCGGCAACCTCGTTGTCGGGAAGCCCCTCGGGGGGAGAGTTATATGCCCGGTGGGGGTGTGGACATTCAGCCTGAGCATGTGAATGTGCGTACGGGTGATCGCAGAGCGCATGGCGCAAAGGGCATAGCGGCCCCGGGGTTCACGCTGTGCGCCATGCTCTATGCGCTTTGCCCGTAACGCAGAGATGTATCAAATCACCCCAAAGACACGCCGCACGTTGAATGTCAACACGCCCTAAAACCTGAGTACCAGTCCGCTCCATGCAGCCGCGGCATTTGAGCCGTAACTTCCGGAATCCCGTACCGTCGAGGCGGCAATACTCAATTCAAGATGTTTGAACTCAATACCGGCGCCGGCAGAATAGGAAGTGGAAGACACGCCACCTTTACGCATGCCCACCCTCAGAGGAAGAAATCCTAATAACCGGTACTCAATGCCGCCGGCAAAAGAAAGGCGCTCGCTGCTGGTGCCCCACTCTTCAAATCCTTTGCTGAAATCGACAGAGAGGCTTAATTTCCGCAGAATCAGCTGCGCTCCTACGTTGACCATCGCAGGCAGCTTGCGCGTTACCTTACCCACGTCTTCGGGAGCAAAGCTTCCGTACATATTGGAAGCTATACTGTCCTGCAGGACATACTCCATATATTCGTCCCTGCTTCCATTAAAATCGCGGTCTATGCGTTCCTGATCAAACTCGAAGCCGCGCCATTCCATCACATCTTTAGCCGTAAAACGGCCGGCCTTCTCACTGAACGTGATGCTCCCCAGATCGGTAATGGAAGCCCCTATCCTGAGCTTTTCAGGTCCTCTGGCTATCCAGCCGATAACCGGGACATTCAGATCCATTTCTATGGTGGCGCCAAGGTCCAAGCCCCAGCCCATGCCGTTGATACCCAAAAAATCTTCCGGTTCAGGCTCCAGATAATCTCCCAGATCGGGAGCTTCATCCATCTGTTGTTTGTCGCTGTGATACTCCCTCAGCTGCCCGGCCATCGCACCGTTGGTCTCAAGGGTATAGCTAAAGTCGTGGCGAATTAAATCGATGGAATTCTCCTCAGCTCCTTGCATCAAAAGGGTAGATTTAAGATTGAGCCTGGAAGTATGGGCACCCAGCAACAGCTTGGGGGCCACCCCCGCATACACTTTCACATTTTTGGCAATGCCGATGTTGGGTATGTCGATCAGCTTGCGCGAATAACCCAACGAAGCCTCATGAAAAGCCAGCATATCCATATTCATGTTAACCGGGCGTGCGGTAGAAAATACATCTCCGTCCAACCCGTGAATTCCCAGTTCGGCAAAGCCGCGGCTTATTCCGGTATTGAGCAGTACCCGGTTCCTCAGCGCGATGCCTACAGCCGCGTTTTTACCCCGGTAAGCAAGGCCTATCGGTATCACATCCAGTTGTACTCCGGCACTGCGCATATTACCGGGATCGCTGCCGAACCATTTATCCAGCATTTCACTGGCAACAGCCCCGGCAAGGGTATCTCCCTTCGTAAAGTATTGGTTATACACCGATACATTTACGAGAGAACCTCCCACGCTGCTGCTGATTCCACCTATCAGGCCGATGCTGAAGCGGGGTTTGATGCCTTCGTTCAGCATCAGATTCGCGGGATTCACAAAATTAGCATGGTAGCTGTCAATATAGGCCGTGCCTCCGCCTCCCAGCCCCAGATTTTTGGCTGTCAAATGTGTGGATTGGGCCAGCAGTGTTTGAGATGTACCCAAGGCAAAACAACCGACGGCGACAGCAACAGCAAAAATATTTTTCCTGAAAGTCATGAGTCTGAACATAATTAATTGATGTTGGATTGGAGGGCCACGCTCATCTTCACTGAAAGAGTGATCGAATCTTCAGCGCGTACTTTAACCTCTCCGCCGTTCTTGGTATTAAATACTACGTCCATTACCATGTGACGGGTTTTATGTAATAACTCAAGCTGTTGCTTGTTTAAAGACAGTACCATGTTACCTTCCTCGCCGCTGACTACAAACTTGCTGGCAGGATCTACCGAGGCCCCCTTCAGCGTTATGGGATCTTCATCGCTAAGGTTCGGCACGGTTATAATTGACTGATGCTGCTCGTCGAGCAAATTTAGTCTCAGCTCCATTTCAAAAGGCAGGTTGTTGGTGTATCCGATCGTCACCGTGGCCTCGGTAAGGTTCTGATCATCCTCTCCGCCCGGTAAGTCGCCAAGATCTGTCTCGGAAGTATCTTTAAAGCTTACATTGTTGGAAGAAAAGTGCAGCGGCACATCCATCCCAAAGCCCGGTTCAAAGCGTACCGG
>CALJMB010000264.1 GCA_937982515.1 uncultured Balneolaceae bacterium
AGCGTCTGACTACGGATCAGAAGGTCGGGGGTTCGAATCCTCCCGTGCGTACTTTACAATAAAAAAGCCCAATGACTTAGTGCCGTTGGGCTTTTTTATTTTTCCTGAGATCAGGTGTTTGATGGGTAAAAATAGTAAGAGGTTTCCCAGAAGCTTGATTTAATAAACATGAACTCGGGTCATTCCGGATAAGCCGCAAGATATACGTTCCTCGCCCGGTACTCGGCCCGTTCTGGCCCGGGCGCTCCGCTCGATCCTTCCATCTGCAGGTTGATGATCAGCCAGAATGGCTTTTCGACAAAATCTGCCCTGTGAGTAGCAGTGTGTTTACCGTCTATATAGAAGTCAATATCCACATAGGTATCGTCGGTCTTTTTCATTACCGTTTTGTAGTTGTGCCAGTTTCCGGCGTTTTGTACCTCTCTCGTTTCCGTTTGCCATTCAGTATTTTGCCAGCCCGGACCGGTGACGGTGTTCTGCCAGTTAATATTATCGCCTTTAAACTCCATAATATCTATTTCCGGCGGCCAGTTCCAGGCGCCTGTTATCCAGAAGGCCGGCCAGGAGCCACGCGTTGTAGGGACCTGAAAGTCGCCGCTGATCTCCCATTTGGGCAGAGAATCATTTACCACTATATGCTCTTTATAATGAATAGCACCGGAGTGATAGTAAATCCTCAAATGCGGATCGGCCGAGCTTTCTCCTTCCCACACTTCTGTGCGGCCGGCCTCAATCAGCAACACACCGTCACCCTCCAGGCTTATCTGTTCTTCATACATCCGGGCGGATCCGTTATGGTCGGTTCCCCAGGGATAAAACAGGTTCCAGTGCTCTGCAAACGCCTCGCTATCCCTGAATGTGGTTGAGTCCAGATAGACGATGGGCGGGACAGGCTCGGGCGTCTTTAGCGTTGTGAATGTTACTTCATTTCCATAGCTCAATCCGGCATCATTAGCCGCATAAGCACGCACATAATAGGCAGTATTGTCTTCAAGATTAGCCAGGCTAACGAAAAATTCTCCCGATGCCTGTACGGAAGCAGCTCCGGCGCATTCGTCATCTTTGGTGGGGTTGCTCTCTGTATCCCAGCACAAACCGCGTTCATTGATTCCTGAGCTCCCGTTCTCCAGCACGTTCCCTCCGCCTTCTGCAGTGCGGGTAGTTATACCGGTAATTTCCAACGTCTCAACGATCGGTGCTTCACCTGCCACCTGCGCCGTGTCAGCCGGTGGTTCAGACTCTGCCGAAGCCGGAGAAGCTGTGCTGGAACAGGCGTATATTCCAACGACAACTCCTAAGAAAATCATTGTCAAAATGTGTACGTTTACATAGTTCATAGCAAAAAAGTGGTATAGATGTATTTTATTTTTTGATGGCTGAGCTCCGCTCCCGCAGCCATGATAATAATTTTGTTATTCACTGTCCGCTCTCTGCGTAGTACCCCATTCAGTACATAGGCCCCAGGCTTTTAGTGGCTTGGCAATCCATCCTTTTTCATTCCCTGTACAATAAGTGCGTGAATGATATACAGCGTCTCTTCACCAGTGTCTTCATGTGCTCCGTTGATGCCATAGGGCCAAAAATGCAGGCCATCCCCGCTTATTACGGCTGTAGTATCTCCGGTCATAATCTGCAGCATTCTGTTGGCATGTTCTCCCTGGTATTTACCGCCTGAAATAAGCTCATTCCACATCCAGTGCTGTCCTACACCCACGGTATGCATAATCTCGTGCATAGCCGTTCCCGTTTGCTGATAAGATGGGTTCGATCCCATCCGAATAGTACCGTTGATATGCCCGTCGGCGGTGGGTACATTGGGATTGTAATACACATTGAGTTCCTTCTCTATGGAAGTGAAGTTTTCATAATAGTATGCAGCCTGTTCAAAGGCTTGTTCTATCCGCGTGTAGTGCGTCTGCAGTTCTTCTGAAGGATGAGCTATCTTATGAATGGTATAGTTGATGTTTCCCTTCGTTATGGTCCGGACCTGAATTGCCCGGCTATACCCGGTTCCTTTGGAACTAGTGGCATAGGCCCGTACGTAGTATACCGTTTCGGGCTCCAGTCCTTCTATACGGCCTAAAAATGAGCCTGGCCCTTCGCCTTCAGATGATTTCTGACCGGAAACATCGGGATCTGGCTCTTTGCCCCAGCATATGCCCCGTTCGGTAACCGGGTATCCCTTCTCCGAAATAACCCGTGCTGAAATAAAGGCCGTCTCTGTACCTGCCGCGTAGTCCGTTTCAACTTCGACCACGGGCACTTCTGCGGGTGCCGTCTTAAAGGTGACCTCATTACCGTAGCCTGTACCAGCCTCGTTTACTCCATAGGCTCTTACATAATACGTTGTGTTATCCGTCAGATTATCGAGGCTGGCGGTAAACTCACCGGATCCCAGAACGGATGAAGCGTCCGATTGTGCATCGTCCGTTGTCGGAGAGCCTGTAGTGTTCCAGCATAACCCTCTGCTCTCCACACCAGAGCTTCCGTTGTCTATTATCTTGCCCCCGCCTTCTGCAGTTGTACGGGTTATGTTGGTAATCTCCAGCGTTTCCACCTGGGGCACCTCGCCTGCAGCACGGGTTGTATCAGGAGGGGACGCGGGGTCTGCGTCGTCGGGCTGCGTGGTTTTGGAGCAGGCCCAAAAAACCGATAGAGCCAACGTAATTGTAATTATATAATGATAGGGTCTGGAAGCTTTCATCCCGCAGTACTGCTATGTATCGTTGTTTCTCTTTATGGGTCCACATTTAAATACCCTGGTACAGCTCCTTGCGAAGCTGTACCAGGGCGTGGGGACAATTGCCGTATGGCATGGCTTTAGGTTGATTCATCCCGGGCGGTTGGTTGTCGGGGAGACCTTCCGGGCCGCTGCCATTTATTAATCCATCTTGGTCAATGCTACTTGCTTTACTTTGAACCAGGAACCGCTGTCCGGCATATTTCCAACAAAACCAACAGCTACTTGCGTATTTTCCGTGAGCTCAAACTCAACACTGCTTGTACTGCCGGAGGCGTCATCCATTTCGGCATAGTCTTCAGACTGGGTAATTACATCGCCGACGTCGGGTAGCTTATCTCCTATGGCCACGACGAGGTATTTGGTTCCTGCGGCTCCGGTTTCTACCCCCAGAGCCTCGAATTTATATTTGCCTGCAGGTAATGTTGTCGCCTGATAGATTTTTCCATTGGGCACTCCCGGCAGCCCCCATCCGCCTTCTAACGACAGGACTCCGGTACCTCCCCGCCATTCATAACCACCATAACCGCCCGCGTTTTTAACGTCATCAGTCGTCACCCAGTCGGCAAGAATGCCCCACCGGCCTCCATCCCATGAGGAACGCTCAAAGGGGGCGCCTGTATTCCGGAGGTAGACCAGCTCCGGGGTTACGGCCTCGAACTCTGTAGAAAATGTATCAACACTTGTGGCTTCCGGAAGGAACAGGGTACGGAATTCAAAGTCCGTACCGACCTTAAAGTTTTCCAGCTGAATCTCTTCACTGTCAATAGAAATAGTTTTGACATGCTGTTGATCGCCTGCATCGGTATACCGTACCTCGGTTGCAAATACACCACTGGTCAAATCCATGCCCCCGTATCGTATCGTTGTGGTAAGATTTCCGGCATACAATTCATTGTTAATAATAGGCCGGTTTCTTAACGAAGCCTGATATCTTTGTCCAAACACCTGCCCGTTGGCGTAAACCGGTATGGATCTGTTCCCTTGTTCATCAAGGGTAACAATCTGAAAATTGTACGTCCCTTCCTCCAGGCCTTCTATATATGTATGCAACGTATCCACCCCTTCGGTACGCTCTACCGGAACAACTATAGAATCGCTTGCACTATTCCAGTAGATACGTGTTTCAGTAATTTTGGGGTCTGAAATAAATAGCCCTGATATCAAAACCCGGTTTCTTCCGGAATAAACAGTTAAGGAATCTACCTTGCCTGTATAGACTCTTTCACCTTCTTCTACATACTCTTTATAAGAGTGCATATCCGAACACGAGGCCAAGTAAATGAGTGAGCCTGCCGTTAAAACCAATGCACATATGTTCCGTATTGTAAATCGCATAACCTTATTTTTTACTTTATCGTTAAATACGATCAACGTGGATCGCCGTAGACCTGAACTTCAGCTATTCCAATGTTTGTAGTTCCTCCCCAGTTCTGCAGCGATTTGAAACGCAAATACCGTACACGGGGAGCATTAATGTCGAAATCCCAGCTAACCCCTGCATTGGCGGTTGTGTAGTCCTCATCATTTTGCTGGCCATAGGGCAGCCCGGAAGGTTTCACTGCTTCATATTCGCCCAGTTTATGCCAGTTATCCCAGCTGCCGTCCTCCGGCGGGTCGTTCGAGCCCCAGATTTCAAAGTGGCGGGGACAGCCCAGGTAATAGTAAGCGCGGTCATACCCCCCGCTGCTCACATACTCCGGGTAATCCCATATGACAATACGGCTGAGCTTGGCCATCTGTCCAATATCAAATGTGAACGTGTGCGGTTCTGAAGGGGTGTGTGCAGCCTGAGTCATGTAAATACCCGGCCAGTGAAAAATCTCTCCATCCCACAGGCCGCTCATCGGTGTTGAATTGTGCCGTGGCGCATCGCCGGGCAGGCTATAAGCGTTGTATCTGGATTTGGAAAGAGGCATTTCGTATAACGGTGTCACCTCAGTGTACATCGTATCCGTGTGGTTCAGCCAGCGGTCCCGGACAGTAAGTGCAAAATTATACTTCAGAGTATCAAGCCCCCGTACCGTATGAGCTATTTCATTGGTGGATGTATAAATACTGTTCGGGTGAATATCCCAATCACCGAATTCATCTTGCTCCATAACCAGAATAGCTACATCCGTCCGTTCGGGATTATCTGCCTCTATGTGTATCCCGCCGAATGCCGCTGTTGTTTTCAGCGATTCGAACACATCCCAGATAGTAGACCTTTTGGGTTTTATCGTAACATTAACAGGCTCGGAAGCCAACTCACCCCGGTTCACAGCATAGAGCTTTATCTCATGCTCCAGCGTATCTGCATAGCCTTCTATCAGCAATGAATTATTGTAATAGGATGCCTTCACTTCTCTCTCCGTGCCGGTAGTCAGGGTATATTCCGCCTTCACGTATAGCAGATCCTGATCATCAGGCAGAGAGTAGGTAATTTTAGCGCCGCCGGGCAGTGGATCGACCGAGACATTGTGAACCGGCCCGGGAGGCTCCGTACTTACATTCAGGGATTCGTTTATTCCGTAGTCTTTGCAAGACATTAGCAGAAGCATACCCCCGGTGATAAGTAAGCAGTATTTCAGAGTTGCTAAACACTTCATAGTATGATTTTTTTGGTGCTTAAAGTTTGTTCGTACGTTCCACGCAAGTTTCATGAGCATACCCCGAACCTTACCAGCCGGGATTTTGTACCAGTGCCGGGTTTTGAATAAGTGT
>CALJMB010000265.1 GCA_937982515.1 uncultured Balneolaceae bacterium
TGAGAAGCATGTTGGTTATTGGTTGTCAGTTGTTAGTTGTTGCTCACTACTCACTACTCACTGCTCACTGCCGTACGGCTACTTTGCCGATTCATATTTGTCAGGCAGTGTAATAATCTGCCGGTACATCAGCCAGATCAATACCGCTGTAAGCAGCAGATACACACCGGTAAACAGATAAAACGTGAACTGTAATCCCGGCATGCCTGTGACGGCGTCTTTTGTTTTCATGATACCGTATATAATCCACGGCTGGCGCCCGACCTCCGTCACGGTCCACCCTGCCTCTACGGCCAGAAAGCCGAGAGGCGTCATGGCGGCGACCAGCCACAGCCACCACCGCCCGGAAAGCAGATGCGGCCATCTCCACCGGAACAGCAGGAACAGTAGCCCAACCAAAGCCATAATCATTCCCGACAAGACCATGATTTGAAAAGCGACATGCGTGATTAGCACCGGCGGCCACTCTTTGCGGGGGAATGCTTCCAGGCCCTCCACTTCCGCATCAAAAGAGCCGTGGGCGAGATAGCTGAGCATTCCCGGGATTCTTATGGCATAGTCCACTTCCTGCCGCTCTTCATCCGGCAGGCCGCCGATGATCAGATCGGCCGGAGCTTCCGTGTGGAAATGCCCTTCCATCGCCGCCAGTTTGGCCGGCTGGCGATCTGCCACATCCTTTGCCGCATAATCGCCGCTAAGCGGCTGAAGCAGAGCAAATACAGCGCCGGTTGTTAACGCTATGTTCATAGCCTCTTTGTGGAACCGGTTGTCCGGATTCTTCAACAGTAAAAAAGCGTGTAATCCCGCTACGGCAAATCCCGTGGCTACAAATGCGGCCAGTGTCATATGTAATGCCTGCGAAAACCAGGCATCGTTAAACATAGCTGCCACGGGATCTACATTCACAGCCTGCCCGCCCACCCAGTCAAATCCGGCCGGGCTGTTCATCCAGGCATTGGCGGCCACTACAAAGATGCCTGAAGCCACACCCGAGATACCCACTACCAGGCCCCATGCCCAGTGCGTCCAGGGCCTCAGCCTGTCCCAGCCATAGAGGAAGAGTCCCAGCGCGATGGCTTCCACAAAAAAGGCTGTCCCCTCCCACGAAAACGGCATTCCGAAGATGGGGCCGGCATGCTCCATAAATGTGGGCCAGAGCAGTCCCAGCTCGAAAGAAAGCACAGTGCCCGAAACAGCCCCCGTGGCGAAGAAGATAGCAACGCCCTTAGACCAGGCTTTGGCCAGATCCAGATACACTTGCCGGCCGGTGCGAATCCACCTGTATTCGGCGGCCGCCATAAAAAAAGGCATGGCAATGCCTATGCAGGCAAAAATAATATGGAAGCCGAGGGAAACGGCCATCTGTAAGCGCGCGGCCAGTAGATCTTCCATGATCTGGGGGGTCGGAGGTTAGATGCCGGAAGTTAAGTTAGAAGTTGGGGTTTAAGCTTTAATTAGCCGGTAAAGACAGACAACAAAACACGAACGGAGGTGTTGGCTATTCGTTACTGGTTATTGGGGACTGTGGCCTTCTGGCCTTGACTTGTTCGAAATCTACCAGGTTTGGCTTGAGCAACGCCCGGGGGGTCTTGCCCCGAATCAAAGCCTGACAGGTTTTTGATCCGGCAACATGCTATATATGATTTCTCTAGTACCACAAACTGTGAAATCCACAAGAAGTTTCCGGGATATAAATTCATCATCAAACTTATGCCTGAGAACAGTTTGTCAAATGCTGACGGAGCAATGCACAACCACTACAACTTCAATTATAATATATAAATATTAACCAGAGTAAAGTTCCGGATCCAGCCCTGTTTTGCTCCCTGCTATCTCTATTCCACGTTCGTACCATCCCCCTGTCAACTGCGTATCAACTCCGTATAGTCTCCGTATGAACTCCGTATCAACACCGTATATAAGCGGAGTTGATACGCAGGGGCTACGGGGTTGCTCCGGATTTATACAGGTGATGGTACGGGGAAGGTACGAACGTGGAATAGAGATAGTAAGAGTTAGACGTGACCGGCTGAGGAATGAGATATGGATATATTTTACAATTGAAATTACATTGCATAGAATCCTGGACGGAGTACTCCCTTCCACCTTGATTCCGACAGCTGTCGGAGTGTGGGTTTTCCGGGCGACCCTTCAAGCGTGGAGGGGGCAAGAATCATAGCTTCAGGCAGCGACACTGCCAGGTCCCGCCGCTCGCAGGATCCGCCAGACGACGGAACGCGGCGAGTTCGGGAACCGGGCACTCCTGAGGCTTTGGGGGCAGCAGAGCAGCCGGGCGCCTTTACATTCCGGTGCTCTGCTCCGGGACGAGACAAGTTGGAAAACCCATGACAGATTTTGAAAATCGGCAATGTATCTTAAAAATCAGAAATCCGATGCCTGGTCGATATCCAGCTCTACTATGTAAGCGATATCGTAGATTTCAGGGCGAAGTATCCGGAGCTGGGTAATATAAGCCCAGGCTGTCTGTTCATCGTCAAACAGGCCTATGTGGCAGCGGTAAAATCCATCCTGAGGATCGTACACGATGCGGCTTTTTATAGCTCCCGTCAGCTGCCGGGTCATGGTGATGAGGCGGGCGGCATTCAACCGGTTTTTAAAGGCACCGATCTGTATAGTGTACACTTTATCCAGCAGAGGCCGGGCCGGGCGGACAGAGCTGCCCGGTGTAACTACCAGTTGTAAACCATCTATAATATCTCCCTCCATTGTGGGCACAACAGTAAATCCCACAGAATCTTTTACGGCTGTGAGCGAACGCTCTTTCAGCTGTTTGCGGTCCAGTGCCAGGGTATACTCTCCGGGTTTCAGTCCTATTTGAAAAAAAGCGCCATCGCCGTATGTAAACAGCGTATCGCGGACGGTATCCAGGGAGTTGGACAAATGGAGCGCCAATCCATTCAAACCCGCAGCTTGCCGGTCCTCCCCGGCCATTTGTACGCTTCCTGAAATTTCTCCGCTTGCCATAATAGGTACCGGTATTTTATTAACCATATTCGGGCTGACCTGAACCTGGTAATACTTGTATTTGGGTACCCACAACGGGTTGTCTATGCTTGCAGCGTTGATTTGAACCAGGTAAGTTTCATAAGGAGTCAGCTGCCTGGCTACATCCCGGCCCCTGCGAACCGGCGCACTCAGGCCGCCCGCTGTGTAGTAACTGGCTTCTACTCCTTCAATCCGCGGTTCACCAGGGTCTTTGCGCGCATTGTTGTTCAAATCAAGAAAGGGATCGATACGTGCCGCGGCATCATCAACCCAGCCCATATAATCGGTGTGTATCTTGTTCCAACTGTCAAAAGCGATGGTTCCTGATGTATGTTGCCGGAAGGCGGGCAGAGACTGTGTAATGTCTGCGTAGGAAGAGTGCCGGGCAAACGGCAGGTTTAATGTGAAACGAAAAAGCACGCTGTTTTGCCCCAGCATATGGTTACGCCGCGTTATTACGCTGAGGTATCCATTGCCAAAAACCCTTGTGTTAAATCCAAGTTGGGAATGTACGATACGGTTCTGTACGTGATCGTACCGGAAACCGGGCCTGAACAGTATGCGCCTTAACAGCCGTTTGGAGATAGTGACATCTGTGGAATGTTGCACCGGCCGCATCGAAACCAGTTCTGCAGAGCGGAGATCAACCCGGCTGTTCATCCGCAGCTGAATTCCCAGTGGCAGCGAAGAGCTGATCCCTCCGTACACATACATCGAGTGATGTAAATGGTACCGGGTATAGCGGGCGCTGGCGTAGGCAGAAACGGTAAGATGCGGCCGCTGCAGTAAGGGAACGGATGTATTGGCAGAGGCTTCGGACAGCTTTCCGAGCCTGTTGTACATAGTCGTTTTGTGGTACTTCTTGTAGCTGAGGTAGAGGCGCCTTAGATTGGGGAAGGTATATTGAAGCGCCGCCCTTGAATAGTATTGATGGGTATGTGTGCCTTCCAGAATGAGGCTGTACCCCAGGCGTGTCCAGGCCTGCATGAACGGTACGGGGTCTGAGTCGTGCAGGGTATGCCCGGGAATCACATGCATGCCCCCGCCCACGGTAACATGGTCGGACAGGCCCCAGTTAACCTCTGCTTTGGCAAACGGCTCATCATTATATGTTCTGTAATACCCTGCGGAAAGGTCGTATTCTATCTCTCCTGCGGGTAGAAAATCGCGAAGTATATCTATCTGGTAGTTTTGCTCGTAGCTTATGCCGTCTGGACTAAAATACCGCAGCCCAAGCGAATTGGTGCCGTATCTAAGCGGAAAGGTACTTCTGAGCGTATCGTTACCGGAGGCTGTTACTACAGCAGACAAGCGGTTGTTGACATACAATTCGGCATCCCACCCCTCTTCTACCGGGTATGATATCCCGTAGGAGCCTGTAAATATGCGACGTGGGGCTTTGGGAGTGTTGCTAAGGCTGACGCCCCGGTAGGAAAGATAGGTTCCGCCCAGAACATTTTGGCCGCCCTGGTCCCCAACAACAAACTGCTCAACGGCCCGCGAGTTGTAAAACGGGAGCTTCCACTGGCCGCGTATCTGTTCCCATCCGAATCCATATGTCTTTGAACCGCCGGCATGCAGGGTAAGGCCGCCGCCCAGCAGATGGCCTCCCAGGCTAAGTCCGTACGAATAGTTTTGACTGATCATGCTGTGTGTACTGTTCACGGACCAGTCGGCAAACCACCCATTGAGCAGATGGTGCCCCGCAGGAAATACAATTTCCGGTTCAGCCTCCATAAATCCGCTTCTTAATGCTCCGTAGCTCTGGCGGCGCTGATGGTACTGAAGAACGGGGAGTGGTTTTTGTGAAGAGAGTTCCACCAAAAGCCTGCGGTAGTCGAACGAGAGTTTAAAGCCAAATATCCGCTCCAGCGGCAGCATCCTGACGTAGATCTCGCCGTCTGCTATCAAAAAGTCTTCATCGGTAAGATGCACATCGTACACGGCTCCGTCTACCTTTTTATGGGAGAAGTCCAGCTTTATGTCTCCGCCGAACTCCGGGGCGTTGACTTCTATCCGGTAGCGGTCTCTATGGTAGGTGTAAGGAAGTTTCAGGCTGGAAAGCATGTGGATGACCGGCAGGAACAACGCATCTTCATACAGGTATCCGTCCATATCCACACTAAGCCTGCCTTCTATCTGCATCCGGAGCAGCAGCGGTTCCGCTTTCTCTGCTTCAAGGCCCGGCTTTGGTTTTTTGGGCGCAGGCGCTGCATAGATCAACAAAAGGCACAGCCATAGTATCCCTGTTCTATGTGCATACTGCAGGATCATTCAGGAATAACAAAGCCGACTGTTTCTGTCACTCCGGGAGCTTTCAGCACATATGCGTCTTCCTTGTGGCGAGACAGCGCATCGAGTGTGATCCGGGCCGTATAGGAACCGGGCGCCAGGTCGCCAATGTAGAAAGGAAACAGGCTGTGTAACTGATGGTATACCGCAATCTGTTTACGCAGCTCTTTTTGGACATCGCCCGAGCGATCCAGAATCTGAATATCCAGATAACCCAGGTAAGCGGCGTTGCCCATGCGGTTGATGTCTACGGCCAGTTTGAGGGTGTCGCCGGCTACACGCGGCTCTGCATATTGTATGGCAGCTGCCGTACTGACCTTTCCGTGGCGATATTTGAGCGCCAGAAACATCCGCTTAACAACATTAAGCTGAGCCGATACATGGCTTCCTGCTGCGCCGCTGTTCAGAACCACGCCCCGGGAGCTGACAACCGGCCGGGCCCAATATTCGCCATCGGGCAGGTTAGCGGGGGGCCGCGCGGCTATGCGGATAACCTGCCGTTCCTGTGGCGGAAGCACTACGCGGGGCGGATACACTCGAATCCATTCTGTAGCTGATGGCTCGCCCGGCGGTACTGTTTCAAACGTCCTGAGATGTATTTCACCATTTTCATCTGTAGCGGGATAGGCGAAGATGAGATCCACGGTAACCTCAACGGGCTGGTACGATGTATTGCGCACGATAAGGCGGCCTGTCTTATTATGGTCGCCGAGGTAGAGGGATATGGGAGAGACACTCACCTGCGCCGAAGATGGCAGAGCACCGGCAAGGGTAAACAACGCGAGAAGTATATAGATTCTGAAGTTTCGGCATATCAAGGCCATAGGCGGTAGATGCTTATTCGGTTGTATGTGAAACACCCGGCATGGTGCCTGTGCGGCGGATTCCTTCCCAGAGCTAAAAGCCGGGGCAATTATACAGGCTGGCATAACTGAATGTAATTGGTATAAGTAATAGTCACTCCATCTCTGCTAATACTCGTTCCAAAAACGAACCTATCCCGGAGGCGTCTGCACCGCCGGGATGAGGTAAGAGATATGCAAATAACCGGAGCTAATTACCTGTGTAGGTAATATCCAGCGTAATATCGGCGCTGTATGTACCGGCTTTTTGAGGATCGCCGGGATTCAAAGTACCTCCCAGCCAGATATGCAGTTCTCCGGTAGTGATATCCAGGAACTCCGTTAGTGTAGTGCTCGGATCGTACAGGGTAGCGGTAGCCTGATCGGCACCTGCCAGCGCCCAGGCAGCTGTATTACCGGTGAAGTCTACAGGCAGCGTGGTCGTTCCGTCCACATCATGGATTAGATCTGTCGGCAGGGTAAGTACGGCGTCGACTTCAGCGCCCGGCGTACCGGTGATCGTAAAATGGCCGGCTGTAGCGTCGGTCTGAGGATCGATGGTCACAGGCGTACCCGGAGCCAGATCGGTTCCGAAGTCCAACCCTGCCGTACCGTCAACTACAACTGTAGCTGCGATATCAGCGGTTGCCGCTATTGTTGCCGTTCCGTCTACTTGTGCAACAGACTGGGTGGCTGCCACCAAAAGAAGGCTGAGAACCCCAAGCGTAAATTTGAGTATTTTCATTCGCGTATGTTTTTCTGTTAATCTTTCAATGCTGTGACTAAAAACATTATAAAATTGTAATGTTAGTCTAAGCGACTGTTTATCGGTTTTTTTATCCGGCGCTTAAATGTTAAATGCCGTTGTGACAAGAAATTTGCAGATCCTGATCATTGTGTTAAATTAGCATAGGTTCGAGATAAGAAATACGAGGCACATAACTCTGAGGCTGTCTTAAAAGGTTTCATACCGCCGGGGTTGCCTTGGAACGTAATGGTGAGCCTTCACAGAGTGGGCGTTTATCTCCCTGTCCCCCTTTGATGGCAGGGCTGTCCAGTTCTTTACCTTCTAACGCTCTTTATGGTGTCCTCCCGGGGGGAGGGATTCGACGAGGAATCTCAAATGCTATAAAAATTTCATGCTGGTAGGCCGGCAAAAGCCTGTAACAAC
>CALJMB010000266.1 GCA_937982515.1 uncultured Balneolaceae bacterium
CCAGTACGCCAAAGAACCCCGCAAGACCCTCCCGGGCCCCGCAAATACTAACGCCTTGCTTTGTAACTCCGACAACGATTACCCCGTTGTCTCAAGGCGTCGCAATGATAAGGACTTTTAACCTCCATTGCAAATAAAAAAGTATATAATTTTTAAATATTAACTTATATGCTCAATTACTTTTATCGTGCTGCAAAAGTAATATATACATATACAACTATAAACTATGTGCTACTCCTCCTCCTGGCCAGCAGCGTCAGAAGTATCTGCGGTCTCGCTCACGGTTGTTGATACTTCCTCCTCTTTACCGGCTTCCACAGAGCCGCTCTTTGGAGACTTATCGGCAGGCTTTGCGGAGGATGATCGGCCAGCTCTTCTGGTACGTTTCCTCTTGGTGCTACCTTCGGGCTTAATATCGTTATAGTCAACCAATTCGATAACAGCCATCTCTGCGCCATCGCCGTTGCGCGGCCCCAGCTTTAAGACCCGGGTGTATCCGCCAGGCCGATCTTTAGCCTTAGGAGCCACTTCATTAAAAAGAAGATCCACAGCTTTCTTGTCTGTTAATTTTGAGAATATCAGCCTTCTTCTGGAAGATGAATCTTCTTTAGCTTTGGTAATTAAAGGCTCTACGTACCTGCGCAACTCTTTAGCTTTCGCTAAAGTTGTAACGATGCGGCGTTCCTTAATAAGAGCTATTGATAAAGCCTTCATTGTAGCTGCGCGATGTGACGCAGTACGGCCCAGTTTTCTTCCTTTAACTAAATGACGCATTGATTAAACTATTCTTATTAAGATTTATCCAAAAATTTTGAAACATCCATTCCGAAATGGAGATTCTTATCTTCAATTACATCTACCAACTCAGCTAAAGACTTCTTACCAAAGTTCCTGAATTTGAGAAGATCCTGCTCATCTCTCTGAACAAGTTCCCCTATAGTGTTAATATTAGCCGACTTCAGGCAGTTATACGCCCGCACACTCAGGTTTAGATCTTCAATGCTTGTCTTAAGCAGATTCGCAATGCGTTGCTTTTCGGCATCGACTTCTTCTTCCTCCTGGGTAAAAGGCTCATCTATCTTTTCGGTAATAAATTTCTCTATATGTTCTTTGAGAATCTTGCCGGCAATGGTCAGCGCTTCTTTTGCATTGACTGAACCATCGGTAGAAACATTCATTGTCAACTTCTCATAATCCGTACGTTGGCCGACCCGGACATTATCTACTTCAAATTTAACTTGCTTGATCGGGGTATAAATAGCGTCAATAGGTATGAGGTTAACGTCTTCCGTTGTGTCAAGATTCTGCTCTTCAGCAGGTACATATCCACGGCCACGCCCTATACGGAGCTCTATGTCCAATTCTGCATCTTCTGACATAGTAGCAATAATCAAATCCTTATTTAACACCTCATATTCCGCGGTAGCCTCGGCGATATCATTTGCTGTAAGATAACCCTCGCCTTTTTTTGTTATATGAATAACACCAGTACTCTGTTCTACCTGTTTAAACCGAACCTCTTTAAGGTTAAGAATAATTTCATAGACATCTTCTTTTACTCCTTTAACACTAGAGTACTCATGCTCAACACCGTTTATTTTAACTGCGTTGATAGCAATACCCGGCAGGGATGACAGTAAAATTCTCCTGAATGAATTACCGATTGTTACCCCAAAGCCCCTCTCCAGTGGCTGAAGAATAAATGTACCAAATGTATCATCTGATTTTTCAACTTCAAGGCTTTCGGGCATTTGAATGCTATAGTTGCTCATAATAAAGCGTATTGGCTAAATTTAATTTATTTACTTGGAATAAAGTTCAACGATATACTGAACATTTATATTCTCGGGGATCTCTTCCATAGGCGGATAGTTCAAAAACTTACCGGTCTTAGACTTTTTGTCCATCTCAAGCCACTTATACTTGTTCTTCGGGGCGTACTCCAGAGACTCCTCAACAATTTCAAGACTCTGAGACTTAGGGCGAACAGAGACCACATCTCCGGGCCTGAGTTGATATGATGGAATATTAACTACTTCCCCATTTACAACAACGTGCTTATGGTTAACAAGTTGCCTTGCCTGCCGGCGGGTCCTTGCCATTCCCAGGCGAAACACAGTATTATCCAGACGGCTTTCCAGATACTGCAGCAAGATTTCACCGGTAACCCCTCCTTTCGAGTCGGCTTTATGAAACAGATTCGAAAACTGCCTCTCTAATAAACCGTACGTGTACTTTGCTTTTTGTTTTTCTTCCAGCTGGATAGCATACTCAGACTTCCGCGAGTATCGGGAACGTCCATGTTGGCCCGGACCATAAGGCTTGCGTTCTAATGCTTTGCTGGGGCCAAAGATTGGCTCTCTGAACCTTCGCGCTTTCTTCTGTTTTGGACCTGTATATCTTGCCATTTTGTTAATTTCGAATTATGAATTATAAATTATGAATCACGGAATCTTCCCGGAGCATTTACTGCGTCCTGAAATACTATTTATTTCTATCTATCAATCTATCGTCCGGGAATATCCCTGGTGATTCAAAATTAAGAATTCAAAACATATAATTAGTTAAACTCTTCTTCGTTTGGGAGGTCTGCAACCGTTATGCGGAATGGGAGTGCGATCTTTAATCGATGTCACTTCCAGGCCGCTGGACGCCAATGCTCTGACTGCTGCCTCCCTTCCTGATCCCGGACCTTTTACAAATACCTCAACCCGGCGCAAACCCATATCATGGGCTGCCCTGGCAGCTGTCTCAGAACTCAATTGGGCAGCGTAAGGAGTGTTTTTTCTGGATCCCCTAAAACCTTCTTTTCCGGCAGAGGACCACGAAATGGTATTGCCATCAGAATCAGTAATAGTTACAAGCACATTATTAAATGTAGCTTTAATAAAAACCATTCCATTGGGATCGGAAAGTTGTTTTTTTCTTTTGCGCTTAGCTCCTGAAGGCCTTCTTTGTTGCTTCGCCATTTATTTAAATGTGATTATAGATTATTTACTAACTTTTTTCTTGCCGGCAACGGTACGTCGCTTTCCTTTACGTGTTCGTGCATTGGTCTGAGTTCGCTGACCACGTACGGGTAAACCTTTGCGATGGCGGGTTCCTCTGTAAGAACCTATCTCCATAAGGCGTCGTATATTGGAATTAACCTCGCTTCTGAGGGCTCCTTCAACCTTATAATCAGTGTCTATCTTATTACGGAGCTCGGCAACCTGCTCATCCGTCCAGTCCTTAACCTTCGTATTATAATCAATGTTAAGATCTTGAAGTATGCGTTTGGCTGTAGAGCGTCCTATCCCATAAATATAGGTTAAGCCTATTTCGCCGCGCTTTTCTTTTGGTAAATCAATACCAGCAATTCTTGCCATTTGTTAAATGATGGATTATGAATTTTAAATGATGAATTGAGGCCTGTCAGTGCCTAACAATTCAAAATTTAGAATTAGAAATTTATTTCACCCTTGCCGCTGCTTATGACGAGGGTTCTTTTTATTTATTACATAGACACGGCCCTTGCGCCGTACAATTTTATCATCAGGACTTCTTTTCTTCACGGAAGATCGTGTCTTCATAGTGTTAAAATCTGCTTTGGTTTATAATTTACTTATATCGATACGTAATACGTCCCTTTGTCAGGTCGTAAGGCGACATTTCCACAGCTACTCGATCGCCTGGAAGGATTTTGATATAATACATCCTCATTTTACCAGATACATGAGCCAGAATTTCATGACCATTGTCAAGTTCCACACGAAATTGTGCGTTTGGCAATGCTTCTATAATTTCTCCGTCCTGCTTAATTGGCTCTTCTTTAGCCATTCTGAATATCTTCGTTTATTCGATTTTTGGTTATCTCGTAAATATAATCAAAAGTACTAAGAATTTCAGCCTTTCCTTCACGAACCACAACATCATGCTCGTAATGGGCGGCAATGCCGGCATCAGCCGTCACTATCGTCCATCCATCTTCTAGTGTTTTCACTTTCCATGTGCCCATAGTAACCATGGGCTCAATTGCAAGTGTCATACCGGAACGAAGACGCTCTCCCCTCCCTTTGCGTCCGAAATTAGGCACCGATGGATCTTCATGCAGAGACCTTCCCAACCCATGTCCTACCAGGTCTCGAACAATGCCATAGCCTTCGCGTTCACAATAGGTCTGAATAGCGTTAGAAATATCTCCGATTTTGTTTCCATGGACGGCTTGTTCAATACCTTTGTAGAGAGATTCAAGGGTCGTTCGCAGTAATTTCAATGTTTCTTCATCACATTCACCTACTGCAAAGGTATAAGCCTGATCTCCAAAATATCCATCTTTTTCCACGCCGCAATCTATACTGACGACATCGCCTTCCCGGAGTGTTCGTGTTTCACTGGGAATTCCATGCACTACCTCTTCATTGACAGAGATACATAATGCAGCCGGAAAAGGATTATTTTCAGGGCCATAGCCCTTAAAAGCAGGCCGTGCGTTATGCCTGGAAATAAACTCGTCAGCAACCCTGTCCAGTTTTGCCGTTGTAACACCGGGCTCAATATACCTGGCAACCTCTCCCAACGTTCGGGAAACGAGTTGCGCGCTTTCACGCATTTTGTCAATTTCAGATTCGCTCTTCAGGAATATCATTAAGCTCTGGAGCGTCCTCTAATTTTACCTGTCTTCATGAAGCCATCGTAGTGGCGCATCATTAGATGACTTTCAATTTGTTGAAGCGTGTCAATAGCGACTCCAACTATAATCAACAAGCTTGTGCCACCATAAAACATTGCAAAGCCAGGTGTAATTCCCATCCGGGCTGCAAAAGCCGGCAAAACAGCAATAATACCCAGAAAAATGGAGCCGGGCAGAGTCACTTTAGTCAGGATATTATCAATAAACTCAACGGTTTGTTTTCCTGGTCGCACCCCGGGAATAAATCCTCCCTGACGCTTCATAGTGTCTGCCATTTCTCTGGGATTGACCGTAATAGCTGTATAGAAATAGGTGAAAAACACTACAATAACAAAGAAGATAATTGAGTAAGTAATCCCAGTGAAGTCAGCGGACCAGCCTGTCAGCATCTGAACCGTTTCGCTATTAGGGAAAAAAGTACCTATGGTACTTGGTATAAACATTATGGACTGGGCAAATATAATAGGCATCACTCCGGCTGCATTCACTTTTAAGGGGAGATACTGTGTTGTACCCCCATACACCTTTCGCCCTACCACTCTTTTTGCATACTGAACGGGTACTTTTCGGATTCCCTGGGTTAACAGAACTGAAGCTGCAATAACCAGAACTAACGCTGCAATTTCAATAATTACAATAATAGCATTGCTGGTTGTAGTTATCTCGTTAATAAGGTTTGTGGGAAGGGCTGCGATAATACCGATCATAATAAGTATTGAAATACCATTTCCTATACCCCGCTCGGTTATTCTCTCACCCAGCCACATCACAAACGTCGTTCCCGCGGTTAATACAATCATGGCTGTAGTGACAAATGCGAACTTACTCACAATAATCGCATTAGGTGATGTGGCCATAAGATTGATGGCAAAACCAACAGCCTGAACAAGGGTAATTCCTACGGTGCCGTACCGTGTTAACCGATTAATTTTTCTTCGCCCCTCCTCACCTTCCCGCTGCAACTTCTGAAAATAAGGCACAACTGCACCCATCAGCTGTATAATAATAGCGGCTGTGATGTACGGCATAATTCCCAGTGCAAAAACACCCGCTCTGGCAAAAGCTCCTCCTACAAACATATCGAACAGCCCTAAAAGGCTGGATGCGTCTCCCCCACCCTGCGTTAATTGGGTTGCGTCAACCCCCGGCAGTGTTACAAAGCTTCCGATCCGGTATACCATCAGGATACCGACCACATACAAAATGCGGTTCTTCAGCTCTTCAATCTTAAATATATTTCGAAAATTCTCTATCAGGCTCATGTGGTATAACTACCAAAAGGTTAATTTATATAGCTGTAACACTCCCGCCGGCTTTTTCTACTTTCTCCCTGGCAGAGTTACTGAAGGCATGAACTTCTATTTCTACCTTTTGCTCTATTTCTCCTCGGCCGAGCAACTTAACTAAATCATTCTTTCCAATAAGCCCGGCATTGCGCAGATCTTCCACGCTGATGGCTGAGTTAAGCTTGCCTGCCTGCACAAATTGTTCTACTGTTTCAACATTCAAAGCTACATATTCCTTACGGAAAGGGTTTTTAAACCCGAATTTAGGAATCCGGCGCTGGAGTGGCATCTGCCCGCCTTCGAACCAGAATTTTTCCTTGAAACCGCTCCGGGAGCGTTGGCCTTTATGGCCTCTTCCTACCGTATGTCCGCCGGTTCCGCTACCCTGACCACGCCCTATGCGTTTGCTTTTTTTCTTATTGGGTTTCGGAGCTTTTAAATTACTTAAATCCATTTTTTATCAAAAGTTAAAATTCCTTGGTAATATCTTTAACCCTGAAAAACCTTGTCGAGCGAAACTCCCCTGCGCTGTGCTACTTCGAGAGGGTCGGTCAGCTCTTTTAAGGCATTGAAGGTAGCCTTAACCATATTGTGGGGGTTTGAAGATCCGAGGGATTTGGTTAAAATATCCTGAATGCCCGCAATATCCAGCAAAGCCTTTACCGGTCCGCCGGCGATTACGCCTGTACCCTCAGACGCAGGCCTTAATAAGACCGACCCGGCCCCCTCTTTGCCTATGATCTCATGATAGATACTACCTGTTTTTGTCATAGGTACTTTAATCAGGTTCTTTTTAGCATTATCAAAACCTTTTTGGATGGCATCAGATACTTCATTTGCCTTGCCAAGGCCGTGGCCTACGACCCCCTCTTTATTACCTACCACAACAATGGCATTGAAGCTGAAGCGTCGCCCGCCTTTTACCACCTTTGATACACGGTTAATGTGAACCAGCTTCTCTTCAAGGTTAAGATTTGCCGCGGTTATGTTATGTCGTCTTCTGATTTTAGGCATAATATAATGTTTATAAGTCTAATCCAGCTTCTCGTGCACCATCTGCAAGTGCCTTAACAACACCGTGGTATTTATATCCACTTCGATCGAACACGACTTTTTTAATTCCTTTTTCCCTGGCTAATTCCGCCAGGTATTCGCCTACCACTTTGGCGCTTTCAACTTTGGTCTTATCTTTGATTTCATTTTGCAGAGCCTCCGTTTTAGTTGAAGCTGCCGCCAGAGTATGGCCTACTGTATCGTCCACAAGCTGAGCATGTACATGCTTGTTACTTTTAAAAACATTCAGCCTGGGCCGTTCTGCTGTTCCGTGAATGGTAGAACGGATCCGCCGGCGAATTCTATCTCTGCGTAATCGTTTTATTGTATTTTTTTTCATCTCGGATAAATCTTTTTCTTCTATGATTTAGCAGCTGATTTTCCAGCTTTACGGCGCACCCATTCATCCACATAACGTATTCCTTTGCCTTTGTAGGGCTCTGGCGGCCTGAGTGAACGGATCTTCGCAGAAACCTGGCCAACTAATTCCTTGTTTATACCTGATACCCTCAAAAGCGGGTTCTTGCGCGATTTGGTATCTACTTCAATATCTATTCCGTCAGGCGGCACAAAGTATATAGGGTGTGAAAATCCCAGGTTTAATTCCAACACTCCTCCGTTTACCGCTACCCGATATCCAACGCCGATAACTTCGAGTTCTTTTTTATATCCTTCAGAAACTCCGGTGATCATATTATCGATCAATGACCGATATAACCCGTGCAACGACCGGTCCTGCCTTGCTTCCGAACTCCTGTTTACAATAATTTCACCGTCTTTCTTTTCAATAGTTATGGCCGGATGTACTTTCAGGGAATCACTTCCTTTAGTCCCCTTTACAGTAACCACGTTATCAGCATCTACGCTGAATTCCACATCATCTTTTAAAGAAATCGGCAACTTTCCGATACGAGACATAATTTCTTACCATTAAATTAGTAAACACTGCATAAAACTTCGCCACCCACATTCAGCTTGCGGGCTTCTTTATCCGTCATAATTCCACGGGATGTAGACAAAATGACTATACCAAGGCCATTGCGGGAACGGGGTATATCGTCCGCCCCGCGATATTCTCTCAGCCCGGGTTTAGAACGGCGCTTCATCTCTTTGATTACAGGAGAACCATAAGCATCATATTTTAAAAACAAACGAAGCACCCCCTGCTTTCCGTCATCAATATTAATATACCTGCTAATAAAGCCTTTGTCGATGAGAATCTGAGTCATTGCCCGCTTCAGTTTCGATGCAGGTATATCTACCCTGCGATGGCCCGCCTGCTGAGCATTGCGTATTCGTGTTAAGTAATCTGCTATTGGGTCAAACATAGAAGTTCTTTATTAGATAGTTACCAGCTTGCTTTACGCACTCCGGGAATTTTACCGTCTAGTGCCAATTCCCGGAATTTTATACGTGAGATTCCATATTTACGGATATAACCGCGAGACCGGCCCGACAGACTGCAACGGGTAGTAACTCTGGTTGGGCTGGCATCACGGGGCAGCTTTTGCAGCTCTTCCCATTTGCCTTCCTCTTTGAGCTTTTGACGCTTTTCCGCGTACTTCTTAACCGTTCTTTTTCTTTTTTCGTTACGTGCTATCCACGCTTTTTTAGCCATAATATTAAATGCTAATAGATTTAACTTCGTTTTACAAAAGGCATTCCAAAATGCTTCAACAGAGCATATGCTTCTTCATCCGTTTCCGCGCTGGTTACAAATGTAATATCCAGGCCGTGTATTTTGTCTACAGTATCTGTATTGATCTCCGGAAATATGGTATGCTCTTTAATGCCGAGGGTATAATTTCCCCTTCCGTCAAAACTTTTATCAGGAATGCCCTGAAAGTCTCGGGTTCTCGGCAGAGCTAAATTAACGAGGCGGTCTAAGAACTCATACATGATGCGTTTGCGCAACGTCACCTTACAGCCTATGGCCATTCCTTCCCGAAGCTTAAAGTTCGAGATGGATTTCTTGGCTTTTGTAGTGATTGGTCTTTGCCCGGTTATCCTGGCCAGATTCTCTGTAATCGTATCCAGAGCTTTTTGGTTCTCCACAGCTTCACCCACTCCGCTGTTAATGACAATCTTCTGAAGCCTGGGAATGGCCATGACATTGGCATAGCCAAACTCTTCCTGCATCTTTGGAATGATTTCTTCTTTGTATTGGGTATAAAGTCTTGCTTCTGCCATTCTATATTAAATACTTTAATTGTCTATAATCTCGCCACTGGTTTTTGCATAGCGAACCCAGCGCCCTTTGCCTTCTTCTTCAATTCGCTTGCGTCCAATCCTTGTGGGTTCCCCTGTTGAAGGATCAATAACCATCACATTGGAAACATGTATGGCTACCTCACGCTTGATACGGCCACCCTGCGGGTTCTCCTGGCTGGGTTTATCATGATGTATTCTGAGATTGACCCCTTCTACCAGCACTCTTTCCCGGTCAGGGAACACAGCCAATACCCGGCCTTCCTTACCTTTGTCATTTCCGGCAATGACCTTGACATCATCACCTTTTTTGACATGTAATTTTTTCTGTTTGTTTTTAGTACGTGGCATAGATTTTTACTTTTAGGTTAGGCCACTATAACACAAAATCACTAAAATTTTGTGAACCTGCCTATGATATCAATTAATCTTTGTGATTTGGTGTTTCCGTAGCTACAATACTTCAGGAGCAAGAGATACAATTCTCATAAAATTCCTCTCGCGCAACTCACGTGCTACGGGTCCGAAAATACGGGAACCTACCGGTTCATTTTCCTTGTTTACAATAACTGCCGCGTTCTCATCAAAGCGTATGTAACTGCCGTCTTTTCGCCTCATTTCTTTTTTAGTGCGCACAATAACGGCCTTAACAACGTCGCCTTTCTTAACGGTTCCACCGGGAATTGCATTTTTAACCGAGCAGGAAATTAAATCTCCAACTCTGGCATACCTTCTCCGTGAATCACCAAGTACTTTGATGCACATTACTTCACGTGCACCGCTGTTATCTGCAACATTTAGTCTGGATTGAATCTGTATCATTTTTAACTTCTAGTTTTAATCGCCGATTAAGCAGATCAACAAGATTTCACGGAATTTTAGAACTTCCTTTAAAATATCAGTGAAATCCGTACAATCAGATCAATCTGCGGTCTATTTGGCACGTTCAATTATTTTCACCAGACGCCAGGTCTTTCGTTTGGAAAGCGGACGTGTAGACATAATCTGCACGGTATCGCCGATATTGGCATCATTATTTTCATCATGAGCCATATACTTGGTTGTCTTGGTTATAAATTTACCGTAAATCGGGTGTTTAATCTGACGGTCTACAGCAACGGTAATGGTTTTATCCATCCGGTCGCTTACTACCCGGCCAATACGTTGTCTTCTTTGAGCTCTTTCAGTTTGTGCCATTGTCTGGTTATTCAACTCCGGATTCTTCTGGAGATTGTTCTTTTTCATGAATAATGGTTTTCAGACGGGAAATTTCTCGTCTGGTCATTTTTAAACGTGCAGGATTCTCCAGTTGGCCTGCTACTGCGTGATTAAATTTCATATCCAGCAGCGCCTTCTGCTCATCCTGTAGCCGGGCCTTTAACTCTGTAAGTGATAGTTCCCTAAGTTCGTGTGCTTTCATGCTGATATCTTCTTCAATTGAAATTAAGGTCCGTCATAGTCACGGCGGACGACAAATTTCGTTTTAATTGGAAGTTTATGTGACGCACGCGCTAAAGCCTCACGGGCCAACACTTCTGATACGCCGGCAATCTCAAATAACATTCTTCCCGGCTTCACCACTGCCACATAATGGTCCAATGCCCCTTTACCTTTACCCATCCTGGTCTCTGCCGGTTTAGATGTTTTTGGCATGTCAGGGAAAATTCGTATCCAGGTCTGGCCGTCACGTTGTAACCTTCTCGCAATAGCTATACGGCAAGCTTCGATTTGCCTTGATGTAATGTACTTAGGCTCTAATGCCTTCAGGCCAAAATCGCCGTGTACCAGGGTATGGCCCCGGTGTGCGTTGCCTTTCAGGCTTCTGCGATGCTGTCTGCGGCGTTTTATACGTTTTGGTTCTAGCATGATTATTACTGATTATTCTTTATTAACTAACTTCTGCTACGCCGGCGGTTTCTTCTGGATCGCCTGTTACCGCCACCGCCTCGTCGGCTACGCGAATCTTCCTGCTGCTGGCTGTGTGCAGTGCCCGGTGTCAATTCAACATCACCAAGCACTTCACCTTTAAAGATCCAAACACTAACTCCAATAGATCCATAAATTGTATTGGAGGTGGTATTATAATAATCAATATCGGCGCGCAACGTATGGAGAGGCACGCGTCCTTCTCTGTATTGCTCTGTTCTGGCCATCTCCGCACCTCCCAAACGCCCGGCACATCGAATCTTAATTCCTTCGGCCCCCATACGCATGGCCGAAGATATAGCGGTTTTCATGGCCCGGCGGAAGGAAATACGGGCCTGTAACTGCTGAGCTATATTCTGAGCCACAAGGCTGGCATCCGTTTCCGGCCGCTTAATTTCGCTTACATTAATCTGAACTTCCTTGCTTGTAATCTTCTTCAGCTCTTCACGGAGCAACTCAATCTGCTCACCGCCTTTACCGATAATAACGCCGGGACGGCTGGTTTTGAGGGTTAGCAGAATGCGCTTAGGGGTTCTCTCTATAACTACCCTTGAAAGCCCTCCATTCTGGAGGCGGGTATGCAGATATTCCCGCAGCTTTGTGTCTTCATAAAGTATTTCCGGCTCATTCTCTTCTGAATACCAGTTGGAGTCCCAACCTCGAATGATACCAAGCCTTAAACCTACTGGATGTGATTTTTGTCCCAAGGTATTACCGTTTAATTATTATACTAATTCTTCTTCATGCTTAGCCACGACCACTGTAATATGACATGTGCGCTTTCGGATCTGATGCGCACGGCCCATGGCAGCTGGTTGTATCCGCTTCAGCGTCGCGCCCTCGTTAACATAGATCTCCTTAATGAAAAGATCCTCATTATCCAGACGTTCATCCTGGAACTTGTCTCGTATATTGGCCGATGCCGATTTAATTACTTTTGCAACATCCGGGGCTGCACCTTTATTCATAAAAGCGAGCTTATTAAGTGCCTTTGCTACGTTATTGCCACGCACCAGGTTGGCAATCAGGCGCACTTTACGAGGCGATTTGCGCAAATGTTTCTGTACAGCTCTAGCTTCCAATTTTTCTTCTGCCATAACTAAGCTCTTACCTTCTTACTGTTTTATCAGCTTTCTTGGTGGGATGACCACGAAACGTCCTGGTAGGTGCGAATTCACCTAGTTTATGGCCCACCATATTTTCAGTGATATATACGGGAATGAATTGTTTACCATTGTGTACTGCAAGAGTCAGTCCGACAAAGTCTGGTGTGATCATTGAACCTCTTGACCATGTTTTTATGACTTTCTTCTTGCCGCTTTTGTTCATCTCATCAATCTTGCGCTGCAGCTTGTAATAAACAAAAGGTCCTTTTTTCAGCGATCTGGGCATAACAAATATTATTTAGACTTTTTTCTGCTACGAACGATATATCGATTCGAAAGTTTTTTTCTATTACGTGTCTTCTTTCCTTTAGAAGACTGCCCCCACGGAGACCGAGGGTGACCTCCAGAAGCTTTTCCTTCGCCCCCTCCCATCGGGTGATCAACAGGGTTCATTGCAACCCCACGGGTCTTGGGCCTGCGCCCTCTCCAGCGGTTTCTTCCGGCTTTACCCAGAGTTGTATTGAAATGCTCCGGGTTACTGGTCGTTCCTACTGTTGCGTAGCAGCTGCCTAATATTAACCGCACTTCTCCGGATGGCATTTTAACAGTAACAAATCGCTCCGTTTTAGCTACCATTTGTGCAACCGTTCCGGCGCTTCTGCAAATTTGTGCTCCCTTTCCGGGATTAAGCTCTATATTGTGGATGAACGTACCAGGAGGCATATTCTTCATTGGAAGTGCATTACCCAAATCCGGGCTTGCATTTTCTCCACTTACAACGACGTCACCTACTTTCAGCTTATCCGGTGCTATTATGTAGCGCTTCTCTCCATCCGCATAGGCAACCAGGGCAATCCGGGCCGATCGGTTCGGATCGTATTCTATAGACTGAATCTTGCCCGGCACATCGTATTTATCTCGCTTGAAATCGATAAAACGGTACCTGCGTTTGTGCCTGCCCCCGCGATGACGCAAAGTAGTTCGCCCGCGGTTATTACGCCCCCCTGACTGGCTGTTGCCTTTTAACAGCCGTTTTACCGTGGGCTTCTTAACAGTCAGGTCATCAAATACCGGAGCTATACGATGCCTGGAGCCTGGTGTTGTCGGTTTAATCTTTTTTGTAGCCATTATCTAACGTATTCTAAATTTCGCTAAAGAAGTCTATTTCGCCTTCCTTCAAAGTTACGATTGCCTTTTTCCATACTTTGGAACGGCCGCTTACATATCCGCCGCGGGTGAATCGGCCCTTAGGTTTAGATGGCATAATCATGGTGTTTACCTTAGCCACCTTTACTTCAGGGTACCGTTCTTCTACGGCTCTTTTTATTTGCGGCTTGGTAGCGTTTTTCTCCACCTTAAAAGCGTATTTTCCTTCTTCCTGAAGCCGCGAGAGTTTCTCTGTAATCAACGGTTTTTTTAAAATATTGCTCATGCTGTAGCCTCCTCAGCCGTAGGTTCAATTGAATTCTGAAGTACATCAATTGCGCTCTGCTGGATCAGAACCATTTCTGCGTTCAGGATCTGATACGTAGATGGTTTATTGGCTTCCAGAACCTGGATACCCGGTATATTCCGAGCCGATTTATATATCACAAGATCTGTATCAGCCGTCAGGATCAGCACTTTCTTTCCACTCCATCCAAAAGCGTCGAGGATCTCTTTAACCTTTCTGGTTTTAGGTTCCTCAAAACTAAAATCTTCAACTATCGTAATCGAATTGCCGGCAGCTTTAATAGAGAGCGCCGATTTCCTGGCCAGCCTGCGCATTTTTTTAGTCATCTTGACTTTATGCACCCGCGGCCGCGGCCCAAATACAGTGCCACCGCCTTTCAACAAAGGAGAACGGATGCCTCCCCTTCTGGCCATACCTGTACCTTTTTGCCTGTAGGCTTTACGGCCACCGCCCCTTACCTCGCTTCGTTCCTTGGTTTTGGCTGTACCCTGCCGCTGATTGGCCATATAGCGCCGTACATCTTCGTAAATAACCGTCTCATTGGGCTCTATGGCAAATATGGAATCGCGCAACTCAGCCTTGTCGCCGCTTTCAGTTCCTTTTATCGAATATATAGGAAGTTTCATCTCTAAGTTTAATTACTAACGATTGTAAATTTCTACGACTCTTCCATTAGGTCCCGGAACAGATCCTGTAACCATAATCATATTGGATTCAGGAAATATTTTAGCAACTGTAAGATTCTTGATCTTCGTACGCTCATTACCTGAATGGCCGGCCATTTTAGTGCCCTTAAAAACTCTGGACGGGTCTGAAGCCTGGCCGATAGATCCCGGATGGCGCTGACGGTTCTTTTGACCATGAGTCGCTCCGCCAACACCGCCGAAGTTGTGCCGTTTCATAACACCGGTAAATCCCTTTCCCTTGCTAACGCCTACTACATCAACGCTATCCCCGACATTAAAAACATCTTCTACCTTCAGCACATCGCCGACTTCCAGGCCTTCGGGCGCAAAGCCTTTAAATTCCTTTATATACTTTTTAGGTCCGGCTCCGGCTTTATCAAAATGACCCAGAAGAGGCTTGGATGTCCTGCTCTCCTTTTTGTCGAAGGAAGCAACCTGAATAGCCTCATATCCGTCCTGCTCATTAGTTTTAACCTGTGTAATCACACAGGGATCGACCTCAATGACGGTAACCGCATAATTCCTGCCGTTATCATCAAAGACATTGGTCATTCCGATTTTTTTACCAATTAAACCACTACTCATTGCCTTATAAATTAATTGCTCTTTCTAAATTGCCTTCAGATGAAACCATTAAACAACGGAATCTTTCAGAACGTTGCTTTTCCGGGAAAGCAGGAAATGTAGTTTAGTGTAATGATGAAAACTCCCAGCCCTGTATTACACTTTAATTTCCACATCCACACCGGAAGGTAGTTCCAGCTTCATTAACGCATCGACGGTTTGAGAGCCTGTTGAAAGTATGTCAATTAATCGCTTATGCGAGCGATACTCGAACTGCTCCCGGGATTTCTTATTCACATGAACCGAGCGATTGACAGTAATAATATTTTTCTTAGTCGGAAGAGGTATGGGTCCTGAAACCACGGCTCCTGTAGACTTTACGGTCTGAATAATCTTTTCAGCCGACTTGTCGATCAGATTGTGATCGTACGATTTTAACTTAATCCGTATTTTCTGCTGTGTTGCCAAAATTATCTCTTTTTTCTTAACCAGCGGCGGCATTACCTGGGGCAATGCCGCCGTTTTCGGTTCTTTTATTTAATAATCTTGCTTACCACGCCGGCGCCGACCGTGCGTCCGCCCTCGCGG
>CALJMB010000267.1 GCA_937982515.1 uncultured Balneolaceae bacterium
GGAAAGCAACGCAGAGTGGGCCAAAATCAACCCAAAGACACGAAGCACGTTAATTGTCCACACGCCCTAACAGAGGCCAGAATTACGGAGCCTAGCATGTATATCATGCCAATCATAATTCTAATCTTATCGTTATGGATACCAAAAGACCAAAAGGACTCCTGTTTGATCCTGAAGTTGAACAAAAGCTGAGAAAAATAGCCCGGCTCATAGCCATACAGAATGATTCGGATGAAGACGAAACCTTCCGGCTTATTCGGCGGGATATGCACAGAATATTTACCGAGCTGGAGCTGCATGGCGAAAGCGAGATGCTGGATATCGGAGTCCTGAAGAGAGGGAAAGACGGCCGCATCAGGCTGCACGAATACCCGGAAGAGTTTGTAAAGATGAAGCGCTGGCTGCAACTGCAACAACAGTACGGTAATGAACTCGGGGATGTAGGCGGCCCTCCGGTAAGAGAGTTCAACGTGCAAATGTGTGCAGACTCTGTGATAAAAAAAGGTATCGAGCAATTGGCCGAACACAGAGGCGTGCCAGCCGAAGAGTTAAAGCAACTGTTTTGGGAACAGATGGAGCAGGCGTACGAGGAATTTATGGACGAAGGCATCGGCTGCCTGCCGGATTTTGGTTACATCTGTTTCGTGGACGATGGGATGAAAGATTTGGAGTTCTATTTCAATGAAGAAGCATCCAAGATTCTTGAAGGATTTGAGGAGGAGTAGAGAATCAGGAATGGGGGCGGAACACGGATGCCGCGGGTAGAGCAGATGAGCGCGGAAAGGTTTTATTATGCAGGATGGGCAGACGGCCCGTTTTAGGTGAAATCCGCCTGATCTGTGTGAATGTACCGCTGCCGCCAACCGTAGCGCCACCCGCTGACCGCCACCCGCTTACCGGAGTGCGGCTCAGGCGGAGGTGTCGGGGTTTTGTTTAGGTGGAATGACCGGCTCTTTCGCCTCCTCACCCTCCTCCTCGGGCAGCACCTGCTTGTGAAACACCAACAGAAAGATAATAGCCGTACTTATGGCGATATCCGCCACATTAAAGATGTAAGGGAAAACCGGGTAACCGTTAATAGTAAGGGTGAAGTGGATAAAGTCGATGACGTGTCCATCCAGCACCCCCCCGTACGACTCTATATACCCCATAATGAGGCGGTCGATGATGTTGCCAAAGGCGCCGCCCAGCACCAGGCCCATACAAACCAGATAACCTGTTTTGGCCCGGTCTATGGTGCTGAGGATATAGGTAAGAATACCTATAACAGCCACAATGGCAATGATGCTGATTACAGGGGTAGAGGCCCAATCCATGCCCAGCGCCATACCGGGGTTCTGGGTATAATTGAAAGCCAGCCAACCCGGAATAATTTCTAAATTCTGCAGGTATGGAGTAGTACGTACAAGCTGCTTTGTGATCTGATCGAGAATGACCACAACAAGGGCCGGAGCCGACAGCGCTATGAGTTTCTTGCTAGTCAAGGGACGTCGTTTGTTATTGTATCGATATAGAAATTTACCGACGTTTAAGTTTAGCTTCGATGCTTAACTGCGTGTGGGGCACGGCTTCCAGACGGCCTTTGGAAATTTTCTTTCCGGTTACCTTGCATACACCGTAGGTTTTGTTTTCGATCCGCTTCAGGGCATCGTCCAGGTACTTGATGAACTTGCGGGTCCGGTTATACAGCATATAGGTTTTCTCCCGCTCCTGGGCATCGGTACCGGCATCAGCCATATGAAAAGAATAAGCCGATTCATCGGATGCATTTTCCATACTGTCGCGCAGCGAATTCTGTAGTATTTGCAGTTCTCGTTCAGCTTCGTCACGTTTCTTTACAATAATTTCCCGGAAATACTCCAGCTCCTCATCATTGTATGGAGAAATACGTTCCAGCTTCTTTTCTTTTTCCTTATTATTTGCAGATGCCATAGTCGCACTCACATATTAACTGTTTGGGTTTCTTCTAATTGAAATAGTACAATCTTCCTCACCAATCTCCCAGGTTTTAACAAAATCAGAAACTTCTAACTCCTCTGTTGAAATCTCTTCGGCCAGCGTCTCGTGCTTAATATAATCATTCATAGATTGAACTGCCTCTTTGAGTTGCCCCGGGCCCTTAAAACCTACGGTTATGCGGTCTACCACATCGTAGTCCGCTTCTTTACGCATATTTTGGACGCGGTTCACAAATTCGCGGGCCAGCCCTTCCTGAACAAGTTCGGGAGAGAGCTCGGTATCCAGAGCTACACTCAGCCCTTTTTCGGTTTCAACTGACCAGCCCTCAAGCCCTACACGGTTAATTTCCAGGTCTTCGCTTCCCAGGTGGATAACGCCGTCATCACCCAGATCCAGTTCAATAGATCCGGCTTTCTCATATTCTGTTATCTGGCTGGTTGTCAGTTCCTTAACCTTATGGGCCACCGCTTTCATCTTCTTGCCCAGCTTCTTGCCCAATACCGGGAAATTGGGTTTCGCCGATTTGTGGACAATTCCGGAATCGTCATCCACAAATTGAATTTCTTTAACATTCACCTCATCCAGGATAATATCCTTCACCGACTCTATAGCCTGGCGTTCTTCCTGGTCTTTGATTGGGAGGATGATGCGCCTTAGCGGCTGACGAACGTTAATTTCTATCCTGTTTCTGAGGCTTAGCACCATAGAGGATATCTGCCGGGCCATCTCCATACGATGCTCCAATGATTTGTCGATAGCCGTCTCTTCTACGGTGGGGTAGAACGATACGTGCACCGACTCCTCGTCGAGCCCTGTTACTTTATTCAGTTGCTGGTACAGCCATTCGCCCAGAAATGGAGCGATGGGACTGATCAGCTTGGAAAGGTCGGTCAGGCATTCATACAACGTCTGATAGGCCGCCGTCTTATCCAGGCTTTTGCCTTCTTTCCAGAAACGGCGGCGGTTGCGCCGTACATACCAATTGCTCAACTCCTCTACCAACGCTTCGATTTCACGCGCCGCCTTGGTAGGCTCATAATCTTCCAGAAATTCGTCTACCTTCTTTACCGTGGTGTTGCAGCGCGAGATAATCCAGCGATCCATCTCCGCCCGTTCGCTTACCGCTATGGGGTTGCCGGAGTAGGTGAATCCGTCGATGTTTGCATACATTGCAAAGAACGAGTAGGTGTTCACAATAGTATTGAAAAACTTGCGCTGTGTTTCCTGCAATCCCTCTTCGCTGAACTTCAGATTATCCCACGGCGAGGAGTTGCTCATCATGTACCAGCGCACCGTATCGGCGCCATACTTCTGGATCACATCAAACGGGTCTACCGTATTACCCTTAGACTTGCTCATCTTTTCGCCGTTCTTGTCCAGAACAAGCCCGTTGGACACAACGTTTTTATAAGCAGGCTGGTCGAAAAGCATCGTTCCCAGGGCGTGGAGCGTGTAAAACCATCCGCGCGTCTGGTCAACGCCTTCAGCGATAAAATCGGCCGGAAAGTTGGCTTTGAACTTTTCCTTGTTCTCGAACGGATAGTGCCACTGCGCAAAAGGCATAGCCCCGGAATCGAACCATACATCCAGTAAATCCGGAATACGCCGCATTGTTCCGCCATTTGGCCCTTCCCAGGTAATTTCATCGATGTAGGGCCGGTGCAAGTCTATTTCTTTATCGTCGGGCAGCCGGGCTTTCTTGCGCAGCTCTTCTATGCTGCCGATACATTCTACATATTCCGGGTCTTTGTCGCTCACCCAAAGGGGGATGGGGCTGCCCCAGTATCGCTGGCGCGAAACGGCCCAATCTACGTTATTTTCCAGCCAGGTGCCAAAACGCCCCGTACCCGTACTTTCCGGCTTCCAGTTAATCTCCCGGTTGTAGCTAACCATCTTGTCCTTAACCTGCGTGGTTTTGATGAACCACGACTCTACCGGGTACGACATCAGTGGCGTACCTTTGCGCCAATCGAACGGGTAATTGTGCAGGTAGGTCTCGTGCCTGTACATCAGATGTTTTTCTTTGATGGCACGCGCTATTTCTTTGTCGGCATCCTTGAACCACTGCCCCGCAAAGTCAGGAGCCTCTTCGGTGAACCGCCCTTCCAGGTCGATGGGATTAAACAACGGTATGCCGGCCTTTTCACACGAATCATAGTCATCTGCACCAAAAGCCGGGGCGGTGTGTACCACGCCGGTACCTTCTTCGGTAGTTACGTAACCGGCGGGGATCACTCTCCAGGCCTCTGCAATGCCATACTTTTCTGCCGCGTAGCTGAATACCGGCTCGTACGTCCACCCGATCAGGTCTTCGCCTTTATACTCTTCTATAATTTCATACTCGTGATCAATGGTCTCTTCAATACACTTTTTGGCCAGGATGTAATACTCGGTATGGCCGCCCTCCGATACCTCTATTTTAGCATAGTCCAGCTCGGGGTTCACAGCCAGCGCCATATTAGAGACGATGGTCCAGGGTGTTGTGGTCCAGGCCAGAAAGTAGACATTTTCGGCTTGCCGCAGCCTGAATTTTACATAGATAGAAGGATCCTGCACCTCCTTGTATCCCAGGCTTACTTCATGAGAAGAGAGTACAGTGCCGCTGCCGGGCGAATACCACTGAATTTTATATCCTTTATACACCAGGCCCTTCTCATATAGCGTCTTAAACGCCCACCAGACCGACTCGATGTAGTCATTTTCGAAGGTGATATAGGGGTTTTCCAGATCCACCCAATAGGCCATACGCCGGGTAAGCTTATCCCACAAGTCCTTGTACTTCAGCACGCTCGTACGGCACTTCTCGTTATATTCGGCCATACCGTACTCTTCCACCTGGGCACGCCCGTCCAGCCCCAGCTCCTTTTCAACCTCAATTTCCACCGGCAAACCATGGGTATCCCATCCTCCTTTGCGCTCCACCCGATAACCTTTCAGCGTTTTGTACCGGCAAAACAAATCCTTTACCGTACGGGCCATCACATGATGGATGCCCGGTTTCCCGTTAGCTGTGGGCGGCCCTTCATAAAACGTAAACGGAATACCCTCTTCGCGGCTGGAAAGGCTCTTCTCGAAAATGGCGTTTTCCTTCCACCATTTGAGCGTTTCCACCTCAAGCTTCGAGAAATTAAGTTGTTTCACTTCTTCAAATTGCTTACTCATATACGCCGTTTTGATGCATGATTGGGCCTTTCTGAAAACTTCCAATATACAAAATTTCCGGGATATATTGCTATGTCAAATCTATACAAACTATGGTTGCATCCTTTAACGCAGGGCCCCTCAAGATACGAGTCTTAATTTTTTCTGTTCACATTATTCCTTCTGTATCCGTGTTAAAACCACGCGAAGATATTTTAAAAAAAGGCAAGAATGCAAGGTGCTTCACAGCTAAGTAGTTGTCAAAACCTCACCCCCACGCCCTGCCTTGCCTCTGCAACGGATCCGATCATTCAGATCCGTGCAGAGGCAGAAAAGAGCACCGAGACGGACGAGACGGAGAGGAGGTGACGGGATCTGTTAAAATATTAGGTATGGGATGAAGAAGCCAGAGCCCGGGGCTGTGCCAATCCCATACATATAATCTCATTTACCACCTTTTTTTGTTATTATTGGGGAGGTTAACGCCAGCAACAACCAGTTTCATTAAAAACAATCAGTTACTGTACCTATGACGCATAAAAGAATCACCAAAGAAAATCCTTATAAAATCTGTTTCGTATGTCTGGGAAATATCTGTCGCAGTCCCACGGCCGAAGGGGTATTTCAGCACCTCGTTAATGAGCGGGGCCTGCAAGCTTATTTTGAAGTGGATTCGGCCGGTACCTCTTCCTATCACATTGGAGAACCCGCCAACAGCAAAAGCCGGCTAACGGCAGAAAAGTACGGCGTTTCTCTGCTCTCCACAGCCCGCCAGCTCAAGGCGTTTGACTTGGGTTACTACGACCTGATACTGGCTATGGACCGCGAAAACCTGGCAAATATCCGGGAAATGACGCCTGACCAAGGGCGCATGGCGCAGATTGGCCTGTTGCGTGATTTTGATCCCGAACCCGGAGACGGCGAGGTGCCGGATCCCTACTTTGGGGGAATGCAGGGTTTTGAACATGTATTCCAAATTGTAAAACGAAGTTGCGAGGCCATTCTGGACGAACTGGAAACACGTATTGCCGACCATGCTTCCTGAGGCCCTGCTGTTGCATATTCAGGCAGAGCTTAATGCGTCTGTCGTGGCGGTCCGCCCTGTTACAGGTGGCAGCATCAATCAGGCAGCTAAACTTGAGCTCTCTTCCGGCATACGGTGCTTTCTGAAATGGAATACAACGCAAAGCCCCGATATGTTCGCCAAAGAAGCGAAGGGGTTAGGCCTGCTGACGAACGCGGATACCGATCTTATTATACCCAAAGTGATAACCCAGGGTATAGCCGGTAATGCAACGGGTTATCTTCTTCAGGAGTTTATCGAAGAGGGGCAGCCCGGGCCATACTCCGCACAACAATTCGGACAAGAGCTGGCCCGGCTTCACAAGACCGAAAACGATCGATTCGGGCTGGATCACGACAACTATATCGGATCGCTGCCTCAGAGTAATACCCCTCACACGGATTGGATCAGCTTCTTTATCGAAGAACGTATAGAACCCCAGCTGGACAGGGCGATCAGTGCAGGCAAGTTAAGCTCTTCGATTGAAATCGCTTTTAAGAATATGTATCGGCTACTGCCCGATATATTTCCCGAAGAACCTCCCGGCCTGCTGCACGGTGACCTATGGGGCGGCAATTATTTTTATGACGCTGAAGGCCGCCCCGTCATCTATGATCCGGCCGTCTACTACGGCCACCGGGAGATGGAACTGGCCTTCACCAGGCTGTTCGGTGGGTTCTCCAGTGCTTTTTACCGTAGCTATAATGAATCACATCCGCTGGAACCGGGCTTTGATGAACGTAAAGATATCTACAATCTGTACCCGTTATTGGTGCACACTAACCTCTTTGGCGGAAGTTATGCGCAACAGGTAGAGGAGATTGTGAAGAGGTTTGGGTGAGGGTTATGGGGCAACCCATGGCATGCCAACTACATCCCGTAGTTTCTATGGAACGCGGATGCCGCCGATGGGGCCGATACACACAAACACAAATAGGATACATCGGATATCATGACTGGCAAATACCGGCCCCATTCGAGGTATCTGTGTTCCCCTACACGCGCCGTTGACCATGGGCGCAACACTGGTTCCTGATTTTTGAAACCATATTGTTCGAAATAAAGCACCTACTTCTGAGAACCAATGCGCAATTTTAAAAGCTTTTTATACGTACCGTTTCTCGCCGTTTTGATAACCGCCGGGCTTTCTGCATGTAATTCGTCCCACAAACCAACCATTTTTACGCAGCTCAAACCCGGCCAATCCGGAATATTTTTCAGCAATGACATCTCTGAAGAAGATGAACGCTCTTCTGTCCATGAATTTATGTATATGGGCGGAGGTGTGGGCATCGGCGATTTTAACAAGGACGGATGGATGGATATCTACCTTACGGGTAATCAGGTAAGCAGCAGGCTATACATTAATCAGGGAATGGATCGGGATGGGCAGATCAGGTTTAAGGATGTCACAGAACAAGCCGGGGTCGCCACCTCTCGCTGGGTAACCGGAGTAAATATCGCGGATGTGAATAATGATGGCCTCGATGACATCTATCTGTGCGTATATGGCGGGAAAAACCTGCTCTTTATAAATAACGGCGGGGAACAGATTCCCACATTCACAGAACAGGCGCAAGAGTATGGCCTGGCAGATACCGGTGATGCCACCCAATCCATTTTCTTTGACTACGACAAAGACGGCCACCCGGACTTGTTTCTGATCAACTACCGATTAGATGGCCCTAATGCCAATGCCTTGCGGCCTAAAGATATCAGCGGCCGTGCTCCCGGCAACGACAAGCTTTACCGGAATATGGGTATTCCCGCCGGCAAAGCCCATCCATATTTCACCGATGTAAGCGTGCAGGCAGGAATTAAAGGAGATGGGTATGGCCTTGGAGTTACGGTGAGCGACTTTAACAACGATAGCTGGCCGGATATTTATGTGGCCAACGATTTTCTGTCAAATGATGAGCTGTGGCTGAATAATAAGAACGGAACATTCACTAATGTTATAAGCCAGGCCCTCAGGCATCAGAGTTATTCGAGTATGGGTGTCGACGCCGCCGACATTAACAATGATCAGCTTATGGATATCATCACCCTCGATATGGCCCCGGAATTAAATGAGAGAAAGAAACTGCAGTACACATTTATGAATTATGACCGGTATCAGGCCGAGCGATCGTTTGGATATGAACCGTCGTTTATGAGGAATATGCTGCAGCTGAATAATGGAGTAAGAACTATCCATAGTACAGCTGTTCCCTTTTTCAGCGAGATCGGCCAATACGCGGGTATTTCAGAAACGGACTGGAGCTGGAGTGTATTGGCGGCAGACTTCAATAATGACGGATGGAAAGATTTACACATCACCAATGGCAGCGGCCGCGACTTTTTAAATGCCGATTTTATTGAATACAGCATCTCTGCAGAAGCCGGTATGAGAAGCCAATCAGTTGAAGATCGAGACCTCGCCAAAAAACTAAACAATCTGGGCTATATCAAACTGCCGGACTATCTCTATCTGAATAAGGGTGACTATACTTTTGAAAATGTGCAGGAGACGGCCGGGTTTGGCGATACCAAATGGGGATCAATCTCCAACGGAGCAGCTTATGTAGATATTGACAATGATGGTGATCTGGATTTAATCGTCAATAAAATCAATGAACCGGCTTCTGTTTTTATTAATAATACCATCCCGAACATTCAAAAAAACACCGGCGGATCCTCTCCGGCAGATGTTGTAAGAGACCATCACTATCTTCAGATAAAGCTTACCGGCGGCGAGAACAACCTGGACGCATTCGGGACGAAGGTCGTGCTTTTTACGGGCAACAGCATTCAGGCACAAGAAAAATATCCGGTAAGAGGCTACCTCTCTTCTGTGGATAGCAGGTTATTCTTTGGCCTGGGTTCCATCGATCATGCAGATTCTCTGGCCATTATCTGGCCCGATAACCAAGTACAAATCCTTAGAAATATTCCTGCTGATACTCTGCTGAATATCCGCAAAGCAGATACTGCCTCCAGCGCTTCTGTATTTTTTGAGAATGAGGATTTTACCTATCCTGAGAAACCAGCGCCCGCCCCGCTATTCCGTGATGTTACCGATGAAATTCAGGCCTTATACCGGCATAAAGATGTTTCCTATAATGATTTTAAATTCCAACCATTGCTGCCTCAAAAATACACCCAACTAGGCCCGTTTATTACTACCGGTGATATCGATAACGACGGGCTGCCCGATTTCTTTATAGGAGGCGGGTTTAACTCTTCCGGCGCATTGTTCCAACAGACTGAAAACGGCACTTTTAACCACATTACCTTCGACACCGACATCAAGTATCAGGAGGATATGGATTGTGTGTTTTTCGATGCCAACGGCGATGGACATCTGGATTTGCTGATCACCTATGGAGATACGCGCTATAATGAACATTCCATCTATTATAAACCCCGCCTGTATATTAATGATGGCATGGGAAATTTCAGGCTTGATGAAGAGGCTATTCCGGATCATGTAAGAACAATTGCCGGGACCGTAGCAGTTGGCGATTATAATGGTGATGGGTCCCCTGACCTGTTTATTGGCGGAAGGGTTTCCAAAATGTATCCGCTCGCACCCAGAAGCTTTCTGTTGCATAATAAAAAGGGGAAATTCACAGATATCACAGAGAAAACGGCTCCTGAGCTAACAAATCCGGGCATGATCTCCGCTGCAGTATGGGCAGATATCAATAATGACCAAAAACCGGATTTGGTAATAGCCGGCGAGTGGATGCCTATACGATTTTTTGCGAACAACGGAACCCACCTGCAGGAAGTTACAAACCAGACAGGGCTTGAGCATATGTCAGGCCTGTGGCGTAGCCTCACGGCATGTGATGCAGACAAAGACGGAGACATAGATTTCGTAGCCGGTAACCTGGGTAGTAACCATAAATATCAGGTCACCGCACAGTACCCGATGAAGCTTTTTGCTGCTGATCTTGATAAAAACGGTATCATTGATCCGGTCATGTTTTATTACATGAAAGATAAAAGTGGTGCGAGAAATCTCTACCCGGCCATAAACCGGGATGAACTGTTTCGGCAGGTACCGGCCCTGCACAGATTATTTCCCAGCCATGATGATTATTCAACCGCTACCTTTGATGCCATTTTTAGCCACATGCCCGAAAGTGAAATAATGGAACTGAGTGTTGTTGAAACCAGAAGTTTGTTCCTGGAAAACAGGGGTGATGGTAGATTTATAAAGCATATTTTGCCTGCAGAAACCCAGTTCGCCCCGGTCAACGCGATAGTCTGTGATGATCTGGATAGCGACGGACACATCGATCTGCTGTTAGCCGGGAATGAGTATCAAACCGAGGTCAGAACCGGCAGGTATGATGCCTCGTATGGTTACTTTCTGAAAGGAAACAGCCAAAATGATTTTGAGGTTATTCCTCATGCCAGAAGTGGTTTCATCCTGGATGGCGATATAAAAGATATGGCCCTCCTCCGCCGGGGGTATGCAGGAAGGGACGGGCGGCGGAAAAAGGAGGGCCAAAAATTTATACTTGTGGCTGTAAACAATGATTCAATGCGTGTGTTCCTGCCCCTGCCGGCTGCTGCCGGGAGGCAAGAGACTGAGGAGTCAATTCAAACAGAATAATACCCCCGTACCTGAACCGGACTTTACCCCGTCAATATCCAGGATTCTGCGGATTGATACCCCCGCTTCCCAACTCCGGATTATTATCTACTTCTGTAGCGGGAATGGGCAACAATACTTCACCTGGTCTGGGGTAGGAACTAAAATATCCTAACTCTGTCCATCGTAACAAGTCTCTGTTTCGTATCTCTTCGGCTCCCAGTTCTGCCATCCGTTCATGCATGATAATTTCGACCACGTCTTCTTTGGTATCGGCCGGATATTGTGGTGTGGGGTATTCGGGCATATCTACGCTGGCGCGTGCTCGAACTTCGTTAAGATAAGACAGAGCCTCTGGAATATTATCAGTCTCATTTTCACATTCCGCCATATTTAACAATACTTCTGCATAGCGGATCAGGCGATGGTTGTTTCCTCTGAAAACACAATCACATGCGGCATCATCATAACTCAGCTTATACAACAGCATATATTTGCGCCAGCTTGCTTTTATCGTCTCTCCGTGAAATTGTGAAGTATTGCCGTTCTGCATAGCATCCGTCAGTGTATCATCCCCATCATTGAAAGTGTCACCACCCATATATACTGAGAACCCCAATCGTGGGTCGGTCTTTGCCGCACCGGTTTCGGTGTGTTCAAAGTTATTGATATAGGCATCAGAGGGGATCAAATTTCGCCAGGCCAAAGGATTATATTCCTGTGCACGTGCAGTAGTTTGGGCTTCGTTGGCACCGTCTCCGGTATATCCCCAGTTAAATGCATTATCTCCTTTATCAATAAATACTACCTCAAATATCGATTCCTCGTTGAATTCGGTCTCCTCCTTAAAATTATCCTCATAATCATCAACTAGTGAATATAAATTGGAGTCGATCACTTCCTGCAAATGATTTTTGGCAGTTTCAAAGTCCAGGCGTTGCATATAAACCCGCCCCAGCATGGCCTTCGCCGCTCCCCAGGTAGCCCGCCCCCGGTCTGCATTGGGATAGCTTTCGGGTAATACCTCCGCCGCATCCTCAAGGTCTGCGACTATCCTTGTATAAACCGCTTCTACGGGGGCTCGGGGTTGAAACTGATTGGGTTCATCCACGGGTTCGGTATAGACCGGAACCGGACCCCACAGACTCACCAATTCAAAATAGGCCCAACCCCGCAGGAATTTAGCCTCAGCTACCAGGCGATCCCTGAGTGAGGCATTATCTTCCACATTAGGGCCATTGGTAATAACCACATTTGCCCGGTGGATCACAGCATACAATCCATTCCACATATCGCTCATTACTGTATTACTGGGCGAAATTGACCCCTGTAGTATTTGTCGCCTTGGCACCTCTAACTGCCCGCCACCGGAAGCCATCTCTCCGCTTCTAAGGTCATGGACAAAGAACCACTCTCTTCCTACTAACTGAGCGCTGCTTAGGCTGGAATAAATGGCATTAGTACCCCCCAGTAACTCACTGCTGTTCTGGAAATACGTCTCGGTGGTTCGAAAACTCGGATCCGTTAAATTCAGATCTGTATCGCAAGAGGAAACGAGAACCGTTCCCGTCATCATAAGGGCTGCTATCCATAATATATGTGTAATGGAACGTTTCATGATTGGGTCTATTTAAAATTTGTATTAATTATTTAACCTTTAAAACCCCAATGTTTCTTTGGTCTTATTAGCACTATGTTTGAGCCGTTAAATGCACTTGAATAAAAACATTGTGGGTTTCTTTATAATATTCTCTACATGCTTACCTGTAATCCTACAAGGAATGCTCGGGCCGACGGATATTGGCCATAATCAATCCCGTTGGTGAGAGTAGTATTCTTTGAACCTATTTCAGGGTCCCATCCCTTATAGCCGGTAAAAGTCAACAGGTTTTGGGAAGCCACATATACCCGAAGCCTGCTAATAGTTCCATTGGTCAGCGATGTCAGGGTTGTAGCCGGTACGTTATATCCCAACTGAATATTTTTCAGCCTTAAATAAGAGCCATCTTCGATCCAGCGAGTTGAAGGACGACCATTCCCGTTGGGATCCCCACTGATGGCCCGGGGAACATCAGTATTGGTGTTTTGCGGCGTCCAGGCATCCAAGACGGCTGTACCCGCCCCAAATAAACGGGCCATCCCTTCACTGATAATTCTCGAAGCATTGAAGATATCATTGCCCTGAACACCCTGTATAAAAAAGGACAGGTCAAAATTCTTATAGTTACCATTGAAATTCAGCGAATACGAAAAATCAGGAATATAACTTCCGATGAAAGTCCGGTCGGCAGAATCAATTACCTTATCGTCATTGAGATCCCTAAAACGGATATCTCCCGGGGCTGTTCCCTCCGCCTGATAGACCCCGCCCGGAGCCGCCGCATTTAATTCATCTATCTCCGACTGATCCTGAAAAATACCATCCACTACCCAGCCGTAAAAAGACTGAATCGGCTCGCCGGCCTGCGTCCGGGTGATATCATCTCCCCCTCCAAAATCCTGATCACCCCCCGCACCAATAGCTGCATTTGGTGTATTCAGGCTTACAACCTCGTTGCGCGCAAAGCTCATCAAACCTGTTACATTCCACGTAAATTCGCCGCCGACCTTGTGATACCCTAACTCAACATCGAGCCCATTGTTTTTCATTTCTCCTACATTGGCAAGCACACCCCCTCCATTCAATCCAAATGAGGTAGGAGTCGGAACCTCAAGCAACAAATTGTCCGTATACCGCCGATAATAGTCAGCTGTAAATGTAATTCTGTTTGCAAACAGCCCCAAGTCTACACCAACATTCCATTGACTGGTCTTTTCCCACTCTATTTCAGAATTCCCCAGTGCATTGTAGTAAGAAGCATTGCCTACATCATTATCATTATTGAAGGGATACGTTGCAGCACTGCCTTGTATTCTTACCTGCCAGGGATAACTGTCGCCGATCAGCAAACCATTCAATCCCGTTATTCCATACCCGCCTCTGAGCTTCAGTTCCGAGATCAGGGACTGGTTCTGCATGAAAGCTTCCCGATCAATTCGCCAGCCTACGGATCCCGAAGGGAAATTCGCCCATTTGTTACCGGGAGCCCAGATGGATAATCCATCGCGGCGGATGGCAAAGTTAAACAGGTATTTTTCGTCATAATCGTAGGTTAGCCGGCCAACAAAAGAGATAAGGCGTGCCTGATTTTTTGAGGTTTGATTAGCCACATTGGTAGCGCCGGCCAAAGTTTCCAACTCATTAGTGGCCTGGTTACCCGATGCCGTTTCATTGAAGTTCTTGGCATCCTGATATTCATAAACGCCTACTACGTTAAAATGGTGGTTGTCTATAGTCTGGTCAACCGTTAGCTGTTGAGTAAATAACAGCGTCGTATTCCTGTTTCTTTCATCTGTGATGGTAGCCACCGAGTTGCTGTTCCCCACACTGTTATAGATGGGCGCAAACTGGTGCTGGAAGCCATCCATGTGATCCAATCCAAAGGACGATCTGAAATTTAGCCAGGGAACAAGGTCGACATTTAAATAAGCGGTGCCCGTTATCTTAGTTGTGTTATTGTGGGCTTGACCCAGTAATTTCGCATCTTGTACAGGGTTAGTCGGGTCTGCCCCGTCAATACTATTTTCTGCTGTGCGGTATCCTCCATTGGTAGTGGGATCGTATGCCGGAAGATAAGGCAGCGACCGAATTACATTTACCAGCCTCGTACGGTTACCCCCGGTGTTGTCATATCGTTGCCGGCCATAAGAGAGGTAGAGATTTTCCCCCACACTGAACATGCTGCTGATAACATGCTCGCTATTAATCCTGAAATTACCCCGTTGATTATTCAACCCTTCGGCGATACCATCCTGCTTGAAATAACCACCCGAAAGGTAGAAACGTGTTGCCTCATTACCACCACCTAATGAAAGCTGATGGTTAGTCAGCAGGCCATTCCTAAAATAAACATCCTGCCAATCGGTGTTGGTTTGGGCATAGGTTTGTGAAGCCCCTTCGTAAATGGGTTGACTTAGGTTGTTCCCTTGTAATCGCGGCGGTAAGTCAATACCGGCGGCACCGTTTAACGCCCGCTCATATTCAAGGTACTGTTCCGTATTTAACAGATCAATAGTTTTCCAGGGTGATTCGGTACCGGCATACGACTCATAATTGACGGTAAGCCTATTGTCTCTGTTCCCTTTTTTTGTGGTAATTAAAATAACCCCGTTGGTTGCCCTGGATCCATATATAGCTGCCGCACTGGCATCTTTCAGCACTTCAACCGATTCAATATCCTGGCTGTCTATACTTCCGATATTGCCGGTGGGCAGACCATCGACAACATATAAAGGATCGGTCGCATAGTTGATAGAACTGATTCCCCTGATTTGAATAATAGGTTCTTCTCCCGGACCTCCATTATTCCTGACTTGCAAACCAGCTACTCGGCCCTGTAATGCCTGCTGGACATTTCCTACCGGTAATCGGTTTAATTCCTCTATGGGAACTGAAGAAATAGCCGCGGTAAGTGAGCTTCTTCGTTGCTCGCCATATCCCACAACAACTACTTCATCTCCGGCTAGTATTTCTGACTTTAGCGTTACATTTAATTCTGTTTGACCATTAACAGGCACTTCAAGCCGCTCATAACCGATAAAAGAAAAAACAAGTGTGTCATTTAAAGAGCTGACAATAACCTCAAACCTTCCTTCTGCATCAGTTGTGGTTCCGGTAGTTGTGCCTTTCACCAAAATATTAACTCCAGGAATCGTTTCCCCGGTCTCCCCATCCGATACCTGGCCCCGAACTACTTCCTGAT
>CALJMB010000268.1 GCA_937982515.1 uncultured Balneolaceae bacterium
TGGCTGGCTCCGCCTATAGATCCGGCATGAACTCAACAAGTCCCCTTCAGGGGATATAGGGGTGGGTTCGGCGGGGCAATGAACAGTGAGTAGTGAGTATAAAGTAGAAGGTACTTTCTACTTTCTACTTTCTACTTTCTACTTTCTACTTTCTACTTTCTACTTTCTACTTAATCCTTTTTCCCATCCAACCGTATCTGAGTGGTATCGGCGGGTACCAGTTTGGGATCGATCCGGTCGTGAACCACCCATGCTTCCGGATATTTTCTTTTTATCAGTTGCGACAGTTTATTGGCTCTGGCCCGGTCTTGAAAATCGCCTACATGAACCTTGTAAAATGGCTGCTTAAAGAACACATAGGCTTTTGGGGTATAGCCTGTTATGGTGGTGTCTGCCCATGCAGTGAACTGGTTTTGAACTGAATCGGCCAGGTCTATATTGCGCGTTGAAACGATTTGAATGCGGAAGCCGGCGAATGGATCCTGCTCGGCCTGCCTGGTAGTATCCGTCATAAGAAATGTCTGAGGCATATCGTGGCTTTGGGTGCTGTACACATCGCTAAGGCTGCTTCTGGTGAAGGCAAGTAGTTCCTGCAATGCCACAGCCGATTTACCTTTGCCTGTGGATTCGAGTTCAATAGTATCTTCCTCAGGTTCTATGACCTGTTCTATGGTTGTACAGCCGCCTGCCAGAGCTGCCGCCAAAAGGATGGTGAAGAAATATAAAGACCGTGTTGCGTTCATAAACAATGTGTTAAAGACCGGCAGGATGCCAGGTTGGTTTAATTTCCTGAGAGTTTAGTAGCTAAATAAGGCGATTGTCGTCCTTCATCCAATCGATAAACTCCATTCACAGCCGTGAACGTATTCACAGATATCCAGCTCACGGGTAGGAATCTAATCTTTTCAAATTTAAGAATTCATGATCTTGTTCCATAATATTTATCTTTGAGCATAGTTTATGGCAGGTGTCGGTGGTACGTTGTTTGGTGTGTGTTATCCGCGGCCGGGGAAAAGGAAAGAGTACTAAGTAACGAGAGAAGAGCTATTTCGGCTTGCCATTTCACATTTTACTGTTGACCTTTCACCACAAACAACAAACCATACACTAAAAACAATATTCATGAAATACGTTGGAGCACATGTCAGTGCAGCGGGCGGAGTTGAGAATACCCCGGAAAGAGCCTATAAAATCGGAGCAAAAGCATTTGCCTTATTTACCAAGAATCAGCGCCAGTGGAAGGCCAAGCCCCTGGCCCCCGAGAGCATCGACGGCTTTAAAAGAAATTGTGAAAAATTCGGCTTTTCGATGGATCATGTGATGCCGCATGACAGCTACCTCATTAACCTGGGGCATCCGGATAAATCACAGCTGCAAAAATCACGGGATGCTTTTTTGGATGAAGTACAGCGCTGTGAGCAACTCGGAATCAGGCTGTTGAATTTTCACCCGGGATCTCATCTCAACCAACAGTCGCCGGAAGACTGCCTGCGCACCATTGCCGAATCTATTAACAGGACGCTGGATCAGACATCTGGAGTTACGGCTGTTATTGAGAACACAGCGGGCCAGGGAACCAATATGGGCTTTGAGTTTGAGCAACTGGCTGAAATTATAGATCAGGTAGAGGACAAGGAGAGGGTGGGGGTCTGCATCGATACCTGTCATGCTTTTGCAGCCGGATATGATATTTCCAGCCGCGAAGGATATGAGCAAACGATGAAAGAGTTTGGCTCTATTGTAGGATTTGAGTACCTGAAAGGGATGCACTTAAACGATTCTAAAAAAGAGTTGGGGAGTAACGTTGACCGCCATGAAAACATGGGCGAGGGAGAAATAGGCCTGGAAGCTTTTCGCTTTATTATGGAAGACGACCGGCTGGAAAACATTCCGATGATTTTAGAAACCCCCGATACAGACCGCTGGGCTGAGGAAATCGAGATGCTCTACCGGCTGGCTGATCCGGGACTCCGGAAAATAGTCGGTTAGAAACTCAGAACGTGCTGACCTTCCGCCCGGGAATGCCGATACCCTTCAGTGATTCAGGTCATTCCCGGCCCGGCAAGACAGACACAGATGCCGGCGGATGGGTTGATTAGCACTCCGCCGGGCAGGATTACAGAGCGGTAAATTCTATAGGGATTCAGGCATTAACACCAGCATAGGTACGGTGGTGTGGTAGGTAAGCTCTTGCGTGTTGTTAGCCCAGGCCATAGTTCTGAGGAAGGCTTTTTTGTATCGGGTGATGACAATCAGCGAAACAGGATTCTCATTCACATATTCAGAGATTCCTTTAGAAAAACGTTCGGCATACAGATGCCTGAAGCGCATTTTATCGTAGGTGATCGCCTTCTCTACCTGATCCTGAAATTCCCGGAACCTGGCTTCTGTGTCGGTTGTCTCTTGCTGCGATACATGAAGTACGTGTATCTCTGCATCAAAAGACCGGGCGAAGTTTACCGTCGCCTTAAGAGATTCCAGGTCTTTAGACCGGTAATCCGTCGCGAAGATGAATCGATCCAGATAGGGCTTTTTACTGTTAACCGGCACCGTCAGAACCGGAATCGGAGAATCCAGTATTACATCGGAGGTCACATTGCCATATAAAATCCGTTTCAGGCTGGATTCGCCTTTTGTACCCATAATAATCAGGTCTATATCCACTTCTCTGGCGTAATCCATAATACTTCTGTACGGTTTGCCCCGCAGTATGCGGCAGGCGAGAGGGATAGCCCGGTAGCTTTCCGATTCTTTAACCGCAGCGATCAATTTCTGTAATTTTTCTTCGGCCGCTTCTTTGAGTGTCTCAACCGCTTCTTCGACGCGCACGGCAAAGTCATACGGTTCCTCCACAGCATGCAACAGATGTAGATGCGCCCCGGTTTTTAACGAAGTCTCAAGGGCATACCGAAAGGCCTGTTCGGCATCTTCAGTGAAATCTGTAGGAAATAATATGTTTTTAATGGCTTTCATCAACAGAAAATAAGTCCGCAGCGGTTAGTTATAAAATTTTATTTAGGGGTTCTCTTAAAGAGCACTAAAAGATAATAAATATGTACATGATCAACATCCAGTTTATGTCTGGGCATTCCATTCTTTGCAGGTTATGCGGGGTATATCATTTGCAATTCAATTGAGTGAATTTCCGTTTCTTTTTGAGAAAGTAATCGATGACCACACTTTTAGTATAGATGGGCCGGGGATCTCCGGGAACGATCCGTTCGGCCCGGAGCGCTTTTCTTTTGATGTGGATTTTACTCAGCGAGGCGTAAAAATGCAGGTGCCCCCGTACAATCGCGTAAAAGAAGCGGAACCGGCCGGATATCAACTCCCGGAAAGCCGCTGCGACGTCGAATAACAATCTAACGGGAATACGCGTTATTAAGGCTGCTGTGTGGTAGTTTTTCCATAACATGGCGAGGCTGTTCCGGTAGTTGTAATACGCCTTCCGGGGAGAGTTCATGGGAAGAGAGCCTCCTCCCAGATGGTATACGATGCTCTCCGGAGCAAAGCGAACGGTATACCCCCGGTTCCACAACCTCCAGCATAAGTCAATTTCTTCCATGTGAAATTCAAAATCTTCATCAAACCCGCCAAGCTTTTGAAAGATTTCTTTCCGGATGGCTAAAGCGGCCCCGCTGGCCCAAAAGATTTCGGCGGAATCATCGTATTGGCCGGTATCTTTTTCTACGGAATCGAAAAGCCGGCCCCGGCAGAAGGGAAAGCCGTATGCGTCGAGATATCCACCGGCGGCTCCGGCATATTCAAAATACTCCGGGTCTTCATAGGCCCGCATTTTGGGCTGTACGGCTGCCACATCGCTATCCGCCTCGAAGCTCCGGGCGAGATGCGTTAACCAGGCCGGATCTACGTCGACGTCGTTATTTAAAAAAATCAATACATCTCCGGTAGCGTAGGGTACGGCTCTGTTATTCCCTCCGCAGTAGCCGTAATTTCTATCCAGAGCCGCTATCTTAACTGTGGGAAAGGCAGAGCGCACCCATTCGGCGGAACCGTCGGTAGAGGCATTGTCTGCGAGTATAATCTCGAAATCAGAATAGTTTGTTTGTACAACACCGGGCAGAAAAGTTTGGAGATGGTCCAGAGCGTTCCAGGAAACAATAATAACGCTGAAGCGGATCATGTATTTGAGTTCGTAATATGTTATTTGTTTAAATTAGGAGAAATTGATACCTATCATGGTTCATGTGCGCATATGGGCAAAACTTCCCTGTCGTTTGTACCGCAAAAGATGGTAAAGAAAAATTTATGATCAAAGTAGGCTTAATTTCGGATACGCATAACTATTTGGATCCTCAGGTACTGGAGTACTTTAAGGACCGGGACGAAATCTGGCACGCCGGAGATTTTGGTTCGATCGAAGTTGCAGACAAGTTGAATGAAGTAGCTCCTGTAATTGGTGTCTACGGAAATATAGACGGACAGGATATCCGGCAGCAATACCCGCTGCATCAGCGATTCGACAGAGAGGGAATCGATATCTGGATGACCCACATCGGGGGTACGCTGGGCCGGTACTGCCTGCCTATCCGCGACGAGATGGAGGCCAATCCCCCCGATCTTTTTGTATGCGGACATTCTCATATTCTCAAAATTGGGCGTGACCAGGAGAAGAATAAAATGCTATTCATGAATCCCGGCGCCGCCGGTAAACAGGGGTTTCAGGTATACCGGACCTGTATCCGTTTCGAGATCAATAAGGGAAAAATACTCAATGTAGAGGTCATTAATCTGGGAAAGATGGGGGAGTGAGCGGTGAGCGGTGAGCGGTGGGCGGTGAGCGGTGAGCGGTGAGCGGAAACGCGCTGCGTGCTGCGCAAAGCGTCTCCCCTGACGGGTGCGGTGGATGGGTAGGGGCGTGCCCGCCGTACGCCCCGGGATGCCGCGTTCTGCGCAAGGCTTTAATGGCGCGAGCTTACTTTAATGGCGCGAGCGTCCGCTCGTGCCCGTTCCGGTACAGGGAGCAGTGGATGGAAACAAGCTTAATTCTTCGCAAGGCGTCTCCCTGTGATCCCGGGATGGGTGCCCG
>CALJMB010000269.1 GCA_937982515.1 uncultured Balneolaceae bacterium
ATGTAAACGTCGCTTATCTCTTTCTGGCGCCGGTCCGATTCCAGCTGGCGGAAGCCTACCGACTGACTTAATATATGAACGAACGTCTGCAGACTGTCAACCGGCTTTACCGGAACGCCGACATCGGACGCAATCACCATATCGGCCCCGAGCGTGCGGGCATCCTCTGCGGGGATGTTACGGGCAATGCCCCCGTCGATGTAGCTCTGGCCTTCGATGGTGACGGGAGTAAAAAAGGTGGGAATCGCAAAACTGGCGCGAACCGCATCGGGCAGATAGCCACGGTTGAACAGATGGGCCTCGCCCGTTGCCAGGTTGGTGGCAACACAGCCAAACGGGATGGGAAGGGTGGAAAAGTCTTCTACGTTATGGAAGGGCAACATAAGCCGGTACAACATCATAGAGACATTCTGCCCGTCTGTAAAGGCTACGGGGAGTTGCAGGCTCTTCTTATGTAAGGGGAAGCTAAACAGGTACGTATCTTTTCCCGAAACGCTGTTGGAAAAATTCTGAGGGGAAAACTGATAGTTGTCATCAAACAGCTTAATCCAGTCGGTACGCAGCGCGATTTCTATGAGCTGATCCGGGGTATATCCCGTGGCATAGAGAGAGCCGATAACCGCTCCCATACTTGTACCCGTAATTATATGGACGGGAATGCCTTCTTCCTCAAACACTTTCAGTATGCCTATATGGGCAAAACCCCGGGCGCCGCCTCCGCTCAGCGCCAGGCCAATCTTCACAGGCTCAAGCCGAGATGCCGGAGGAAGTGAATCAGTATGCTGTGAAAAGCCCGGCAGGGCCGTGCTCAGAACAACCACAAAAAGGATACCCTTCATCAGATATGTGCGCCGCATACTATTACACTTTGTTAAGGCGGGTACATTCCCCTTCTGCTTTCCCGTGCTTCTGGTATACCGCTTTATCTTCAATATCTCCTTCAAAATGGGCCTCCACTTCTCCGTCTTTCGATGTGCTTCCTCACTGCCGGTTTCCTTTAACATCCTTATAAACATCGCCTGTGAGCGTATCCGTACCTCGTATCCGGGATTAACTATAAGCAGTTATTCCGTGTCACGTTTTTCAGTATACAAAATATGGAGCTCAATTATCAGAGAGGCCTCAACTTTCCCTCCCCGAACCAGCTGTCAACAGGCGTCTCAGCCTCCCCGGGCAGGAGAGCCGTGGCAGGCAAAACGCAACAGCTCCGGGCCCTATGCGAGGGGTGTTCGGTCTGAGGGCCATTGCCCGATGCAGGCTCACCCTTCCGGCTCTTCTTATTCCTGTATGGTTGTCCGCGCGTTCAGACCCACCCCGGCCCCTTCCTACCGGCGGACAACCCGCCACCGCAAGGAGGGGGACTCATTTACAGGGCTGATACCCCTATTCAGGAGTCTTTCTCCCAACAGGCCTGTCGGGAAGGGGAAAACAAAAGGAGTGGGTCTGCTCAGGACGCCGGCCCTGCGAAACACCCCTCGCATCCACACGCGAACGGCCGTGCGAATGGGCTCCCCTCAAGGGGGGGAGGTATAGGCCTCGTATTTCTTATCCCGGGCTCATATCAAATCATTATCTGTGCCTATCGGCTCCAGCCGCCACATCTGCGTTCCACCCTGCTACCGTTGATCGGACACATGGTGCCAGGGCTGTTCCAGATGGATGGCGGCAAGGCGCAGGTACAGCTGCCTCAGCGACTGTTCCACAGATTGGTCGGTTGGGATCTGAAGCAGGCGCCCGGCTTCCACTTCACGGGGTGGTTCGTAGCGGTTGCGGAGCATTTCATAATCTTCCAGGCGGGCATCGGAGGCTGTTTCCTGTCCGTGCCGGCGTTCTTCAAGGCGTTTTCTGATCACCGCGGCCGGCGCCCTGGTTTCAATGAAATAGCAGGCGATGCCCTCTGCATCGAATGCGGAGGTGACGCGATCGCGGTCGGCGGGACGGCTGAAGGTGGCATCGATGGCGGTGCTGTGCCCCTCCCGAACGCATGCCAGCGCATGTTCCAGGAGCTTGTCATACGTCTTTGCCGACATCTCTTCAGAGTAGAGCTGCTCTCGCCGGGGGGCCGGAGTGCGTTCATAGGCGGGGAGCCCGGCCAGTGCTTTCCGTGTGATATCGGAGGAGTGAAGCTCGATATTCAGCCCTTCGCTTACCCTCCGGGCCAGCGTGCTCTTTCCGCTGGCCGGTTCCCCCATAAAAATAAGAACGGCCGGCCGGGAGCCCAGGACTGCATAATTCAGCGACAGATTGAAATAGGCTATGGCCGTTTCTTCGGCTTGCTTACGCTCCTCTTTGGGCACCTCTTCTTCTTCGCTCTGCAGGCTTTTCACTTTTCCTTTCACATAGGCCCTGTAGCATTTATAAAAGGTTACGATTTGTTTCAGATCCTGATCATCCATCAGTCCGGCCATACGATTGATGAAATATCTGCCGGATTTCCACAGGCCGTTGAAATCCAGATCCATGGCCAGATAGGCCAGGTCGCTTGCCAGATCCTGATATCTGAAGCGTTCGTTAAACTCTATGCAGTCGTAGATACAGACACTATCCGGGGTGACGTGGATGTGTTCGAGGTGCAGATCTCCATGTCCGTCAACGATGCGCCGCTCCTCTATGCGCTTTTGAAACAACCCGGCGCGCCGTTCTAAGTAACCGTCGGTGAAATACCGGATGGCATCGTAAGCGGCTTCATCGATCGTGCGGCCTGTAAAGGCTTCGGTCTGGTGAAAATTTTCGTCGGTGTTGGTTTTTATTTTCTCTGTTTCGCCCCACCTGAGGAGGTCGGGGCCGGGCTGCTGTTTTCCGTAAAATTCGGCCAGCTTGCCGGCAACACGATCGAGCAGGCCGGTAGTAAGCGTATCGTTTTTCGCCCGTTCCGAGAGCACATAGATCTCATCGAGTTGCTTCATCAGCACGGCATACTCTGTCACTGTTCCGGGCTTCTCCGGATCGA
>CALJMB010000270.1 GCA_937982515.1 uncultured Balneolaceae bacterium
AGGCCTCCCCCACCTGCCGGAGTTTCTCCTGGTTGCGCTGGCAGATCGCATACATGTTGGCGTTGGGGTGCTTCTGGTAGATCGGGATGAACTCCGCCCCGAAACCCAGCCCCACAATGGCTACGTTGACTCGCTTGTCGGACATGATAAAAGTAGATTGGTTATTTCAGATTTAATTTAAAAAAGGATTAGACCTCTTGAGGTTCTCGTTTCTCCAGGCGTTCCACCTGATAGCCCCCCCGGCTTCGGTCTCGCATAAACCATACTAAAAAGACCGCACCGGCCACGAAGGCGATGGGGGTCACCCACCGGAAGGCCATACGTCCGCCGTAGTTGTCGGCCGGACGCAAGACAGCCGAAGCTTCGGCAATGAGCGGCTGCTCCTGGCCCATACCCGAGTCGATCAGCGCCCTGAGCATGTTGCCCGTGGAGCGTCCGTTAAACGCTCCGTGCTCGCGGTAATAATCCAGTGCCTGGCGGGCCTGCTCCAGCACGTTGCTGGCATCTGCCTGCCGGTAACCCAGCTGCGCCATAGCCTGGGGGTTACCCGCAGCCGCCTCGGCCTGCGCCACATAGCCGGGGAACCGCTCCACTACCTGGTTGAGAATCTCTACGGTCTTGGGCTCATCGAGGGCCTCCGGGAGGTAGCCGTCGGCAATTTCACCCATAATGGCGTTTGAGGCGCCCCCGCCGATGAATCCCATGCCGATCAACAGCACGATGCCCAGTGAGCCGGCCTTGGGAAAACGCTCGCTCATCAGCCCGATCATATTGGGCACAAAAAAGGCGATACCTATCGCAAAGAAAGCTCCGGCAATCATGAGCGGGATCACGCCCGTTTCGATAAAGCTGAACATCAGCAGGCCTATGCCGGTCAGCAGGGAGGCGCCCACCAGCATGCCGGTAGGAGAGAATCGCTCCACGAGCGGCCCGGCAAACATGCGCAGGGCAAACATCAGCCCGCTGATCCATACCAGCACCAGCATCCCGTGCAGGCCTGCTGCCTGCAGCACATCGGGGATCCAGCGCATCGTCCCCATCTCCATCGCCAGGGTGAACACCATCAGTGCGATCAGCCCCAGTACGTAACGGTTGCTAAAGGTATAGGCAAACATCTCTTTTACGGGTATGCCGGCCTGAGCGGTTTCCGTCTGGGGAAACTCTCGGGGAAACAGCATCCAGCCGTAGATTAAAATCGGGATGTACACCAGCGCCATCTGCGTGGTCCAGTGACCGACATTGACAGGGCCCAGGGTGCCTATTTGAGACATGCCCCATCCCAGCAAACCGCCCAGCACCAGCCCGCCGGTGTAAAAGCCATGGAAATGATTGAGTTTGGTGGTCTTGTTGTCCGGATATAAGACGGCGGTCAGCGGGTTACCGGCTACCTCGATCATCCCGTTGCCAAAACCCATTCCGATGGCTCCTGCAAACAGAATCCAGAAGGCCGACGGATCTCCGGCAAAGAAGTAGGATACCAAAAACAGGGTCACGCCCAACAGGTGGCCGGCAAAGGCGCCTTTGGTAGCATTCTTGAGCCCTATTTTCTCCAGGAATGGCCCGATGGTAAGCAGCGAGACGGACATCCCCCACAGGGCGGCCCCCCCGATGTAGCCTACATCGGCATTGGTTAAGATAAATTCGGTTTTAAGCTGGCCGAGGATGTTGCTTACCAGAACGAACGAAAAGGCCGTCGGCATCAGCGCCAGACAAATACCAGTAAATATTTTGTCGCGTTCAATCCCATTTATTCCCGATAATTCTGAATTCATGAAATTACAATTTGGTTGGTTATAGTTTAGTGTGGCGTGGATGTAACGTGATTCAACAATCACACAATTTCAGGGTAATTGTACCTAGCTGTAGCAATCACCTAAATACATACCACGCCTTCTTTCTGTAAGCTTGGATTATTTACTTTGGCTAACCTGAGCTTCGTCAGGCGGGCGGTTAAGAAAGACGAAAGTCCCTTTCTTGTTACTGATAACAATATCGGGATAACCGTTGCCTGTCAGATCTCCGGTCGCTATCTCTACCCCTACTCCCGAATTGTCATCAATTAAATACGGAGTAAAATCTATCACCCCGTTGCTGTATCGATTTAATTTAAACCAATAAACTACGGCGGGAGCATTGGGTTCGTACCCTCCGGTAGGGCCATGAGCCCAAAATCGTTTACCGGATACCAAATCCTTCAATCCATCGCCGTCTATATCCACCAAAGCCAGTGCATGCGGCTGAGAGAACCGGACCCCATAAGGATTATCACTAAAGGCAGACCCTGTGATAAGGTGTTGCTCGAACCGGATTTCTTTCCCATCGCCAGGCAGCTGTCTGAACCATGCTAATCCCCATCCGTGGGCTTGCAGCGTTGTGACCACGTCGTTTAGTCCGTCTCCGTCTACATCATAAGCATACATCTGAGCGCCGCCAGGGCCGAAATCGGCTGCATGGTAGGTCCATTCAACATTCGTCCGGCCCGGGCCCGGATTCTCCCACCAGCCTTCGTGTTTGATGATATCCTCATAGCCGTCTCCGTTAACATCCCCCACTCCAAAGCCGTGGGTAAACTTCCCCCACTTATGCTGTTTGGAGATCCGGGTGAATTTCCAGGGGCGGGTTGGATCTTTGGGATCGGGCGCAGCATATCCCAAATATCCATTGGTATGAAAGAGGAGCTCCAACTTTCCGTTGCCCGTCAAATCATGAAAAACGGGTGACTCATTATCCACATTAGGGTGGATCAGATGCCGTTTCCAATATCCGTCTCCACCCTGTGGATTTTCATACCAATGAGCCGCCTCACCCGGGAAGCCCACTATAAGGATGTCGTTCCAGCCATCGCCATTTACATCATCGACGGCCACGATAAAGTTGTCGGAGTAGTTGCGTGCATCAAAAAGCCTCGGCTCATAAAACGCATGCTTGTTTTTAAAATCAGGCCCTTCGTACCAATAGGGACCCGCAATTATATCGGGGATTCCATCCTTGTTCAAATCGCCAATAGCCGCCCCTTCAGCATAGAAGGTGGAAGACAACTGAATTTTCTGAAAGGAATGCCATGGATGGCTTCCGGACTGACCATAGGATGGCCCGCACAACAGAAGGCCCCATATGCCCATTACCAGTATGGCGTTAATTTTTTTCATTTTCATATTTCTGCTCATCGATATGCAATTAATTATTTAGTTTTCCCAGTAACTGATCAAGCTCTTGTCTGGCTTGGTGATAGGGCTCGGAGTCCGTTTTGCCTTGAAGTTTTTGCTCAACTTCTTCCAGAGCTTTCATAGCCTGTTCCGTTCCAATAGCCCCTGCACGCTTAATTGTATAGGGCAAAATATTGGATAGCTTTGCTTCCATAGCCATGTCCAAAGCCCGGTCTACATCCTGTTCCACCATCGGTTCCGCGGCATACCAAACCATTAGCGGAATATTATGGTCATCAGCATCCTCCGCATGAGCATACAGCCCTTTCAATACATCCCAGCGCCGGGCCGGCTCAATTCTCTGAAGCGCCGAAGCCAGATATAACCGTACGAGAGCAGAACTATCGCTAACGGCCATCTGTTCAAAGCGCTGCAGTGCAGCTTTAGATACTTTTTCGTCTTCAGCCAGCAGCTGCACCGCCCAGCTCCGAATGTACTCGCTCTCGTGACCCAGCAAGCCTAGCAGATCTTTCTCGGTAAGTCCTTCTGTGACGTGCAGCGCCCAGAGCGCCCGCAACTTGCGTGTAATTTCGGGATGTGTGGCCAGGATCTTTTTAAGCGCCTTGTGAACCCGTCTATCCGGACCGCGTTTTTGCAGGAGCAATCGTGCCTGCCGTACATACCATTCGTTGGTATTCAGTTGATACTCAACCAGCTCCATGCTTGATTTCTCAGAGAGATCAATTTTGACGAACTCATCCTGGTGGTGGCTGATTTTAAAAATCCTGCCCAGTGTTTTGTCATGTACATCGGGATTGGGGCTGTGGCACTGGTTCTTATCGTACCAGTCGATGGCAAAGACCGATCCGCCGGGGCCGTACTGATAATCCAGCCATTGAGACCATGCATCGTTAGTCAGCAGAAAATCTTCTTGATGGCTGGCAGTATACCCCGAACCTTCCCGCCTGATGAGGTCGTTGTTGACCCGGTAGCCGTGAATATTATTCATCCACAATGAGTTCCTATCCACTCCCCAATGCTCAGCTCCCATATAAAACATGGCGCCGGCGTGAGCATGGCCGCCTCCGGCTTCTGCCGAGCGGAAGTTACCGGCGTGCGGACCTTTATTACCTACCCAGTGCACATGATCGGCATGGGTTTTGATGTCATCATAGGTATACGGGTTGAAATGTTTACCGGCCTGTCGCTTGTAGCGTGCGCCCTGGATTACATGGTAAAAATGAGGGATCACACAGACAGTGGCGAAGGCGTGGCCGTAGTCATTAAAATCAACCCCCCATGGATTACTGGTTCCGTGAGCAAATACTTCAAACTCGTGGCGAGTCGGATGATACCGCCAAAAGCCGGCATTCAGCCTGAGGCGGGTGCTGTCAGGAGCTCCCGGTTTACCTACATTAGAATGGGTAAACACCCCATGGGCGCCATACAGCCAACCATCGGGCCCCCAGATAAAGCTGTTAAGGGTCTCGTGAGTATCCTGATATCCCCATCCGTCCAGAAGCACTTCCGGCGGACCGGCCGGTTTGTCTCCGGACTCATCAATGGGAATGAACAGCAGTTCTGGTGCCGCACCTACCCAAACACCGCCCAGGCCCACCTCGATTCCACTGACCAGATTCAGCCCTTCAATGAAAATCTTACGGCTGTCGAGGGTTCCATCTCCGTTGGTATCTTCAAAGATAAGGATACGATCCCTGCCTTCGCCTTCAGGGGCTTTTTGGGGATAGGTATGAGCCTCGGCTACCCACAGACGCCCCCGGTGATCCATAGCAAAAGCGATGGGACGAACCACATCCGGCTCGGAGGCCGCCAGGGTCACAGAAAATCCTTCAGGCAGTTCCATAGCCTTGACAGCTTCTTCTCCTGAGAGGCCTGCATTTTCAATAAAATCCCGCGGGGGTAATATCACTATATCTTCCGGCCGAAGTTCGTCTGAAAATTCGGGACGGGCAGAATAAAACCGAAAATCATCAAAATTGATGTGTGCCCATATATTGTCTCCGATGTAGGGGATTTGTGATATACCTGTCTCATTATCAATCAACCGTATGTATATTTTTTGCCCTACATGTGGCTGCAAATCAACAACTACAGGACGGAGCCGCTCATGATTGTTGCCGGTAATCTTAAAAAGCACCTCGTCTGTTCCCGCATGTACCAATTCCACACGGGTATCTTCCAGTGCTCCACCGGAAACTTTAAACGCAGCAAAAGGATGGGTTACCTCAAATGGAGCAGAGATAAGGGTACCTGTGGCTTTGTAATTTTTTGTACCTCCGCTGCTGATATAATACTGTCCTGAAGCACTGACATTAGCATCAGCAGCATAAACCGAAGCAGAACCAGCCGCTATCGGTTGTTCGCTAAAAGCATCACCTGTGCTTGTCCAGCCCTGAAGCGACTCACTTTCAAAATCTAAATCAAATGGCTCCCCATTCCGTTGGGGCAGGACGCCTTCAGCCACAACCTCACCGGTTGACCCCTGTATAATCTGGAACTGTCCCTCCATACCCGATGCCCGATGGCCCGGTATGGTACAGTAATACGTATCGTCTTCGGTGGCTTTAAATGTAATACTTGTTGTAGCCCCTTTTTCTATGATGGTCTCACTTATAGCACCATTTTTTTCCATGGCGATGTCATGAGCCAGAGGCTCTGCGTTAACAATGGTGATACGTACCATTTCCCCTTCCCGGGCCTGCAGAACAGGATTTCGAATTCCATCAATCGATCCGCCCATACCTATATACCCGGTTATCCTGGCTTCGAGTGTGTAATCACGATCAATTTGAGGTCTGTTTACCGACTCATAGTCTGTATCAAAGGCCGAACCAACTGCGGTAACGGCAAAAAGTAAAAATAAAAACGTTAAAGTAACGCGTAATTGGCTTATGTTGACAAATTGCTGGATCATCAGTAATGAGTTTAATGGTTCTGTATTTATCCTTCCAACCGAGCCGGAGTTTAATAATTATTGGTGCAACCCAAAGCCCGGATTAATCGTTATCCTTTTCCCGCCTAACTTGCATCCATTTTAGATTGGCATTGAAACTCAGAAATTATCAGATGACTACCGGCAAGCCCCCCTGCGTGTTACCGGTAACACCAATTTCACAAAATATCATATAAGCTGATATTTGCAAGTTTCTAATCGGATAATAACAACTTTTACATTATTCCCTGAGAGTTACGAGCCTAAACTCAGGGTCTCGTTCAAGCGAAAAATCCTTAAAATATATTTCGATAGGTCCGAATCCGGCGTGCAACTGAAGCGCTATAATACCCTCCCGGGCTATGTAAGGGTCGTCCAGATCCACACACAAATGCCCATTAATTGCTGTACGTACTTTACTGTCCACAGCCACTATCTCGTACCGGTTCCACCCGTCGAGGTTAGTATACTGGTCACAGCCCTTGTCCCAGAGCCATGCACGGCCCAGCTCTTCGTACAGTTTTCCCCAGAACCCTTTGCCGATATCAGCCTGGGGGCCGCGCACGTGTCCCCCGGGCAACGCAGTGCTGCGGAACTGAATGCCACTGTTGCCCTGCCCATCGACGATACGTACGTCTAACGTCAGCCGGAAGTCTTTAACTTTGGCCGTACTTCGTAGAAATTGGTTTTGTGAGATCCGTTCAGCCTTGCCTATAAGCATTCCATCCTCAACCCGCCAGTAACGCATGTCGCCCTCCCAGCCGCTTAAATCTTCTCCGTTGAAGAGAGTGGTTGTATTTTCAGTCAGAGTAGCCGTTCCAGAACAAGCCAGCGAAAGAAAGAGTACAGGTAACAGAAAGTAAAGTGGTTTCATAGTTTATATTGTTTATTTATATATTGGCACCGGTTAGGGTATTTTGGTCTTATCCTTCCACCTACAAGTTATTGTGATTCAGTTAAACCGTTTATTATCTCTTCCGGAGACTTCCGGGTGATGCCAAAATAAAACTTCTGCCCCGGATAATAAGCCTCCCTCATTTCAAAGTTTTCAAATGATACGCCACCCGGAATATCAACGTAACTGCTCCTGTCATTACTAAAGCCCCCATAATACTTGGCCCGTCCATTGACGCGGACATGAAGTGAAGAATCGTGCTCTGTGCTTTCCTTTCGCCAATATTGTGTAACCTTATAAAATGGGCGGTATCTCCACCATTGTTTATCATAATATCTGGAATTCTGGGGCCATGACGCGAGTTCCACAAATGATTCATCGGAGGCAGCCAAAGCGATATAACCTCCATTCATATCCCTGAGTAGCTGTTCTGCCGGATACCCCTCCTTTTCAACAAAGTGAATATCATCATACCCTTGATATAATTCCCGGGCATCAATTACCCGGTCTTTCAGATATAGCAACCGGACTCTGCTATAATTTCCCATAGTTGAAGTTAGGGCACAGCGCTGCATAGGCGCGCTGCCTTCATGGTGAAAAATCTCCAGCCCCATTTCTTCAGGCCGGTCACTGCGTATGGTAACCTTCAGGTACGGATGGGCTCCGTTAAGGAATTTCTCCATAAATATATAAAGCGATAACTGTTCCACATCCGGCCGGGTCGGGTCAGGATGAGAGATAGCACCACGTGTTATAGCTTCGAGTCCAAATTTTCCAGGGTTCTTACTGCCGCCGGCCCACATGAGCTTGCCTATTTTGCCATCGACATGAGAAGGTGAAATTTCGCTAAACTCCATTTTCCCGTTCACTACCGGCTCTACGGCAATAAAATTAATCATATGGGTCCTTCCCTTAAAATTGTGCCCGATGCGAAGCAGCCCCCGCGGACCGCCTATTCCATGTTCTACCGGATGCGGCCAAAGCGAAAAAACGATACCGTCGCGGATGCCCCATACGGCAGGGCTATCTTCAGTCTCCGGCCGGATCCATTCAACTTTCGGGCTAGTAGATTGAGCCTGTATTCTGTCCTGCGGATGCAATAAAACGAATAAACATACCATCCCAAAGATGGTTACACCTATAGCTTTCATTTACTTTTTATTTACCGATATGTTATTGTGTAGCCAGCGCGTCTATTCAGCGCAGTCAACTGTAAGCTTACTACCCATTTCCAGCCTTTTTTCTTTAAAATCCCGAAGGCAGGGGCTTAATTTTATGAATTAGCAGCCGCTACAATAAACCTGTTATAATTTGACTTTTCAATCACTCATACATCATTTTAAAATCTTTTTCATAAGAGCCTGCAACTCTTTAACTGCTTCAGGATAATCATTATAAAGATTTTACTTTTAAGCAGAATCTGCTTCAATATAGTAAAGCTGCATAGAGGAGCACCGTCATTGATTTTACCATTTTTGACATTGTTGATATACACAAGCACGATTCCGCAATGCTTAAAGAAACTAAGTATATTGCGAGATAGCTAGGTTTATTATACCTGGATAGTCAAACTAATCTAATCAACATGTGGTTACTACTCCCCTTAAAGCAACGATGCCGAATGTTTCCGGTCAACCCGAGGTAATATCTGCCACTGCAGTCCCCAGAGTATCATGCTCAGCCAGCAGACGAATACGTCCTTTTCGTCCGGGAACAGTTCTTACCCAAACAGCTCCAACTCCGCCTGTATCTTCAAACTCAAAAGGATTATCTCCTATGAGTAGGCCTGGCCCTTCAAGCGTAAATGTTACATCTCCGCTAACATAGGGGCGGGGAGCGCCATATTTATCTACAACCCGAAACACTACCCGGGTAGTATCAGAGCCATCGGCATTCAACTCTGTATCATCGGCTATGAGAGCCAGGCGGTCTCCTTCCCGATCGGCAGAAAATGAGCGGGAGATCACTTTTTCTTCTCCCACATAACCTTCAATGCGTAATTCAGGATTAGAAGATCCATCCACATCATTGAAACTGACATAACTGGGTGGGTACGGCAGATGTTCGAAACGCTCCGTTGCCGGATATACGGTTGCATAGTGCCGATCATCTACGAATAACTCCAGGCGCTCACAATTTGAACATATCATGGCTTTCTGGTCATCTTTATAAGGAAGCGAATCCGGACCAAAATCCCAGTAGAAGGCTGGTACAATTACCGGTCGTTTCTTCGGATCAACCTGAGACTGATAAATTGCGGCCCCCAGCTTAGGCACCCTGAACAAGTCGATAACTCCCGGGTATTTTACTCCCTCATATTGATTGCCATTACCTGATGGATAGTCGTAGGCACACCAGGCCAATACACCGCAATAGCGTTTGTCGGATCCGGCTATGTTATGCACCCGGGCATGAGCCTCTGCCTGCCCCTGTTGCTTAATAGCGGGAATGTTACGGCGATAGAATCGGGCTGGCCCTGAAAGTGTACCTACTGCTTCACTTACCAGATAAGGGAAATCCGGGCGTGGAGGCCGGAGTTCTGGCCAGCGAATACCCTGCTCGTCTTTCTTGTTTGCATAATCGTTATATGAAAACACATCCTGTACAAACTTATCCGTATTGTAAACCCAGAAGATAATAGAGCCGGTGGTCTGTCGAGAGTCGTCTAATTTATGAGCCAGGTCTCGTGTTTTAGTGTACAGCTCAACATTATCCGGAGTTTCGTTGAGTCGTGCACCCCAGATAACGATAGACGGGTGATTGCGATGATTCCTTACCATTTGTCCTACATTTTGGAGTGCCCGCTCCTGCCATTGATCATCGCCCATCCACATGCCCCATCCGGCTTCTTCCTCAAACGCCATCAGGCCAATTTCATCACAGGCATCAAAGAAGGCTTCGGCCTGTGGATAGTGTGAACAACGAACCATATTGCAATTGAGGTCATTGCGTAAAATCTCTGCATCTTTACGCTGAACACGTTCCGGCATGGCCCCGCCGGCAAAGGGATAGAAATGATGCCGGTTAAGCCCAAAGAGCTGTACACGACGACCGTTCAAATAAAATCCGTCCTTTGTAAAACGGGCTTCACGAAAGCCTGTGCGAACCGCATAATTATGTAGAGGTGTGCCATCAACAGACAAGGTGGCTGTTATATCATATAGATAAGGATCATCGATGTCCCACAGACGGATATCTCCCGGATTTTCCATAGTCAGATAGACGGTAAGCTGCCCCGCTCCATTCGGTTTAATGGGAGCTGAGACGGTACCCATTCTTGTGTTACCATCATACATATCAACATCAATCTGTAGTGCGCCATCAGGTAATGTAGCTGCATCTATCGTGCATTCTAACTCAAGTTTCCGGTTTGGTTCAAGTACGTTAACCGGTTTGGCAAAAACATCGGTCAAAAATACCTCCGGGACTATACGCAGATTAGCTGTTCGATAGAGTCCACCCGGCTGCCAGAAATCTACAACATTTGACTCATCCTCGGGCCTGTTCGGCGGGACATTTACATCGAATCGGGAATCCAGTTCCACAGCCAAAATATTTTCACCCTCAACTAAGTAATCGGTAATCTCGTAACTGAAAGGGAGATAACCTCCAAAGTGTTCGCCAACCTTCTGCCCATTAAGTACAATAGTAGCGGCCGTCATCGCTGCCCCAAAGTCAATAAATACACGCTTTCCGGTAAGATCTTCATCCAGGCTAAACCGGCGGCGATAGATCCAGACTTTCTCCCAGCTCTGCGGATCCCATTTTCGCCATGAAAGCTCAGTAACGGTATGTGGAAGTATAACCTGTTCTAATTCGCTGTCGTCAAATCCGGGGCTGACACTACCAGTTTTGGCCTCACCGAAACGCCAACCTGTGTTCATGGGAATTGTGTGTGTCGCTGGTCCACGGCTGCCGCGAGTGAACAGAGCTCCTTCACAACCTCCGAGAACAGACCAAGTGGCCAGGCCTCCGGCTCCGGCCAGCGCTGTCTTTAAAAATTGCTTTCTAGAATATCCCTGTGTCTGTGTATTTAATTTATCCATTGTTTCCCGCTGTCGGTTTTCTATTTAAAATTGTGTTGTTATGACTAAATCAAAATTTTTATCCATGATCCTGTACTTTAATCATCACTACTATACGTTAATTCATGTTCATCCAGCTCCTTCCAGTAATGATCAACACGTCCGGGTTCTCCCCTGTCAGCCCCGGATGTACCTGTTATGGCATCCCCCAACTCTTTACGTCCCGACTCAATGCATCCCATCAGTCGTTCAACAACCTCGGGATACTCATCAGCCAGGTTTTTAGTCTCGCCGGGATCATCATTCAGATTAAACAGTGAAAGCCCAATGTGACCGGTTTTATACGTACCCATACTTCCACGGCTACCTGGCTTCCCTGCACCCAGGTAGTTATGGGGAATGTGCAGTTTCCAGGGTCCGAGTCGAACGGCTTGTAGATTTTCATCGATGTAAAAGTAGAGAGGAGCCTCATCATATGGACTTCCTGTATTACTTTTCCCGGATAGTATTGGCCAGATATTATGTCCGTCTATAACCACGTCTTCAGGCAATTCAGAATTGGTGATGTAAGCGATAGTTGGCATCAAATCCATTGAAGTGGCTACCTGATCCGTAACCTTTCCTTTGGGGATACGCCCCGGCCAACTGGCTATTGCAGGCACCCGATGGCCGCCCTCAAATGTCGTGATTTTTCCTTCCCGAAGATTACCGGCAGACCCACCGTGGTCACCGAAGACCAACCATGGGCCGTTATCGGAAGTGAAGACAACCAATGTGTTATCACGCAGCTCTCTGTCTTCAAGAGCCTGAAGGATTTGGCCTACAGACCAGTCAATTTCATTGACTACATCACCATACAATCCACGTTGGGTGCTGTCACGAAAACGCTCCGTTGCAAAAAGTGGTACATGGGGAAAATGAAGCGCATAATAGAGAAAAAACGGATTTTGCCGGTTTGTTTCAATAAATTCAACGGCGCGGTCTGTAAAACGATGAAGTAGCTCCGCCTGATCAGGCTCCCGTTCCACAATGCTTGATCCATCAATAAGTGGCAGAGGAGGAAAATTCCTGCGTGCTTCTTTATTGGGATTATTCTCCGGTTTTGGACTCATATCATTGGAATACGGCAGTCCAAAGAACTGGTCAAATCCGTGATTAACAGGAAAAAAGTCGGGGTGAGCACCCAAATGCCATTTCCCGATGGCTGCGGTCGTATATCCCTGCTCTTTTAACAGCTCTGCCATCGTAAGTTCATCGGTATTAAGCCCTATCATCTCGCGGGGAAAGATAACTCTGGGCAGCCCGGCCCTCATGGGATACCGCCCGGTAAGTAACCCCACCCGGGAAGGGGTACAGACACTGGAGGGTGCGTAGAACGAAGTAAAACGCAGCCCTTCTCCGGCCAATCGATCCAGGTTTGGAGTCTCAAAACCCTTGGCTCCATAGACGCCCACATCTGCATAGCCCAAGTCATCGGCCAAGATGATAATAATATTTGGCTTGACTTCGGGAGAACTACCAGAAAATGAACAACCTGTACAAACTGCAATAATCAAGGCGGACCAAGACACCTGCCAAAGCCAACTCATCTTGAAAATCTGACTGTTTTTATCTGTAGGTGATACCAATTTAAAAGTACGTTAATTGTTAAAATAAAATGGCGAATTCCATCAAAAAGGTTGTGGTTATGCCGCTGTTTTTGGCTGTTTCTTTCACAGACAGCCTTGGCTCCGGACGGCACAGATCTGAAGAATATGAGGATGAATCAGGCTATTAATCTGCTTGCGGGAATTCATATTCCCTGATTATATCTATTTCACTGGCAGAGGCCATATCACTCACACCTTTTACCCCTTCAAGCCTCACATAGCGGGCTTCCATTTCAGGCCATGTTACCAGTTTAGTCGCGACATCCCCCGGCCAGCCACCTGAGGCAACTTTTTCAAAATTATTTCCATCAAGACTCAGGTAAATATTATAACCCGTTATTATACCGCCCGGAGAATGAGTAATAAAGTTTGGCCTGTATGTTAATCCCTGAGTAGATTGTATACTGCCCATATCAATAGTAATAGACTGTGGCAGAGGCTCCCTGTTTGGTGTTCTTCCTGAATGCCAGGCTGTTTCCGGCCGGCCGTCTATTGCGTTATCTGCAGTAAATATATAGCCAAGATTGTATATGTATTCTAAGGGTTCATCAGGATTTTCTTCAGTGGTGGCTATAACAGTCATGCCCTTTTTGGAGATAAAATCAGGCCCTGTAGTAGTGGGCGTAATTTCAACATTATCAAATTGAGCATGTACCCATTTACTTGTTACCAATCCAATCTGACCCGTTACATTATAATCATCGTTAACAGAGCCTACTGTTTCACCATCGATAATTACCTCAATATTATAGCCTCGCATTTTCAATGCCATTTGATGCCACTCTCCTACTTCAAATGAAACATTACCACTCAACAAAGTTTTATCTGTATGTTTCCATGCTCTTCGATACAATTCCCAACTGCCATCACTTGTCAGCTTCAGGTGATAACCACCTACAATCGTGCTTTGCTGTACATCAATCCGCCCGATTAATTCTACGTGCCCTGAATCTTCCAGCATTACATCTGTGCTTACGGTATAATCACCCCACCACATAGGATCACCCATTATCGTAGTTGGCCTCATATTACCCCGGCCATTCCAAATTACCGGTTGACTGGTAGTCATTTGCCGGTAACAGGTACCTTCTCTGCCACCTCCACATGGAGCTGTTTCAAAAGAACCGTTTACATCAGAGAAATATCGTGCCAACTCAGTGCTGTTATAGCTTTCAAAATCTTCTAAATAAGGCAGTCCCATTCTATCGTGTACATCTGCCAAAGGTTTGTCTGCGCCTTTTCCCTGACCCGTAGTAGTGGTCAGAGAATATAAATATCCCGGTTGTATGGTAAGGTAGTATTTACCATCATCGGGCATTACAGAGCCTTTATAAATAAAATGGTCTTCGGGGTTATCCGAATAAATGTCAGAAGCCCATAAATGCACTTCTTTTTCTGCTGGCAAGCCTTCACTTATAGAGAATGTTATGGTCTGCTCGAGAGCCAGATCCATAGCTTCTATTACAGTAGTAAAATTATCATTATCCGGAGATCGGAGTGTTACATAGCTGGCTTTAGATTGCATCACTGCGCTGGCATTATCCATATAAAACCATCCGGGTTCGGTGAATTGAGTGGTATGGGCATATACCCATATATCCTTTCCCACATGATAGTAACCCGACCATGGCCATTCTGCCAGCATTAAACCAGTATCTGCAATGGGCAAATTGCTGTACCAGGCAGAAATTAAGGCCCAGGCAATATTACCTGTCACTTTTGCCTGTATATATAAGCGGTTAGCCGATCTTGCCAATGAAGGAGCGCCTGTGTCTGACCCCATCGTACTGTGCTCTGCAAGCCATAAGGGTTTGTTCAGATCAACTGCATCCTGCGTACTGGCACAAGTTCGGTAAGCCCCTCTCCATCCACACAAACTGTGTTCACCGACAATATCCACCGCTTTCTCCAACTCTGGATTATTTTTCATTTCTGCAACAATGGAGAATGGATGAGACACATCATCGGCGCCAACGAGTTTTATATCAGGGTTGAATTGTTCCAGAGCTTTGTCGTAGGCGATATACCAGTCGGCATTCCAGCGATGCTCATTCCAACCACCTACATATTGTATGTCAAGGTTGTTCTTGTCAGCACATTTCAACCATTCAATATTGTATTGGATGTTTTCATCCGACCAAAATTGCCCGATCCATCCCGGAGCTCCCCATTGTAATGCTGCCAATTTAATATCGGGATTGCGTTTTTTGGCCTCCTTCATTAACCACCATTCATATCCCCGGTTACAGTTTATCTCATCAGGGGTGCGCATGTGGCTCGCTTCCGATCCGGATGTCGAATTTGTCTCTCCACCAATTTCCACCTTCAGAATCTGAATATTAGCACCGTAATTGGGTTTGAAGAGATAATCCAGAATCTGGCTCCGCTCCGGCTCGGGGTAATCGTAGAGCAGGCGGGAGGAACCACCGGCGCTTAATGCCCCCAAACCATCATAACGTCTGCCTTCGTCATTGCCACTTAATTCTATGACAACATCATTTTGAATATTTATACCGTGACCAGCCCCAAATTTTTGGCTCTGCGGTGTATTCTCCTGCAGATATTGCTGTACTTGCGGTGTGTTTGATGTGGTTGAACAACTCCACATAAATAAAGCCAAAACTGATATAATATATTTTATGAACTTTAAAGATCGAATTGAGTGAAACATTCGTCTAGCTGATTATGATTTATTGGCAGATATCTCTATGGTTTACTTCCTAATTTCTCATGTCTTACCGTTAGTTTAATTGTATCTATACATTCGGCGGGTCCGTATACTCAATCCTAGGTATTACCAAAAGGGAATTCGCCAACAAGTTTTATCCAGCCAGACAGAAGATTTTGCAGGCTTAGAAAACACAAGCAACCCCCGTTGCCCATTATTCCGAGGGCAACGGGGGTTGCTGTTTTAGTTAGCAATCATGATATCGAGTTCACCTATTGAGGCTGAGCCATCAACGCCCTCTACAGCTTCAAACCTAACAAAACGTGCTACTGTATTTGCTTCAACATCATCGTCGAGTAAAGCTATTTTTGTTGAGGTACCTGTTTTCCACGTTCCGCTTTTTACTTTTTCAAAATCCACACCGTTTGAGCTCAGGTAAACATTATACTTTGTAATCATACCCGTCCTGCTGTTGTTTAAACGGGGCTGATACACTATCCCGCCAACATCATAAAACCCGCCCAGTTCTATCGTAACAGATTGTGGCAGCTCCTGCCTGGGCTCCCATTCGGACTGCCATACTGTTTCGGGACGGCCATCCACTGCATTTTCCACTTTAAAATCACCGTTACCCGTATTTTCAATATGGTCGCTGGTGGCATAAATTCTCAGGTTGTTTTTCGGTACAAAATGAGGCCATTCACTGGTTCGGACTATTTTCACATTATCGAACTGGGCATGGTGCCAGGGGCTTACCTTTAGTGCGGCATTCCCTGTTGTGTAATAGGTATCTTCCACAGTGCCAACTTCACTGCCGTTAATAATAACGGTGAGTTCTTTTCCTTTCATTTGCAGAGCAACATTATGCCACTTGCCTGCAGGGAATGAAATATTGTTGCCGGTGGCAATTACCTGTTTTTCATTTTCTTCCATACCACGCAAATCTATTCGGTATAGCTCCCAATTTCCTGAAGTGCTTACCTGAAGGTGATAACCGGTAATTTGAGTTGCACGACGTACAGCTGAAACTCTGCCTGCTATTTCTATAAATCCATCTTCTTCCAGTATTACATCAGTGCTTATGGTGTAATCGCCCCACCATCTTGGGTCACCAAACACCGTAGCCGGCAAAATATTACCATGAGCCCAGCTGATTGGTTGCTCCTTCAGTTCCTGACGATAACACATTCCATCACGTCCGCCGCCACAAGCTGCTGTTTCAAAAGCACCGTTTATATCAGAATAGAATCGGGCAAGTTCGCCTTCGTTATAACTTTCAAAATCCTCTTCATAAGGTAACTCCATCATTTCAGCCATGGTTGAATTTGGCTTAGCTGTGCCTTTTGACTGACCCATGGTAGTCGTAATGGAATAGACAAAACCCGGCTTAACGGTCAGATCAAATTCTCCATTTTCAATTGCAACAGCACCTTTGTTAACAAAATAATCCTCTTTGCTTTTTGAGCGCATATTGGTTTCCCACACGTATACTGAATCGGCCGGGAAATTATCTTTCACTGAGAACATAGCACGCTGTACCACTTTGGCATCCAGGGCTTCTATTATTATACTGAAATCATTGCCATCGGGAGATTGAAGTGCTACATGGCTTGAACCATTTGTTAAATAGCCAACGGCATTATCCATATATTTCCATCCGGGCTTTGTAAATTGTGCGGTGTGGGCAAAGGCCCAGATATTCTTATCTACCAGATAGAAGCCCGACCAGGGCCACTCGGCCAGCATCAAGCCGGTGTCAGCCAGCTCTATATTAGCATACCAGGCCGAAATGGGCGACCAGGTCATGTAGCCGGTTATACGTGCATCAATGTACATTCGGTTGAGGGCTCTTGTTGTGGTTAAACCGCCAATATCATGTCCCTGCGCGCTATTTTCACTCATCCATAATGGTTGTTCGAGTTCTTTCGCTTTATCAGGACTGTAACACTCTTTATGCTCTGTTCTATGGCCGCAGGCAAAATGAATTCCTACTACATCAATAGCTTTCATGAATTCTTCATGTTCGTACATATCATCAACTACCCGCCACAGGTCTTTGCGATTTGTACAGCATCTGTCATCTCCTATAAGCTCTATATGCGGATAATTTTCGACCAAGGCTTTTTTCCAGTCAATAAACCAATCAATGCGCCTTTCATCATGAGGCCGCTCATTCCAGCCCCCCATATAGTCAATGGTCAGGCCGTGTTCTTTTTCAGCACAATTCAACCATTCCAGGTGGTAATCAATATTTTTTTTTACCCAAAAATTATCCCCGACCCAAGCTGGCGAACCCCAGGCCAGCCCCGCCAGTTTAATATCGGGATTGCGTTTTTTAGCCTCAGTCATCAGCCACCATTCGTAACCTCTATTGCAGTTTACTTCATCGGGAGTTCGCATATGGCTGGCTTCAGCTCCATCTGTAGAATTGAGGTCGCCGCCAATTTCCACTTTTAATAACTGAATATTAGCACCGTAATTGGGTTTGAAGAGATAATCCAAAATCTGGCTCCGCTCCGGCTCGGGGTAATCGTAGAGCAGGCGGGAAGAGGCCCCAGCACTAACTGCACCTATGCCCTGGAAGATGCGCCCCTCATCTCTGCCATCAATAATTATGGTATCACTTTTTCCTGGATTGTTCTGAGCTTGAGCAGATGCGAAACAAAAAGACATGCTCCATAAAATGATACCAGCAATTTTCAGTAATTGTTTTTTTATCAACAAATTTTTTCCGGCAACGTCCATAACTTTATTCATTGTTTTCAATTCTGATCTGGTTTTGGTACAGATCCTGTACCCCGTTAATAAAAGTAGTTAAGAGTGTTAGGCTGCTTTATTCACTGTGCTATTATCACACCAATTTCTCCAGCTGATGCGGCGCCATTAACACCCTCGGTGGCTTCGAGCCTTACGTATCGTACCTGCTGGTTGTCGGGACCCGGGCCGATTGGAGCTATTTTAGTAGCTGTGCCAACTGGCCATGATCCACTCGTTACTTTCTTGAAATTTACACCATCCGTGCTTAGATAAATATTGTACCTGGTAATCATTCCACCGGTATGTCCATCCAAACGTGGCTGATACATCAAACCTTGTAACCTGTATCTACCCCCAAGATCTATGGTAATGGATTGTGGAAGTGGCACTTTTGGCATCCATTCCGAATGCCATACCGTCTCCGGCCGGTCATCGATGGCATTGGATGCAGCATAATCGTATCCCCTGTAATTTTCAGGATGTTCACTTGTGGCAGTGACGATACTCATGTTATTTTTAGGCACAAAGCCTGGCCACTCTCCATTGCGGGTAATTTTGATATTGTCAAACTGGGCATTTTGCCACGGGCTTACTACAAGAGCTACCTGACCTGTGGTAAAATAAGCATCCTGTACGCTTTTGACTTTGTCACCATCGATGATAATATCAATACTCTGACCTTTCATTTGGAGTGCCATCTGGTGCCATTGCCCTGCCTTGACGGAGGTACGACCGGATGCTATAACCTGCCTTTCTGTTTCGTTTTTGTGTTCCATATCCTGTCGATAAAGCTCCCATTTACCTGAGCTGCTAACCTGTAAGTGGTAACCTGTTATCTGTTTTCTTGAAGAAAAAGCAGCTCTGACAGCCGATACTCTCCCAACAAGCTCAACATACCCCGGTTGCTCCAACAAAAAATCGGCGCTAACTGTATAATCACCCCACCAGCGCGGATCACCTAAAACTGTAGAGGGGCGAACTCCATCATCCTTCCAGTTTATCGGTTCCTGATTTAATACCTGCCGGTAACACATACCCTCTCGGCCGGCGCCGCACGGAGTTGTTTCAAAGGCGCCATTGATATCGGAATAAAACCGGGCAAGTTCACCTTCTCCATATTGTTCAAAATCTTCTTCGTACGGCATTTCCATTTGATCGGATAATCTTGCACCTGGCTTGGCCATACCTTTTTTCTGGCCGGTTGTAGTCGTAACAGAGTAGACAAAGCCCGGTCTTACAGTTAGCTCGAACACGCCGTTATCCAGCAGAACTGCCCCTTCATCCACAAAGTAGTCATTTTTGTCTGAAGAGCGCATATTGGTGGCAAATACATGCACAGAGTCGGCACGCAACTTACCACGCACTGAAAATGTGGCATTCTCTACCACCTCTGCGTCCAGCGCTTCAATGATGGTACTAAATTTACTACCATCAGAAGATTGAAGAGTCACATAACTGGCTCCGGCCGGCAGGTACCCACTGGCACTGTCAATATATTTCCATCCGGGCTTTGTAAATTGTGCGGTGTGGGCAAAGGCCCAGATATTCTTATCTACCAGATAGAAGCCCGACCAGGGCCACTCGGCCAGCATCAAGCCGGTGTCAGCCAGCTCTATATTAGCATACCAGGCCGAAATGGGCGACCAGGTCATGTAGCCAGATATACGTGCATCAATGTACATTCGGTTGAGGGCTCGCGTGGTAGACAGTCCGCCTATATCATGATTTTGAGCACTGTTTTCACTCATCCAGAGCGGTTTATCCAAATCGCGGGCTCTCTGAGGACTATAACACTCCGTGTGTTCTGAGCGGTGACCGCAGGCAAAATGTACGCCTACGTGATCGACAGCTTTCATGAATTCTTCGCTTTTATTCATATCATCAACTACCCGCCAGATATCTTTATCCTTAGGCACGCAGCAATCATCCGCTCCAATAATTTCTACCTCGGGATAATGCTTTTCCAGGGCTTCATCCCATTTTATATACCAGTCTACATCATAACCGCTTTCATTCCAGCCACCCATGTAGTCGATGGTCAAACCATTTTCCTCTGCACAGCCCAGCCAAGCCAGGTGATAATCAATATTTTTTTCTGTCCAGAAGTTATCTCCGACCCATCCTGGTGTTCCCCAGGCCAGCCCCGCCAGTTTAATATCGGGATTACGTTTTTTAGCCTCAGTCATCAGCCACCATTCGTAACCCCGATTGCAATTTACTTCATCGGGGCTACGCATGTGGCTGGCTTCCGCGCCGTCTGTGGAATTTGTATCCCCACCGATCTCTACCTTTAAAATCTGCAGGGAAGCTCCATAGTTTGGTTTGAAAAGATAATCCAGAATCTGGCTCCGCTCCGGCTCGGGGTAATCGTAGAGCAGACGGGAAGAGGCTCCGGCGCTAACTGCACCTATGCCCTGGAAGATGCGCCCCCCGCCCCGTCCGTCGATGACAATAGCATCCGTTTGTTTCTCATTGTTCTGAGCATGTGCAAATGTAGAGCTCCAAATAATAGTTACCAGAGCTGTAGAGATAATTTTTAAAAAAAGATTCGTATTGGTTGACTTCATCTAAATACTTATTCCACTGTTATTGGTTGTTTTGTTATACAGACATACCCTACCGAGACATCGGGCGACATGTATTCAACTGGCGAAACGCATATCCTGTACAATCAATGCAATCTGATTGTACAGGGGAGCGAAATAAACAGGTCGTCCTGCCCTTATTTAATAATCCGGATTTTGCTTTATATTCTTGTTCAAATCTATTTCTTTACTCGGTACAGGCCATACATAATGGTGGGGCTCAAAATTTCTCCTATACGAACTAAATATGTATTGTTCGAGATCTCCATTTTGAGCTTCGTATTCTATTCCTTCAATAATACCATCATTCTCATTTAACACTTCTTCAGCGATTCCCCACCTTCTAATATCGAAGAAGCGTTGTCCTTCAAAAGCCAGCTCAACCATCCGTTCATGTCGCACAATCTCACGCAACTCTTTCTGACTTTGACCTGTACCAATGTCAGGCATTTTAACATCGTCACGCCCATTACGCACTTCATTTATAGCGTCATAAACTGATTGATCGATATCATTATCTTCAATCTTAGCTTCGGCATAATTCAACAATACCTCAGCATAGCGCATAATAATGATATTGAGCCCTCCATTATCAGGTGACCCCATATCTTCAGGTGCCACATACTTTTTGATATTAAATCCGGTATTGGTTGTTCTCCCTCCATTTTCAATATCACTTGCACCACCCATTCCCGGCCTTGGATCATATACGTTGCCATTTGGTAACGTGTCACCATATACATAGATGGAATAGCGTAACCGCGGATCCCTGTTTTCATATGGATTAAATGGATCGTATCCGCTTCCGGCCTCGTCTATGGCGGTACCATCACTCATTTCATAAGCATCGACGATCGTTTTAGTAGGAACGGGCACATGGCTTTCTCCCAAGCCCATAGCCGGTCGGCCCAAAAGCGCAAACAGGTTATTTGAATAAGTACCGGCAATGAACTGCTTATCAAGGATAACTTCTTCATTGTTTTCCGCCTCATATGAAAACAATTTCTCATAACTGGGATACAGGCTATAGCCTAAATCCATTACCCTGGCAGCTGCCTCGTGAGCTTTTGCATATCGTCCGGCATACAGCATGGCGCGAGACTTTATAGCCAAAGCAGCCCCCTTTGTGATTCGTCCGATATCGCTGCCACTGTAACTGGGATCCAGATCATCAGCACTTTCCTCAAGCTCAACTTCGATAAAATCCCATATCTCTTCTGTATCGGTTCTTGTCACCGTTTTCCCTTCCTCAATGGATATAGGTGTAGTAATCAACGGAACATCACCGAACGTCATAACCAATTGCATATACTTGAAGGCTCTGATAACACGAGCTTCAGCTTTAAAACGGTTAATCAAATCTTCATTCACCGCCACCTCGGAATTTTCATATACCTTATCCACATTTGTCAGGAAATTATTGGCAGCGCGAATAGCTCTGTAACTATTATTCCAATGATTTGCACCTGCAGCAGACTCGCTGTTCTGTTGGCCCCGTACATACTCAACCTCTGCCAGCCAGATATTATTTGGAATAGCGATGTCTGACATCCCATCCCACACCAGCGTATAGGTACCGGGCAGATAGGTATAGAGATCGTTGACCATATATTCAGCATCCTCTTCGCTATTCCAAAATGTTTCAGACGAAAGCCTGTCTTTAGGAACCGTATTAAGAAAATTGCTATCACAACCAGCAGTTAGAATGAGTGCAAAAACTGCCGCCAACACTAAACTTTTTTTAAATAATTGATTGTAGCACATAATTCAGCTGCTTTTAGGTTAGAATTTAATATTGATACCGGCAGTATACGCCCGGGTCTGCGGATAATATGTTAGCCGTGAATGAGGGGCTTCAGGATCAATCCCCCACTTGGTGACATCCGACAGAGTAAGCAAATTGGTTGCACTCACATACAGGCGGACACTGCCAATACCCACTCGGCTTAACAATTCGGCGGGTATGGTGTAGCTCAATTGTGCATTTTTTAGTTTTATGTAGGATGCATCAACCACCCAGTAGTCGCTGGTTCTCGTATTTTTTTGTGTCCGCATTTCAGGACGGGGGAAAAGCGCATCTCTGTTATCTTCCGTCCAATAATCGGCGGCTATCTCCGGAGTAAAGTTATACATACCCCAAATACCTCCCTCCCTGATGGGGCCAAAAAATATAAGGTCAACATCTCCTACTCCCTGGAAAAACAGATTCAGCCCAAAATTTTTGTAGTTAAAATCAGTAGTTATTCCAAAAGTATACCGGGGAATCTGATTCCCTATAACTTCCCGATCTCCGTCAGGAGTAATTTGGCCATCCCCGTTTAGATCTTTGTAAATGATATCGCCCGGGTGCATATTACCCGGATCCCAGACGGCATCTCCATATTCTGCTATTTGGTCATAGCTTTCAAAGAGTCCATCTGTTATATAACCGTAGTAAGACCAAAGCGGGTCGCCTACCCTGACTAATTCAGGTATATCTCCTGTTCCTTCAACATAAGGTCCGGTTCCGGCCAGATCTACTACTTTATTCTTTACATCCGAAATCTGAGCGGTTATTGAATAGCCAAAGTCACTTCTCTGGTTGTAGCTTCTATGGGTTAACTCCAGTTCCCACCCCCAGTTATCAATTACACCGGCATTCTGAGGGGGTGCATTCATACCGACCACGCCAGGTATTGGCAAGTTTAGCAAAATCCCGTCTGTTCGTTTCTTGAAGTAGTCGAAGGACAACCCAAACTTACCCTCAAGAAACTGCGCATCAAATCCTATATCAGTCTGAGTTGTTGTTTCCCAGGTAAGGGCCTGATTCGGAATGTTGCTCTGATAATAGGTATCTACAATTTGCCCATTGAAGGTGTAGCTGCGGCTGCTTAAACCATCAAAAAACGTGTATAAACCAATAGAATTATTACCCGTTTTTCCCCATGACCCCCGCAGCTTTAATTCATTGATTGTATTGCTTAGGGGATCCCAGAAAGCTTCTTCTGACACACGCCAGGCTGCAGAAAAGGAAGGAAAGAAGCTATATTGGTTGTTAGCTCCATAAAATTTTGAGGACCCATCATACCGGCCATTAGCCTCGAAAATGTATGTGTTGTCAAAGCTGTAATGAATCCTTCCAAAGAACGATCTCAGCGTTTCTTCATTTTTACTTCCGGTGGTTTCCTGGTTTTCGGCTGAGCCAGATGAAATCACTCTCAGCTGGTTGTTGTAAAACTGATCACGATAACCCCGTAACAAGTTGTGATTCGCCCTTATTTCAGAGTGCCCAAGTAATGTGTTGAATGAATGCTTTTGAAGGTCCAGCTTATAATTCAACAGATTATTCAGCGTATATCTGGTATTTCTGGCCCTTACTTCATTTAAACTATTTTGGGGGCGCTGATATTGAATAACATCCGGATTATAGTAATCCCGAACTTCAATGGCTCGCCTGTGGCCTTCTCTTACATCGGCTTCCACATATCCTGCCAATTGCGAAGAAATACTCAATCCATCTAAAAGTTCTAGCTCGGCCTTAATATTTGTTGCCAAAAAGTCTCGCAATTCTGTAAAGGTACCGGAAGCTTCGGCAAACATTAATGGATTCGTATTTGAGGAACTTATCCCGTAGGTCCCGTCCGGATATTTTGGTACTGTCCATGAGGAATGTTGCCACAATCCCCAGTATACATCTCCGGCATTAAACGGTTGTACTTCTTCCCGCTGCCGATAGTTGATCCGTCCATCAACAGTAAAGGCCTCACTAAATTTGATGTTTGTATTTAATGAAACCCCGATCCCTTTCGCCCCAAAATTGGGTAAAATTCCGTCTTGATCGAAGAAATTTGTAGAGAAGCGAACGTTAAGCTGCTCTGTACCTCCGCTTACGGCCACCGTGTGGTTTTGCTGGAGCGCCGGTGAAAACAGGGCATCCCACATTGTATTAGGCAGAGGATATTGATATCGGTCTTCAGCATTTACATACTCTTCAATCTCTTCCTCTGTCCAGATCACGTTTCCACTTGCATTCTCTTCAGCGGTATTCAATAAACGCATATAGGGTTCCAGCTCCATATGCTTAGGCTTAAATGCCACTTCCTGCCTCGCCATATACCCGTCATAGGTTACACTGAATTCTCCGGTCCGTCCTCCTTTGGTTGTTATTAAAACAACTCCATTAGCACCTCGCGAGCCATAGATAGCCGTAGCGGATGCATCCTTCAATACCGAAATGGATTCAATATCATTGGGATTTATATCGTAGAACCGCTGTTCGGCACCGTCAATAATTATTAGTGGTTCGTTATTTCCTTTTGTGGTCAGCCCCCGTATACGAAACCGAATATCCTCGCTTCCCGGCGCACCTCCTTTATTCAATACTGTAAATCCCGGCGCCAATCCCTGAAGAGCCTCCCGACTGTTTGCTATGGGCAGGCCCTGAATTTCATCGCCACCTATATATGATACTGAACTGGTAAGGGATCTCCTTTCCTGGGTTCCATAACCTACTACAACCAACTCTTCTCCACTCAACATGTGTGGCTGTAAGTTCACATTGATGACGGTTCTTCCACCTATCAATACTTCCTGTGTCTGAAACCCAATAAATGAGAAAATCAGGGTATCTTGTAAAGAAGACGCGCTAAGAGAAAAAGCCCCTTGTGCATCCGTTGTTGTCCCCTGATTTGTACCCTTAATTACAATGTTAACACCGGGTAACGGTTCTGAAGTTTCTGCATCAGTAACACTTCCCGATATTGTTGTTTGCTGAGCAGCAGCGTTGACTTGCCATAAAAGCAGCATCAATGCGACCAGTACTTTATATATAGGTATGTTCATATTAATAGACCCGTTTAGATTAGCAGATTGTTAATACATCACCTTTTGGACATATCATTATGCCTTGCATGAATAAGGGTTGAACTACTTACAGCGGTTCGGAAAAAGAAAATTTTTAATTTTGTAATTCCTCCTTCTTTAGATATCCCTGTTACAAAAGAAAAAACCATAGCCAGAAACCGACCTTTATATACAAAACTCTAATTCAACCCTTCCGTATAGTATTGTATATTATCCACAGCTGTAAGTAAATGGATTATATTTCCGTAATGATGGACAATCCTACGCTGCAACCGAACGAATAACTTTTAGGTTAATTATGCGGTTTCCCTCTCTTGATGTCAGTCTTGTATCTCTTGGTTGAGCCACCGCCTCTATTTCAACCGGGGCCTGCTTTGTGGCTTAACACAGAAATGCTTAGCTGCCAGCACAGAGCAGAGCACAACCAGAAAGAGTGTTTCTAAGAAGAGTTTCAAAACTAAAAAGGCACCCTTGTGACACTATTCCGGTATCAAATCATTCGACAATCCAGGTGGGAAGGATCGGTCCTCTTGTACCATTGATCTATAACCACATCCTTTAAGCCTCCCGGTAACGCGCTGTCGTTGTATAGCCAACCTTGTCCCAATGAATACACATGATAATATATACCATAATATAATTTTTTTACCATATCCATACAATTCTTTCCTGCCTGTTTTCACTGTTGCATCTTCGGCGCACCAGCTTTTAATATCTCTCTGAGCAACTACATCTTCGCTTCCTGACGGCTTCGGGGACATAAGAAGTTGCGCCAGAGTTGTCATGGAGTGCGCATAAATCGGAATAAAACAGATCGTGTGAAAGCATCCGGAAGACAGCAATATAGAAATGGACATACGACTGCATATTACAATAGAAAATATCTTGCTTTACCAATTGCCACAAACTAAAATTATTGTATTATACCAAACCAGGAATTAACGACAGCCGATGTGCCGTCAGATATCTTAATCATATACAGGCTGTCTATATAAGGCCTAATAAAACTGTTTGAAGAGTATTCCTTTATGTCTACTTAAACCGAACTGAAAAAACAGCTTTGTATTCAGGTGTAATCTCCACGCTGTTCATTTTTAAGTGAGTGCTCTTATTTGAAAAATCGGGGATCATATCTTCATTGAAATCGGGATAAAATGGTGCATTGGGATACAGTGGCCGGAAGTAGAAATACATTTGCTCCGATTTCAGTTCTTCAATGAAACGCTTCAAGCCTAAAATCCATGGTTTTCCGAGATACAAATCATCGCCAATCATACGTCCGTCGATGAAAGCCTGAACCATATCTCCTTCATAATCGATAGTGACGAAAATATCATTCAGTGATTCTTCATCAAGAAGATCAAGGTTTTCCTTATCAAGATTAAGCACCCAGTGCTGATCGGTTGCCTGCTGAAAGATGACTGGCGGTTCTATTTTTCTGAACCGTATGTTATAAGCTGAAAGTTTAGGGTGAGGGGATTCCGTTTCAGATACCTCTGCTCCTTTTAGTTCTATATTTGCTATCTCACCGTAAATATATAAAGGCATTTCTTCGCCATGCTGACTAATCAGCTCGAGCGAATCGCCTTTTTGCCAGATGGTTGCAGGAGAGAATAGCATCTTTTTCTCACCATTCTTATCAATCAACCATGCATTTAAAGCCTGTTCTTTTGGTATTATTAAAAACTCATACTCAGTGCCATTTGCAGAAAAGTTAAAACTGAATATCTCATCATTTCCACCGCGGATTATGGTCATGCCGTTTTCTTCAGAGCTGTTGCTGTTAGTAAGATTCAGGCTTTCTATTTCTCCAGAGGTAAAAGCAAATTCAGGTTCCAATCCATCAATTGAGTAAAACACATATTGATTTACCTTCTCCTTCCTCAGGCTGCTTAAAGGCTGTGTTGTGGAATACTTCAACTCAAGGCCGTCAAGGTTCAGATTAAACGGCAGAATAGCCCAGGCTTCTTTCTTTAAAGTAAATCTGCCCCTGGCAGGAATTTGAACCTCTCCCTTACCGGTTTCAATATTCAGTTGCACATTTTCTATGTCCCGGTTTTCCAGGTGGTCCTGATAATTATGCATAAAAACAAAGCCCGCACCATCCCTGGCCCGTACGGCGTATCGTAAAGTTTCCACATCATCAGGCGTTATATTTTCATTGCCTATCGGTAAATATGTAGTAGTCGGAGCAAGTTCTTCGCCAAAACTTTCCAGGAAAAAATGAATAAGCTTCAGGTCATAATAGGCAAAGAGCATCTCGCCATACTCGCCTACCGGCGACTGTTGTTCATGAGAAATCCGTGGTTTGTTTTTAGCCACATCACTATAAAACCTGCCATGCATAAATGGTGTGGAACCGCCATGGTATGTGTAGTATCCAATACCGTTTGAACCGCTGCCTAACGTTCGGACAACCAGCGGAGCAAGGCTTTCCATTGGTACATGCGGACGGCGGTCATAACCTTCCATTACGGAAGCTCCGAGTTCTGCGGGAAAAGAAGGGTATTGCTCCGAATCATAACTTACAGGAGCGTAATCCGGCACAGCATGAATATCTTTATACAAATAAAATTCTGAAGGGCCAGGAGGCGCCCAGGAGGGATATGGGTAAGCAGCGGTTACAGGAATCGTTTCATCCGGAATGATGGCTGCATTGCCCCAGCCTGTAGCGGTATAAACAGGAGCTACCATACCAGCTTCAATAGCCAGCCTTTTGAGGGTTCGCATATGATCTTTGCCATATTCAGCAAATTTGTTTTTCGCCTTGTTGATGCCCATACCTTCCCGTGTATAGTCGCGATCGTGCCTGGCAACGGTAGCATCCCTTGGGCTGCCCGGGTATTTATAAGCCCATTGGGCAGATGAATGCTGATATTCATTTTCCAGCTGAACGCCTATAATTGGTCCGCCATCTTTATAAAATAATCCATCAACCTGCTTCCCAATTTCCCTATACAGCCTTTCTACATATTCCAGGTATTCAGGGTCATTTGAACGCACATTAAATGGCCGGCCATACAGCCAATCCGGCAGCCCCCCGTTTCTTAATGCGGCATGAGCAAACGGGCCTATTCTCAGGATAACTTCCACATCATGTTTTTTGCATAGCTCAATGAATTTCCGCAAGTCTAAATCGCCATCCCAGTGAAACTCACCAGCATAGGGTTCATGCATGTTCCAGAACACATAGGTGGCAATCATATTTATGCCACCTGCTTTCAGCTTATAAATAGCCTCATCCCAATACTCGTGCGGATACCGGGAATAATGAAATTCACCGTTTATAGGAAAATAGGGTTTCCCGTTTATTTCAAAGTAATAGGAATTTACAGATAAGATATCTCCATCAGGATTAACTCCGCCTAGGTCCAGATGACCTCTCAAGATTTCTTTTCCTGGTTTATCAATATTAATTCGATACACATTTTGTGCATAAATTTCTTTCGGCAAACCAAGAAAAAGAACGGTAAATAAGATGATTGGCAAACTCGAAATAGATGTATCATTGTACATATATCGGATCTGTTATTTTGGCTATTAACAATAGATGAATACAGCCCGTAAATCAGGAGGGGCTCTTTTTGTTTAAAGAAACTAACAGCCCTGCCCTCTTAAAGAGGGCAGGGTCGTAGCCCTCCTGCCGGATGTGGCGTGCCCGATTCAGAAAGCATATACTTCGGCCATATGAACGATAGGGAGATCGGTTTCCCCGGGATTCATAAAGCTGCTTTTGGTTGTGATTCTAACATACCGGCCGTTGACCGCCTTAGATAAGTAGAACGTATTTTCATTTACTACATCAAACGTTGTAGAAAACGTCTCTTCATACTCCCAGTTTTGCCCGTCGCTGCTAACGGCAATCATTATTTCACTTGGATCTCCGCGGGTAAATCCCTCCCGCCCTATAATTCTCAAGCCGTTAATTTTTTGCGTTTCACCTAAATCAATACTCACATGGTGTGGATGAGGCGGCCGTGCAGGCGAATATTGAGTATGCCAGAACGTGGCCGGATTACCATCCAAAATATTTGTAGCCGGAAAAGCATCTGCCTGTTCAGAATCCACATCATAAATGGTCCAGCCCTGCCGGTCGAACTCAATAAATTTACCTTCAATTAAAAAATAGGTGGTCTGTAAATCGGTATTTACCTCCGCATCACCATTTACCTCAATGCTTATAGGAAGCAGATACTGAACCACAGGCTGGATACCTCCTATTGTTGTTACACTCAGCTTTAAAGGCTCTGTGCTTGTTTTCCCCGCAGGAATTACAGCCGATGCCTGACTCAGTTCATAACCCGATTCGGGCATAAGCAGATAAGACGTGCCCATAGCCGTATTAAAACTATCTACTAATGAAGAATCTACCTTAAAAAGAACCTCGATATCACTTTGAGGATCGCCTGGTCCTCCGTAAGCGGCTCCATATATAATAGTCTGTACGGTATCAACCATTACCAGTGAATACTCGGCAGGTTGTTCCAGGGCCTGAGGCATATAAACTTTCGCATATTGACCTGCATCAGCAAATCCCGTATTACTCTCACAGCTGTTAAATACTACAACAGCCACAATCAATATCCCTTTTGTTAAAATGGTTTTTATGTTCATGACATCAAGTTTTATAAAGTCTTAAAGGTTTACCTCCAAGGGCTTATCTCCCCTGGAGGGTCTTCCGGTAAGGTGCTACCAGCCCGGGTTTTGCACTAAGTTTTTGTTACGGTCTAATTCATGCTGCCCTATGGGGAAAAGATAGAACTGTTGCTTAAATACCCTTGTTTCAAAAACCGTTCTTTGATAAAACTGCGGAGGATCTGCATCGACATTCATTCCGTAAAAAGGTCCCCCGTCTGTTTCCGCAGCAATCTTCCATCGTCGGGTATCGAAGTAGCGAAGTTGCTCACCAAGCAATTCCACTCTGCGTTCATGTCGAATCCGCTCCCGCATTTCATCCTGGCTTAAGCCCGCGGGAACGCCCGGTAACCCTGCTCTTTCTCTTATTTCGTTCAAATACTTTCTTATATCTGCATGGCCCGGGTCATATTCATTCAGAGCTTCGATATAGTTTAATAATACTTCCGCATATCGATACAGTACATAGGGCCGCGGCGTAAACTCTCCCGTTCTTGGATTGGTGTCCGGACTGACATTTTTTTTGTACACATAGCCGCTTCTTGAATAGTTGAAAGATCCGTTTTTCCCTGACTCTCCATTATAGTGAGTTTCAAATACAACCGGCCCTTCGCTCTCATTAATCCACAGGCTTCCATTATAGTAAACACTGGCATAAAAGCGAGGCTCCCTGCCGACATACATATTGTAGGTTCCTGCCAGGGTATACGCTCCATCGCTGGTGGAAAAGCCTGTTTCCTGGTATCCCGATCCAGAGTTAATGATCGGAGAGCCATCCGGGTTATACCCTATAATAGGGCGTTCACCGTTACTCATCTCAAATGCATCGACCAGTGACTGGGTTATTCCTACTGCAGAGTATCCCCCCCCTGATCTGGGCGTTTGTGTTCTTTCTGCATCAAATAAGTGATTGCCAGGCCGGGCAAATATGACTTCCGAATTCCAGGGTTTCAGCAAAACATTCCGATATGACAAGAGAGGATCAAGGTCTCCGGAAGAGTCGTATTCTTTGTAGAGTGAGAACTCCCCACTATCGATAATGTGTTTAGCGGCATCAGCTGCCCGCTTCCACTTTTCAGGATCATCCTGCTGATTGATCAGCGGAGTACCGTCCGGGTTTCTGAAGCTCGCATAATCTGTATTACCGTTAAATAACGGACTAGCTGCATATAGAAACATGCGGCTTTTAACCGCCCAGCACATAGCTTTGGTAGCCCGCCCATAATCCTGGGTAGCCTGATGCGTAAAATGTAATGGCAGGTTTTGGGCAGCCGAATCGAGCTCGGCAGCGATATAGTTGACACTCTCGTCGTAGGTACTCCGCGGAAGCTGCAACTCATCATATGGGGTATCCGGAGAGACAATATCATCGCCCATAATGATAACCGGTCCATATTGCCTAAGGATGTTGAAATAAAAGAAGGCTCTGAGAAACCGGGCTTCTGCTTTATATCTGGCAATCAGTTCCTTTCCGTTCGGATCCTCCAGCAACTGCGTATTCTCTTCTATGTGATTCATAAAATACGTAGCTTTTCGGATTCCGTCATAATAGTGGGGCCAGTAGTCGTAGTAATAGTCGGAAGGAGTCCAGTTCCCCAGGTTCATCTGAAAACCGGGATTCTGAACCCGGTTGTAGGTGATATCCATATCGTCTGATAATCCATCCCATGGCGTAGCAGGATTACCCGGATTGTTGTTTGTCTTAAAAGCTTCGTCTCGTATATAGCTATAGATATTAGCCAAATACTCCCTGGAGAGATCCCGCCGCTGGAAAACCTGATCCATTGTTAAACGATCATCCGGCACCTGGCTCAAAAAACCTTCATCACATCCGCCTGTGATTACTAAAACTGCGAACAACAGTATGTAATATTTTGATCTATTCATCTTTTTGCCCTTTTATGAATTAAAATTCTATTTCAATGCCGGCACTGTATCTGGCAACATGTGGATAATTAGCGCCTTTCCCGTTACCCAGCTCTACATCCCACAAGTCAAACGGGCTGAATGTCAGTAGATTTACCCCGGCAACAAATAATCTGGCTCCCCGCACATAGAGTTTCTCTGCAAAATTCGGGGGGATTCTGTAGGAGAGCTGCGCGTTTTTCAGGCGCAGATACCGCCCGTTCTTTAACCACCATGTACTTGCCTCATAGTTGTCATTTACGTTACCTACAGCCAGTCTTGGATAGAAGGCGGCTGGATCGGGGTTCTCAGTTGTCCACCGGTCATTAATATTGCTAAACAAATTTCCTCTATTTATCCCAACCTGGAAGGGCTGAAACCCTTCTCCGCTCAAATAAATATCTACATTCCCCACGCCCTGGAAAAAGGTGGAAAGTGAAAATCCTTTATAATTCATCGTCACTCCGAACCCATAGGTCCACTCAGGAATGCTTCCGAATCCGATCGGATATCGATCATCGGGACCTATCTTGCCATCACCATTAATATCTTTAAACCTGATGTCTCCGGGCCGCACATCACCTGTTTGCTCAGGACTATTGGCTATCTCTTCTTCACTTTCAAACAATCCGAGGGCAATGTAACCAAACCGCTGACCTACTTTACGGCCTTCGCGCTCCAGCCACGGATATTTCCACTGAGGCAAATTGTCTTCAATAATCTCGTTTCGGTTAAAGTTAACATTTCCCAGTATTTGCAGATTGAAGTCCCCAAAATTTCCTGAATACTTCAAAGAGGCGTCAAACCCTTTGTTGTCTACAATACCTATATTGCCAAATGGATTACTTATGATTCCTGCAAAGTGTGGAAAGTCTTGCCTGCGAAGGAAAATATCTGTTCTATGCTCTTTAAATACATCCGCCTGCAGGTTTAGTGTATTATTCAGGGTCCATAAATCTATACCTAGGTTTGTTTTCTCGGAAGTCTCCCACGATACATCCGAGGCATACTCTCCTACAGCTGTACCTTGGATATAACTGTTGAGATTTTGTCCATATGTGTATCCCCCGACTCCACGATTAACTGTCGCCAGGTAAGCAAATCGCCTGCCTGGAATATTACTATTCCCTACAAGCCCGTGAGAAAAACGAAACTTCAGGAACTGGAACACCCCCTTCAACGGCTCAAAAAATCGCTCATTGGAGATGGCCCATCCCCCCGCAACAGAAGGGAAAAAACCGTATCTGTTCTCCGGCACAAAGTTTTCCGATCCGTTGTACCCAAAATTTGCCTCAAGAAAATATCTCTCGTCAAAGTCATAAGTAACTCTTCCCGATACTCCTCTGTAGCGATGAGGCAGTGAAGAAACAAAATCATTGGTATGAGTGTTTGACCGGTCGCTTTGGTTGTACAGAAGAAGTCCCCCAAAGCTATGACGGCCAAAACTGTTGTTATAGGTCAATGAAGATTGGGTATAAACAGACCGGTTACCATTGTTAAGGCGGTTGTAGCCGAGGAACTCCTGTCCTTCTACAGGAGGCTCATAAATTAACGCGCCTGTTGAATCTCTTCCTGTGGCAAAGTAGGTATCCGGCCGTTTTTCCCTTCGTTCACTCACAAAGTTATAGGCATCAAAAGCGAACAAGCTTCTGAATGATAAACCTTCAATCAGGAAGTCAAGCTCCTGAACTACCTCGATATTAGAGTTTATCTGATTTGCAGCGTTGGTTCTGTACCCGGTCTGTGTTAGTTCCACATAAGGATTATATAGTATAGTTCCGGGTGTTACGTTAGAAAACTTACCGTCAGAATATACAGGAGGATAGCTCACGGGTGTAGAGAAATATGCATCGTTATAAATTACATTTCCGTCCGTCCCGGGAAAATTACCCTGACTTAAAAAACCCTTGACACCAAGTTTTAGAGTGGTAGTCTTTGTAGCATTCAGAGTAAGGTTAGAAGTTAAGTTGTATCGCTTATCACTAATTTGAGAGTTATATTGTGTAAGCTCATCCGTCTTGAATAACCCTATATCCTCAAAATAACTTGCAGATACATAATATACAGCGTCCTGCCCTCCGCCGCTTACATGTAAGTTAGCTTCGCGGGTGTATCCCCTGTCATTAAATATAGTATCAAACCAGTCAACATCAGGGTACAAGTCAGGGTCTGTTTGATTACGGGTGGCTTCTATAGCCTCCTCACTAAAATGAGGCAACTGCCCCCGTGTTGCTAAAGCTTCATTTGCTGCCAGCATAAAATCTACCCCTCTGGCAAATTCGGGCAGCTTGGTTAAGGTGGTAACTCCTTCGTTATATCTGAATTTAAATTTAGGTTTGCCCGCCTGTCCCTTTTTGGTATTGATCAAAATAACGCCGTTTGCTCCTCTGACTCCATACACGGCTGTGGCAGCCGCATCTTTCAGGATAGAAAAACTCGCGATATCTTCAGGATTTATTTCATCATAACTGCGGGGCACACCGTCTACAAGTACTAATGGATGACTCAGATTCTGATCAAATGTAGAAATCCCACGTATCCATATCTCTGCATTATCCATTCCCGGCGCGCCACTTCTTTGCACGGATACAATTCCTGCTAATTTACCTGCTAACGTAGTACTCAAATTTCCGACCGGAGCGCTCTGCAACTCCGTTGGTTGTATGGTAGCTTGTGAGCCTACTACACTTATTTTCTTCTGTTCTCCATAGGCAACTACTACCACCTCATCTAGTTCCGACGCTTCACTCTGAAGCTCTACATCTACCACTTCTCTTCCGTTAACAGGCACTTCCTGTGTCTGGAAACCGATAAAAGAAACTATCAACGTGTCATTCGGCGAAAAAACCCTCAGGCTGTACTCTCCATTTATATCCGCGGCCGTACCCTGAGCCGTTCCTTTTATTATAATGTTGACCCCCGGCAACGGCTCGGAGGTTTCTGCATCCCTTACCTGCCCCGTTACTGTGTGTTGCGCGAATGCACTGGCTTGCCATAACAACAGCAGTGGCAAGATCAGAGCAACTCTGTAACTGTATACCTTTCCTTTCATAATATATCCCTATTAGATTAGCTGATAATTTGTATTGCCCTTCATTGTTTGCTTGGAAACGGCATTCCAACAAGTCACAAAAGTCCTTGGCGGGTTCCTGAAGGAAACCCACAATAAACCGCCAACTAGCAACTCTCAGCCATTCCTTTCTACAAACTACTTGTGCACCTTAGTTAATCCCTTCATACACAAGACTCCGATCGTACTATGTACCTCCGTATTGTAAACCTTACCCACAGGCATGTAAATGGACAATATTGGGGAAACGATGGACTATCCTATTCCCGAAAAAGATGAGAACAATGTAATAGCCATTCATGTAGACACATACATAATCATCCACAAAGAACCGGCGCTTATGGCCATCCACAGGATGACAGCTTTAGCCATAGGCCGGAACCCCACTGCTTTTAGTACACGTGTTGATAATCCGGTTCCTATTAAGAAAAGAGTTAACGTAAGGCCTTTCTTTGCTGCTGTAACGACCCATTCTGAATGAATTGAAATTGCAGGACTAAAGGTATTTAGCAACATAGCTCCTACAAAGAAAAAAATAAAATAGGGGACTCTTACTTGCTGGTTCCCTGATTTGAACAAAAAAGAAGCACAAAAGGTAAGGGGTATAATCCACAATGCACGCCCCAATTTAACGGTTGTGGCAACCGATAGAGCTGTAGCGCCATAACTGGCAGCCGCACCTACAACAGAACTGGTATCATGGATCGCGATGGCTGCCCAATAACCGAACTCAGTTTGAGACAAGTGGAGCAGATGCCCTGCGAATGGAAAGAGAAACAGGGCAACGGAGTTAAGTATGAATACCGCTCCCAATGCAACAGATATCTGGTTGTCGTCAGCATCTATAACAGGCGACATGGCAGCAATAGCACTTCCACCGCAAATCGCTGTTCCGGATGAGATCAGAATGGAGGTTTTAATATCAACCGAAAGCCTTTTTGCCAGGTAGGCTCCTAAACTAAGGGTGGCAATAATGGAGACAATTGTAAATATCAATCCTTCTTTTCCTGCTTCCACAGATGCATGAAAATTCATACCGAAACCCAATCCTACTACCGATGCTTTCAGAAGCCAATTGGCCATCTTCTGTACCAGTGCCTTTTTAAAAACCGGCCCTATCGAACATGCCAATACTATTCCTAATAATAACGCCAGAGGAGGCCCCACCCAAGATGTAAAACAGAGGAGACCTGATAAAATTACTATGCCCTTTTTGACAGGTGGAGAGATTAACATAAAACTATTGGCTTCAGTATTAACAAAGCATTACCCGAAATAAATTCTGACGGCCCTCTGCCAGAAAATCTGCAGATTGGAAATTAATGTATGCCCATGACGGCTGAGCTCCCGCCTACAACCAACAACCATAGATAAAAGTACCATATATAGTAGACGATATATGTATATGAATTTCACTCTTAACCTGATATGAGATGATGAGTTTGTCAAAACCAGATCCATTACAGCTATCAAACCTAAGCTCCATAACTGAAAGCGGATATGGTTCGGCGAAACTCATAATGTCGCGTTAAGCTTATTATTCAGCGACTTTTAAAAAATTTATTTATACTCTATCACTCGCTTAAGCTTAACATATAAAAACAGGATCGATTTAATTTGTTCTTGATCCGGTATTAATGGTAAATAATTCTCAATGATAGTTGAATGGATAATCATTCTATAGGCATGGACAATACTATGAGTGAATTTTCGAAGAAAAGGGAAGGCTTTTTAGGGCAAAAAATAATAGTTGTACCAGAGAACATTCAAAGAAGCGTTGAAAAGAATCCATTAATTAATTCTCTTTATTTAACATCGATTGGATACTACCCTTTTGCTGAGAATCATTTCCGCGCAAGAAGAAAGGGGGCTGATCAGTATATTCTGATTTATTGCCTGGAAGGATCGGGAAACATTGAGATCAATAACCAAAAATTTCAGCTTTTACCAAACCATTTTCTTTTAATTCCTCCATCCATTCCACACCGGTATGGAGCCAACGAGAAAGATCCCTGGAGTATATACTGGCTGCATTTTGTGGGCTCCCGATCTGAATATCTCTATAAGCAATTCCTCAATATTAAAGGTGAGCCCGGAGCAGTTCATGTCCCTTTTCAGAAATTCAGAATAGATTTGTTTAAACATATCATGTATATCCTCGAAAAAGGATACAGCAAACAAAATATTGAATATGTAAATATTACACTCTGGGAGCTTCTTTCTTCATTCATTTACTCACGTTTTTTTCAAGAAATCGGCCAGCAGGTTGCTGAAGCAGATTTCATAAATGAAGCCATCAATTACATGCAGGAGTGCATTGATCAATCCATATCCGTAGAAGAGTTAGCCCGGCATGTCAACTATTCCACCTCTTACTTCCACTCTTCCTTTAAAGATAAAACCGGCTTTTCACCCGTCCATTATTTTAATCAGCTGAAAATACAGAAAGCCTGTCAGTATTTGAGTTTCACAAACTACAGTGTTAAAGAGATAAGCCACAATCTGGGATTCAATGACCCATTCTATTTTTCCCGATTGTTTAAAAAGCTTATGAACCTGTCCCCAAGTAAATACAGAAAAATCTATAAGAGTTGATATAACTATAAGTAAGGAGCTATCAGAGGCCAAAGTATAGTTGTAAAACTAACTGCCTGTAATTCCGGACCCTCTCTTTCACGCTAGACCAGCCTTAAGTTGCCAGGCATCATCTTATAGATGAACCCTCTTCTATAGCTTCAGGGCCCTCTTCTGATATCCGTTCTAACCTTTATTTATGCATTCATCTTTTATTTGAGTGTCCTCTCTTTTCTGTGTAAGGGGCACACCTGCTCTATACCATCTCCGGTTCTTCTCCGGAGCAGGGCCGGGTTGCCGTCAAAACAGAGACGATATCCCGAGGGTACACCTTCGGTATTTCACCCTTGTTGTATCGAAGGTGTATCGAAGGTGTATCGAAGGTGTACCGGCGTTGGCCCGGATTTGCCCCGGACCCGGTACGGACCTGGCCCGGAGATGATATGGTGAGAAGTGAAAGGGCAGAGGGGGCAGCCGCGTCTAATAAGTGAGGCTTTAATTTGAAATCAGGATTTGACATAAAGAATTAGCTGCATTGACAATAACCAATCCTCAAGCCGGTATTGAGGAGAATTATTATCAAAACTGGCCAACGCTGTTCAGACATCGACACGGACGCGCTCCTCTCTCAATCCCTCAGTTCCTTTGTCTCCCTCTTTCCTCAAAAGGAGCCGCGGATGGGTCTACACTGGTATCAGTCTTCGTCCTGGAACACGCTTCCCTCAGAATAAACAACGGACAGGCCTTTTGTATGGTTTAGTGTTTTTGGGGTTCAAAAGATCAGACAAAGGAAATATTTGTCAAAGTCTTTCCTCACGGCCTCTAAGGGGAGATACAATCGGTTTCCTATAGGCTCATCTTTCATGTATCGGGCACTCTCGCCAGCGTGAAACTTTTTTAGACAGCCTGCCCAGGCTGAGCATCGCTGTGCCCTGGCAACCCGTCAACAGGAATTACCATAATTTTGTCTATGGTAATAATATCATTGTCCATTTATTAACTATAAATAAATCATTAGCCTGTCAGAGCAAACTTGAAAAAGTAGTTTTAGACAATTCAATCGCTGTGAATCATTTTACTAAACACGAATAAGGAGTCTAATCTTATGATCGATTATTTAATGCATGACGAACAGGACACGGTCGGTGTCGCTGTAGTAGACATAAAAAAAGGCCATTTAGCCCGCGGACGCACTCTGATGGGTAATGGGGCCCCCGAAATAGAGGTATTGTCAGAAATCCCGCTTGGACACAAAATTGCATTGCGCGACTTTGAGCCCGGGGATACGATCATAAAGTACGGAGTTGACATTGGAAAAGTTGTTAATTCTATCAAAACCGGAGAACATGTACACGTTCACAACCTCAAAACAAAAAGGTGGTAAGTATTATGAACATTCCTTCATTTCAAGGTTATCGTCGCGAAAACGGAAGAGTTGGTATTCGCAATCATGTCGTCATCTTGTCAGTTGATGATATATCCAACAGAGCATGTGAGGTTGTTGCTAATCATATAGATGGTGCCCTGGCCTTGCCCCACGCTTACGGCCGGTTGCAGTTTGGCGAAGATCTCGAACTTTTTTTCAGAACTCTGATAGGTATGGGTTCCAATCCTAACGTTGCCGCTTGTGTGGTTATTGGCATTGAACCTGAATGGACGCAACATATTGTAGATGGTATAGCCAAGACCGGTAAACCCGTGACCGGTTTTTCCATCGAGCGGTGTGGCGAACTAAAGACCGTTGCCAATGCTTCGGCTCAGGCAAAAAAGTATGTACAGTGGGCCAGTGAAATTCAGCGAGAGGAGTGTGACGTAAGCGAGCTTTATATATCGATGAAGTGTGGGGAATCTGACACTACAACCGGGTTAGGGTCCTGCCCAACGGTTGGAAATTTAGTTGATAAAATGGTTGCGCTTGGAGCTACTGCTTCATTTGGAGAAACCTCGGAGCTTACGGGGGGCGAGCATATCGTAAGAGAAAAAGCGGCTAATGAAAAGGTAGCGAATGAATTTATGGAGATATGGAACAGCTACAACGACTTTATCCTTAAGGAAAAAACAAATGACCTCTCAGATTCTCAACCAACAAAAGGAAATATTCGCGGAGGCCTTTCTACTATTGAGGAAAAAGCTCTGGGCAATATCGAAAAGCTCGGTAAAAAAACCAAGTTTGTTGGCTGTTTAAAGCCGGCAGAAGCTCCTTCTGACAAAGGCCTTTGGTTTATGGATACTTCTTCTGCAGCGGCGGAGGCTGTAACCTTATGGGCGGCATCAGGAGCTGTTGTGCACCTGTTTCCAACCGGGCAGGGAAATATTGTCGGAAATCCCATTGAACCTGTGATTAAACTTTCGGCCAACCCGCAGACATGTGCTACCATGGAAGAGCATATAGATCTTGACGTCAGCGCACTTCTGCAGGGAGAATTAACAGTTGATGAGGCGGGTGATCAACTGATTGACCTAATGATCCGTACGTGTAACGGGCGTCTTACCGCGGCTGAGGCACTTGGACATAGAGAATTTGTATTGACCAAATTATACCGGAGCGCTTAGGATGAGCCAGGCAACAGCAGAACAGATGAAATCCATTCCGATGTCTGCCGATCGTTATAAACCGGAGGCAATTAAACAGCTCGTTACAAACATTGCCACTGCGTCTGATGTTTCCGAATCAGACGCAGCCATTTTTGCCGATGCCTTGGTTGATGCAGATATCCACGGCATTTCCACACATGGAATTTCACGTTTATTCATCTACATAAGGCGTATCCAGGAAAAACTTATCAATCCATCGGCGGAATTTAAGGTTGAGCAACAGCTTGGCTCCACAATGGTTGTGGACGCAGGTAATGGACTGGGACAGGTTCAAGCCGTTAAAACACTGAAAAAGCTTATGCCAATGGCTGAAAATAATGGCATAGCTGCATGTACTGTCAAAAACTCACAGCATTTTGGCGCACTCTCCTATTACTGTAATATGGCAGCAGAGCACAATATGATTTTGCTTGCCACTACTAATTGTGAGCCATCAATGGCTCCCTCAGGAGCAAGTGAAGCTTTTTTCGGAACCAATCCAATAGCCTGTTCTTTTCCCACAGACCGGGGCTATCCGGTCAAAATTGATCTTGCCACCTCACGCGTAGCGCGTGGAAATATCATTGAGGCCCAAAAAAGAGGAGAGTCCATCCCTCCGGACTGGGCTTTATCTAAAAATGGTAATTCAACTACTAACGCAGCGGAAGCGTTAGCAGGAATAATGCTTCCAATGGCGGGTCATAAAGGATACGCTTTAGCTTTGATGGTTGAAATACTTTCAGGTGTGTTATCGGGTGCAGCTATAGGCCCTGCGATAGGTTCCATGTATAATGATATGGATCGTAAACAGAATGTAGGCCACTTCTTTTGCCTTCTCAATATTTCGGCTTTCCTGGATGTATCCGAATTTAAGCACCGTATTGGAGAGACAATTGAAGGAATCAAAGCTTGCCGGAAGCGTCCAGGAGTGAAAGATATACTCATTCCGGGGGAACGCTCTTATCAAAGAGCAAGACAAAACCGAAAACATGGAATTTTGGTAGAAGAGGCCACACGTAAAGAATTGAAGCTTCTTTGCGAGGAACTGAGAATTGAGTTCCCGCTTGACAAATAGGGAGGTAACTTGTATAAACTATGAAACCAAAAATACTAATTACGGAAAATATCAACGGATGGTGGATCGAGGAGCTTAAATCAAAGTTTGCCGTTCATATAGAACCGGATCTGTGGCAATCACCCGATAAACTTAAAGCACTTGTACCGGCTTACAGCGCGTTGATTGTACGCAATCAAACCCGTGTTTCAGCTGATATAATTAAAGCAGGAACACAGCTGCAGGTAATCGGACGTGCAGGTGCCGGTTTGGATAATATTGATGTTGAATCGGCGTCTGAGGCCGGAATCGTGGTTACTTATACCCCGGATCAAAATTCTATTTCTGTTGCGGAATTAACACTGGGAATGATGCTGGCGCTCGCACGTATGCTTCCCCCTGCTAATAACCATGTGCGTAAAGGCCACTGGCAGCGTCAACATTTTGTAGGTACTGAGCTCTTCCGTAAGACCCTGGGTATTATTGGGCTGGGACGTATTGGCTTTTTAACTGCTCTGCGTGCCCGTGCACTGGGAATGGAAATTCTGGCTTACGATGAATATATAAGCCCGGATAATACTTTTGTGACTGAGACGCAAGCACAATTGGTAAAACTGGATGATCTGCTCCATCAGGCAGACTTTGTGTCTTGTCATCTCCCTTTGACCTCAGAAACGAAGCATTTTTTCAACTATGAGCAGTTTTGTAAGATGAAGCCCACTTCATTCTTTCTCAACCTTGCCCGGGGAGGTGTAGTGGATGAACAGGGCCTCATCCGCGCCCTTCAGGGAAAAAAAATATCGGGAGCTGCACTGGATGTGCGGGAACAGGAGCCACCAGAAAATAGCCCGCTTGCGCAAATGGACAATGTTATCCTTACGCCTCACATAGCTGCCTTCACACATGAAGCTCAAAACCGTGTGGTAGCGGCAGTGTGTCAGGATGTGATTTCCGTTCTCCAGGGTGACACAGCAAAAAACTTCGTCAATTTCCCTAAACCAAAACAGCAACGTATGGACATCCATACAGAAGTGGATGAGCTTACTAAAACAGAGTAATGCCACAAACACCTTGCGGCTGGCTTTCAGATTCCGGAGGTCTAACCAGGTGATTCAACAGGTTTATGCTAACTAATACACTTGTTATAATTTTAGATGAATAATAGTCCAATGAAAAATTACCCTCTGTATATCAATAACAAATGGGTTCATACAGAAGATACGATCGAAATTACAGATCCATCTACAAACAAACCCTTCGCGAAAATCAGTACAATAGATCGTGCGGTGGTAAAACAAGCAATTGCACATGCTCATCAGGCTTTTGGGGTATGGAGTAAACTAACGGGTAAAATACGTGGCGAATATTTAGAAAAAATAGCCAATGAATTGGAAAAGCGAAGTGATGAGGTCGCGCACTTCATCACAAGAGAAAACGGCAAACCACTTGCTCAAAGTAAGGGTGAGGTAGCAATGTCAGTGGATCATTTGCGCTGGTTTGCCGGAGAAGCCCGGCGAATTTATGGCCGTACGGTTCCCCACCAGGCGGACGGAAAACGCCATCTGATCATCAAAAATCCTGTAGGAGTTGTTGCGGCTATCAGTCCTTGGAATTTCCCTCTGGTATTGGCCCTGCGTAAAGTAGCGCCGGCACTGGCTGCCGGTTGTCCCGTTGTTCTGAAACCCGCCAGTGCAACTCCTGTCTGTGCTGTAATTTTGGCCGAATGTATTGAAGCCGCAAAATTGCCTGCGGGCGTATTCCAACTTGTAGCGGGTTCCTCTTCAGATATTGCCAATGAGTTTCTCGAAAACCCACTCTGCCGGAAGGTCACCTTTACAGGCTCTACAGAAGTCGGGAGAAAACTGATTCAAAACGCAGCCAATACCATCAAGCCGTTATCACTGGAACTGGGTGGGCATGCCCCTTTCTTAGTCTTTGAAGATGCCGATATCAATGCGGCGGTTGAAGGCGCCATTATTACTAAATTCAGAAATACCGGCCAGTCTTGCATCGCTTCTAACCGAATATATGTACAAAGTTCTGTATACGAGCCATTCCTTAATCGCTTTGTTGAAAGAACAAAACAGCTAAAAGTTGGTGGCGGCCTTGAAAACAACGTAGATATAGGCCCGCTTATCGATGAGGATGGACTGGTCAAGGCATTGGATCAGATCCGGGATGCTACCGGTGCAGGGGCTAAACTTATGTGTGGAGGAAAGAGAGTGGAACGCGAAGGTTTTTTCCTGGAACCCACCGTACTTGCAGATGTTCCCGATTCCGCTGCGTGTATGACGAATGAAACTTTTGCCCCTGTTGCACCAGTGTGTGCATTTGATTCTGAGTCTGAGGTGATAGAACGGGCCAACGATACATCATATGGATTATGTGCGTATGCCTATACTCAGGATATAGGGCGATCATTTCGGCTGATGGAATCCTTAGAAGCCGGTACAATCGGATTAAATGACGCTGTTCCCAGTACCAGCCAATCTCCCTTTGGTGGAGTTAAACAAAGCGGATGGGGGCGTGAACTTGGTATTGAAGGACTGGAAGCCTTTCTCGAAACCAAGCATGTTTCACTCGGGCTGGAAATGTGAATAAAGATCAATGATGGTATATGAAAATACCCTGCACATCTAATGTTAACCTATAAATCATCAAAACCAGATGACTACACAAACTGCAGTTCTTATCGGCTTGGTAATCTATGCCTGCTTAATGTTTGGAGTCTCCTATTTCTGGATGCGAAGGGTTAAAAAGGCAACCGATTATCTTCTCGCAGGACGGGGCCTTTCTACCCTGATTCTAACAGGAACGGTTACAGCCACAGGTGTAGGTACCGGTGTAGTCATCGGTGCCTCCGGGCTTGCTTACCAACATGGCTGGGCAGGATGCGCCTACCCTATCGGCCTGGGCCTGGGCAGCGTGCTTGCAGGGCTGTTCTTTGCAAAAATGCGTCGTTATAAATTTATGACTCTGGGTGAAGAAATTGCCTGTTATTGTGGTAAGAATAGGTTCGTAGTAGAGTTCTCTTATATCAGCCTGTTCTTCTCTCAGCTGTGCTGGCTAACAGTCCAAATTATGGGGGGAGGAGCTGTACTCAGTGTAGTGACCGGACTTGATACCACCTTATGTGTGGTATTGGCTGGTTTGGTCACCGCAACCATTTCTATACCAGGGGGTTTAAAAACAGTCGTTTATGCAGATTTTATTCAGGCGATAATTTTATTGTTGGGATTTGGATTCTTAGCTTATGCTGCACTGTCTGATGTTGGGGGTATGATTGGCCTACAGCAAAGAGTTCCAGAAGAATATTTTTCTTTCCTGGGTAGTGCATCCTACGGCGGATGGGAAGTTTTCAGCCTGATATTGGTGCTGGTACTGAGTATTGTTGCCGATCCCGGACGCAGATTGGCCATGTACAGTGCCCGGACAGAATCCGGAGCAAAGTGGGGAATGATCATTGGGGGAACAATTGTGGTGATCTTCTCAGTAGTGGTTGGAATAACCGGAATGTATGCATATCAATTGAATCCTGAGATTCCTGCAGCAGACCAGGCGTTACCCTGGCTGGTGATCAATGTCCTTCCCAGCTGGCTTGCCGCAATTGTAGTTGTATCCATAGCATCTTCTGTATTCTCTTCTGCGAATACCAACGCCGCCACAGCCGGAACTTTCTACATACGGCATATTTATCCTTTGATTGGCCGGGCCTATCCTAAAAAACCATTGGTGGCTGTACGGCGTGCTTTATCATGCGCCTTTATCCTCTGTACGGTATTGGCCCTGTATACCGGAAATATTGTAGAATTCGTCGTTCAATTTCTGCCTCTGACAATGAGCGGTCTGGCTGTGATTATTCTGCTAGGCCGTTTCTGGAAACGGGCTACCTGGCAAGGTGCAATCGCCGCACTTGTTACTACTCCGCTAGTTGCACTGGCAGTCATGTTTATTCCAACTCTGACAGAGTATTGGGGTAATCCTACTATTCCGGCAACGGCAGCCGGCCTGATCATTCACTTTTCGGTTAGCATGTTTACTCCTCCACCCCAACATAGTTTTGAAGAAATAGCTAATTCAATGACCAGGGAGCGGGAGTCAATCGAGCGCACATCTGCAGAATCAGAATCTCCCGAAGCAATGACTTCTGCCTGAAGAAACGTGAAACTCCATGTTACCTGACACCCGAGAAATTATAGAAGTACAATTTTAACAAAAGCTCTCAGAAAGTAAAATAGCATGAAGATTACGAAAATGGAACTTTTCAAGGTTCCTCCCAGATGGTTATTCCTGAAAATCGAAACCGATGAAGGAATAACCGGCTGGGGGGAACCCATAGTCGAGAACCGGGCCGATACGGTAAGAACAGCCGTTGAGGAAATGAGTGAATACTTGATAGGAAAAGATCCTATGCGTATTGAAGATCATCTTCAGGTTTTCATGCATGGGGTTTTTTATCGTGGCGGGCCAATTCTGACAAGTGCAATTTCTGGAATTGAACAAGCTTTATGGGACATAAAAGGCAAGTTTTACAACGCACCCGTCTATGATTTACTGGGTGGGGCATGCCGCGACCGGATTCGCGTGTACAGCTGGATTGGTGGTGATCGGCCCGCAGGAGTTGCCGATGCAGCAAAAAAACAAGTGGAACAGGGATTCACGGCACTGAAGATGAATGCTACAGAAGAACTCCACTATATTGACTCAAATGTAAAGATAGATGCCGCTGTCGAAAGACTTGCATCCGTTCGTGAAGCTGTTGGAGATGATATCGGGATTGGAATTGACTTTCATGGCCGGGTACACAAAGCCATGGCTAAGATACTGGTAAAAGAGATGGAGGCCTTCAGGCCCATGTTTGTTGAAGAACCCGTTCTTCCTGAACACAATGAAGCATTAAAACATCTGGCAGCCCACACTACAATACCTATTGCTACAGGTGAGCGAATCTATACCCGTTGGGGCTTCAAACAGATATTAGCTGATGGTGTTGTTGATATCATACAGCCAGATCTTTCACACACCGGAGGAATTTTGGAAACACGGAAGATTGCAGCAATGGCAGAAGCTTATGATATAGCCGTTGCACCGCATTGTCCGCTCGGACCTATTAATCTGGCGGCTTCCCTTCAAGTAGATGCCTGTACCCCCAATGCCATTATTCAGGAGCAGAGTCTGGGAATACACTATAATGAAGGCAATGACCTGCTAGACTACCTGAAAGACCCTTCGGTATTTGAATACAAAGATGGTTTTGTGGAAATCCCACAATCTCCCGGACTCGGAATTGACATCGATGAAGAAAAGGTTCGCAAGGCTGCAGAAACAGGCCATCAATGGAGAAGTCCGCTTTGGCGTCACGAAGATGGCTCAGTTGCAGAAAGATGAGATAGAGAACGAAATCAGTCTCACCAAAAAACCGATAGAACACTCAAAAAGAGCTTAAACTAATATTGTAGCTAAAGATTTAATAATGACAGGCATTGAAACAATTTACGGCGACAGAATTTTAGCGAAAGAACTGGACAGTATAGACAAATATGTGATTGTAACAGATCATGTGCCCTGGGAACTTCACCGAAGCCATTTCTCCGACAGTCCGGTCCAGGTGCTGATGCCAAATACTTTACAGAAATCTGTACTCGATGAAATGATTGATTCTATACCAAATGAAGTAGAATTCGTTGGGCTTGGAGGTGGGGCAGTTCTTGATGCAGCAAAATATTTTGCATTTCTAAGAGGGAGAAAACCATTGCTGATCCCAACTATAACATCAACTAATGCGCCGTTTTCCGACTTTATATCTATCACCAATAATGAAGGGCTACGTTATGGATTTAAAAAGATTGGATGGCCCAAACGTATCGTAGTAGATTATGATCTGATACGTAAAGCTGACCCCCGGTTCAATCGCGCCGGATACGGGGATTTGCTATTTATGCAAACCACCTTAAATGATTGGAAATTAGCATCTAGTACAGGGAAGGGCGTACCTTTCGACCCGATGCTGGGAGAAGCTATGTTGGAGATGATAAATCTGGCATTAAAATCAGCGTCTGAAATTGGGACTAACACTTCTCAGGGAATCGAAATACTAATGAGACTTATTGAGGATTCCACGAAGTTAATGATGGATCATTTATCGCAGCCTATTAATGCAGGTTCCGAACACCTGTTTGCTTGGAACCTCGAGATTACTACAGGCAGACACTTCATACATGGTGAGGTAGTGGCACTGGGTATTTTAATATCTTCCTGGTTACAAAAACAGAATTATGCAGAATTAAAACAGGCTCTGGATGAAGCTCAGGTAATTTATCAGCCTGAACAACTAGGTATTACCTGGGATGAAGTTAAGAGGGCTTTAATTACTATTAAAGAATACAATAAAAAGGTACGGCAATTTCATACAATATTTGATGAAATTGAATGGACTTCTAACCGGCTCGATGAAATTCGAGAACTTTTTTTTGTAAAGGTTTAAAGACGTACCCTTCATTTTGTTAAACCATGAGCTCATTCATTCAAACTCAACAAAACTTATTAGTAAAACCAAAAACAGTTGGCGTATCCTGGACAGGGCAAGCCGGCTTTTCCTTTAAAGATTCTAAAGGATCTGTTTATTACGTGGACCCTTATCTTTCCAATGTCTGTTCACAATCCATAGGGTATCACAGAGTAGTACCACCACCCGTAGAACCAAGTGGAGTAGTTTCCGATTATATTCTGGTTACCCACGAACATCGTGACCATCTTGATGACGGCTCGATTCCAGAAATTGCGGCGAAAAACCCCCTATTAACGCTTATTGGTCCACCCGCATGTATCAGCCGCTTCCTGGAATTGGGTATCTCCTCCGAGCGTCTGGTAACAGTACGCAGAAATCAACAAATTGAGATTGGTAATATAACAGTAAAAGCTGTACTGGCATATCATACAGATGACAGCATAGGCTATGTGCTAAAATTCGATGATGTAACTTTTTATATAACCGGAGATACAACATATTCAGATGATTTGATTGCGATTGCAGATGAAAAGCCGGATGTGATGATGACATGTATTAATGGAAGGCTTGGATGCATGAATATTCATGACGCTGTACGATTGACTGGCCATATTCAACCTCGATACGCAGTTCCCATGCACTATGGCATGTTTAAGGAAAACACAGCAGATCCAAACGAGTTTGTCCGCCAGGCAGAGGCTGGCAGCGGTATAGTAAATGGATTTGTTATGAAACAGGGGGAATGGTACATATTCGGCAAAAAGAAAGGGTTTGTGTTAAATAGCAAATAGTCTGTCGTAAAATTCTAAGTCACCATTAGCTACATACTACAGACCATATACAACAGAACATCCATGATTTATAAGAAGAGGAATTAAACATGTCTCAAATGAACAAAACCGATTCAGTACTGGAGGAGATCCGAAAGCATCGAATAATAATAATATACCGTGGACTGATGCCAGAAGAATGCCTGGAAGTATCCAGGGTTTTGTATGAAGCAGGTATCCGCTTATTTGAAGTGACCATGAATTCCAGGAATACTGAAGATTCGATCAAATTACTTTGCTCAGAATTAGAATCGGATGCTTATGTAGGAGCAGGCACTGTTTTAGATACAAAACAAGTAGAAATGGCTTTCGATGCAGGTGCAGCCTATATTATTTCGCCAAATGTAAATACAGATGTTATTAAACGCACAAAACAACTGGGCATGATATCGATACCGGGTGCCATGACGCCAACAGAGGTAGAATTAGCAGCTAAATCTGGTGGAGATATCATTAAAATTTTCCCTATTAAAGTACTTGGCCCCGGGTACATATCACAGCTTAAAGGCCCGTTAGATAACATAGAACTTCTACCCTGCGGAGGCCTGGACCTTGAGCTGATAAAACAGTTGCCTAAAACGGATTACAGTGCTTTGGGAATCGGTGTGCAGCTTTTAGGTAAAGACTTGATCAGGAAAAAAGACTGGAAATCGTTACATGGAAGAGCAAAAGAGTTTATTCAGGCTTCAAAATTGTAATTACTACCCATTCTATCCTGTAAATTGAGTTGTTGACAGAACTAATACTATCCAAGAACCTAAAAAGGCCCTGCGAACTATCCGTTCACAGGGCCTTGTTTTTTTGGAGAACAAAAGAGACTCTGTTTCTATCGAGTCACTTTTTCTTCAGTTATTGGTAAACCTGGAGTATTCCCGCGGTATTCGTCCAGCGTAAACTCATCTACCTGGATAGCATCTATCCTTGCATCCTCAGCCTTGTTCACCAGTGTAAACTCCTCCCGGGAAATAATGCCCTTTTCCCGAGCCTGCTCGATAACAAATAGCGGTTGTGCCTTTGGCAGCTCTCCGGTTTTCATTGCCTTATATATTTTTTTGTAGACGGGCGCGGCTTCTACCGATAATTCAAAAGCATACTCATATAATCCCAGGCCCGTGCTTTTATCTTCCGGCAGATAAATTTCAGCTGTGAGGCGATCCCGCTGTTCTCCCATACGTTGCATTGCCTGTGCCACCTTATGCCCCAACTTGTCAGACGGAACGGAACCGATCCGGTTCATACGCGACCATAAAGCTACCGGGCCACGAAACAACCAACTCAGGCCAGGGACCTGCATTTCACTGTACAGCTCATCGAAGGCGATTTGAATTCGACTGAATGAATAGTCCATGGTCCAATCGAGGAAGGGCAGATCATCCGTCCGGCGCCCTTCAGCCTCAAACCGACGAAGTGTGGTTGTGGCAAGGTACATCCAGCCAAGGATGTCAGCAAAACGGCCACTCATCTTCTCTTTGATTTTCAAGCCTCCGCCATATGAACCCAAGGCCACATCAGCCAGGAATGCGAATGAAGCGGAGGCCCATGAAAGCTTTTTATAGTATTTAGCCGCCGGACCGCCTACCGGAGAGGAAACGACTTTGCCCCGGGTCAGGCTCAAAACGATGGCCCTCGAAGTATTTTGAACCACATGGCCTATGTGCTTCCAGAATGCTTCATCAAATGCTTTTAGGTCTTTGCGGGTCAAGGCATCAATTTCATCGTAGGCATAGGGATGACACCGTATAGCGCCCTGGCCAAAAATCATCAGGCTTCGGGTTAGTATATTTGCTCCTTCTACCGTGATAGCGATAGGTGTGGCTATGTAACTGTGGGCAAATATATTACGCGGGCCTCTGGATATGCCCGCTCCTCCAATAATATCCATGGCATCGTTGATAACCATCCGCCCTAATTCAGTAAAATTATATTTTGCTATAGCCGTGATAACGGCGGGCTTGGCGCCGGTGTCAAGTCCGCCACACGTATATTTGCGGGCGGCTTCCATCAGGTATGTAAATCCGCCGATTCGGGCCATGGCTTCCTCAATACCTTCAAACTTGCCAATATTAATGCCAAATTGCCGGCGAAAGGCCGTATATGCTCCAAGTGCCCGGGTCGCTAGCTTGGCCCCTCCCACACTTTGGGCGGGAAGCGAAATACCCCGTCCCACAGCCAGTGATTCCATCAACATGCGCCAACCGTTACCGGCCTGCCCGGCGCCGCCGATGATAGCGTCTACAGGTACCACTACATCTTTTCCGTCTATGGGACAGTTATGAAACGGAACTCCGAGCGGGTCATGACGCCGCCCCAATTTCACGCCTTCAGCGTCACTAGGTATCAGTGCGCATGTGATACCTAGATGTGTACCTTTTCCCAGGTAATTCTCCGGATCGTTCAGCTTGAATGCCAGACCTATCACCGTGGATATGGAGGCGAGGGTGATGTATCGTTTCCTGAAGTTAAGCCGGATGTACAAATTGCCGTCTTCACCTTTAAAAATCTCACCCTCTGATTCCATTGCTCCGGCATCCGAACCGGCTTCAGGTTCCGTCAATCCAAAACACGGCATCTCCTCGCCTGTAGCCAGCCGGGGCAGGTAATAGTCTTTCTGCTCTTCGGTTCCGTAGTACATCAACAGTTCCGCCGGGCCTAACGAGTTTGGAACCATTACGGTTGTAGCGAGCGGGCCACACCGGGAAGCCAATTTAGCTATAATTGTACTGTGGGCCAGGTGAGAAAAACCGTGGCCGCCATATTCTTCGGGAATGACAAGCCCGAAAAAACCCTGCTTGCGCATGTAGTCCCATACTTCATCAGTAAACTCTTTCCGTACAAAAACATCCCAGTCTTTAACCATACCGCACAACTCCTCCACAGGTCCGTCAAGGAATTCCCGCTCTTTTTCGGTAAGATCCGGATAATCTTCTTCTGCCAGTTTTCGGAGATCAGGTTTGCCGGAAAACAGTTCTCCGTCAACCCATACGTTGCCTGCTTCGATAGCCGTACGTTCCGTTTCGGATATTTTAGGGAGGAAGTTAAGGGCATCGAGCAGCTTCATTATTCCCCTGGAAATCAGCGTCCTGCGCAGAGGTTTGACAATGAAAACCAAACAGAGAGCCACATATACGCCTAATAGCCATATCGGTGCGCTGAGCCCCCAGAGTACGATAACTCCTGATACCGCCCATAACCAGAGCGGCATATTCCAGAAGGCGAATAATAGTGCAACAACCAAAATGCCCACTACTACACTCCATACCGGGAGCTGAGTCAAAAATCCGAAGCTTTCATTGAATGGTTCCATAGCAGTCATCTTATATTTTTGAGGTAGCTTCTAAAAAACAGCACTTAGATAGCAACTCGGTATGTGATTGTATTGCGTATTATCGAAGGAAAATAAACACTGCAGTACGGAATACGTAATGCAGTGTTTAATACTCAAACAAATGTTGACTTCTAGTCGGCCTCTATGGCCGTCCGAACGTGAAATCCATAAATTATGTGATCGATTGCCTGTTCGATAAACTCATTCCGATCTATTCGGTTGTCTAACCGCCTTGAAAGTACAACAGACATAACTCCATGCAGCTGAGCCCAAAATGTATAGGCGGTAATCCGGGGCTGGGTTTCGTCTAATAGCCCTCTGTCGACGCCTTCTTCGATAGCCCGGGTCACAATTTCATAGCCCTGCCGTACTTTTCTGAACTTATCTTTGGGATAACGCGCCATTTCGCCGGTCCCCGCCATGTATAGTATTTGATACTCTTTAGGGTACTGAAGTGCAAAACTCACATACTCATAAGCCAAAGCCTGTAGTTTTTGAATAGGCTCCAGCTGCCGTATACTAACTTCTTCCAGCTTTCCATTCAGATAATCTATCGACTCCTCCATCAGCGTATGAATCAAATGATCTTTGCTGTCAAAATGGAGATAAACGCTGGTTGCACTGACTCCGACATCCCGCGCAACCTTTCGGAGAGAAAAGTTTCTATACCCTTCCTGCGACAGTAAAAGCCTCGAGGCATTTAAGATCTGTTCTTTTAGTCCGCTATTTCTTTTACTGTCCATAAATTGGCGTTGGTTAACGGTGTTAATTATTAAGTTATCAATTCTTACACCAAAATCAATATTACAAAATAATATCGTATGTGTTGGAAGAACAAAATGAAGGGTGAAAATTCAGGCGTCTATGGGGCTGAATGTTCCAAGCTTGTGAAACAGGGAAGGCCTTTTCCACCACTTAACTCAAGTAACATTTCCGAAGCAGTATTAAGTGGGTTAAAAAAATGAAATCCCGGCATCAGCCCTGTTCTTTAAGACTAGAGTATTGAGGTTATCTATGCTTAGTAAGTATGGACTGAAATGCCGGAGATTTCACTGCCAGTATAAGCTGGAAAGTATATCAGGCAAATGGCTTTGGGATGAATAGAGAATTAATGTGACCAAATATTGCGGCTAATAATAATTGGACTCCCATTCATATGCCGGTATGGTTATGAAGAGGACCGGCGACGGATGACCGGTGACCGGAGCAGGCCTGCACAGTCGCCCGTCCGCGGTCTCTGCGATTCCGGCAGGGTAAAACAGAATGTGTATAGTAGTAAGAAGCAACAGATAAAAAGTCTTGCTACTTGCTACTTACTACTCCAAATGTATCAGGTAACTTAAACCGGATATATTTGATAGCTTTATTTTGTTCCAT